>JRFF01000078.1 GCA_000753575.1 Candidatus Izimoplasma sp. HR2 | reverse complement strand
ACACTAGTCACAACGGAAGTAATTGATGCTGATATAGAGTTTGTGATTAAATATATCAACCAACTTTCAATAATTTTTTCATCTTTAGTTTTTGAAACCTCCATTAACCATTTCTCTAAAGCCATATGAATGGATTGTAATAAATAGGGAGTTACTGGCGAACCTGTACCTCTATACATACACCAAAGGCTATGGCTCAGATATTGCTTGATCTTGGTTTTATCATCTATTATAATTTCAATCTCCTCAATATTTTTGTCAAAACCTGAATCAACATAACTCTGTACAGTTCTATTCGAGAAATCTAAAATAAAGGTGATTGTTTCTTTAAATGAAATTTGCAAGAGATAATAAACTGGTGTTTGAAGAGCACTCGCAGGATAATAATCATGATGCCAGTTGCTATTTAAAGAATAGTATTTCTCAACACCCATACCATTATAACTGTTATAAGGGCTTGGTTTTTCTGCTTTGAACCAAAATAAATCAGATAATTTTATAACATAATCTGGAAGTGAAATTATAACTCGTATGTTATTATACGTTGATGTTAAAATTGTATTGCATAAATCGCTATAAACATCTCTATGATTTACCCATTTGTTTTCAATGATTTCATCAAAAATGGCTTTCAATTCATCTTTGATTTCAGACGCCCCATCAAGAATAATTTTAATTAATTCTTTTTCTATTTTTAAACTATACCTAAAATCATCATTAAACTGAATCTCCTTATAAAAATGCAAAGCGAATAAAGTTGCTTTTCTTGTTGTTTCACCAGTTTTATTGTTATTGTTCCAGTCTTGTAATAATGGGATTATGTAGTAAATAGTTGTAGGACTAAATTTGTCCATATTTTTATATACAAAATCGATAGTAGATTTCCATCCACTTCCTTTTGGCTTTGTAAAAACATATTTTAGATTTTTATTATTATTATCTTGAAAAGCAAGAATTTCAGAAAGTGGATTGTCAACTTCCTTGCAAGCTATTCTAAGTATAAAAACTATTCTCTTCAGAAAAGACTGGTTCTGTTCTAAAATTGTTTTTTCAAACTGATTGAAGAAAGCTTCTGAGTAATTTGATAGTAAAATAGAAATAAGTAATTCATCTTTCCAAAATGCTTTAATTTTTTCTTCTAAAAAGACATTTTCAATAAATGATTTAATATCATCAATATTATCAATTATTTTCTCAGATAACCAGTTTCTAAAGGCTCTTCTTATAGATAAAGAAATTCCTATTTGTTCAAAAAAATCACAATAATTATCTATTGTTTTAAATTCTTTTTCAATAATTTTTTCTAGTGCCCATTCTTCATATATATCGTGAGTAATAAAATATCCACCATGGATCGAATCATATTTTATTATCTCATCCACTTCAAGTTTTGAGAGGACTTTATTAGACCATTGTTCTGGCTTAATATAAAATAATCCGCTTTCACATCTTGTTTTTACTAAGCCTAAAAAGCAGTTTTCTCTTTCAATGTGTAAATTATCTTTTCGTTCTGTTGATTTTTGTATTTTCTTTTGCCAAAGAATACTTTTAAAATGGTCATAATTTATTCTATTATCAAAACTTTGGTAGTTCTGTAGGTATTCATCGAGATAAAAAAGATTTTTAATGAGGCTTTTCAGTCTTTTCTCAGACGGCAATTGAAAATCATGTTTTTTCGATAAAGCGGTCAGTTCTTTAGTTGAAAGATTTTCAATATTTATTAATCTTAAAGGTAACCTGTAATCTTCAATTAATTGAGGCCTTAGATCATCTAAATAACTATATCTAGTAGTAAATATTATTCTCCAAGAGCTTTTAAGTGAGGCAGATAAAAATTCTATGAATGCATCTTGATTTTCTAAATAAGATAATTTTTCTGCAGAATCAATAACTATGAATTTCTTATCTTCAAATTTATGTATTTCTATAAATTCATTTAAAGAATGCCCCCCATATTTATCAAAAATTTCTTTAATATTTGAAATATTAAACTCTGCTGCTTTGAAAATATAAAAAGGTGTTTTATCCTTTACTTTTCCGTAAAACTCTTTAATCAACGCTGTTTTACCACTACCACCTTCTCCACTAATAATAATGATTTCTGATTTTTCAGAATCTTCCTCTATGGTCTCAATAAATTTGGTTCTGTCAATTTTAAGAATTTGGTTATTAAATTTGATTTCATATTGGATAGAGTATAAAATATTTTCAGTGTGGTCCTTTATTTCATTGAGGAAATCAATATCGTTTTTACCTATATTAAAAAAGTATTCTGCTAAATAATTGTTTTCAGGTAAAGCAAGTTGTCTTTCAAAATGACTTGGAACTCTCCATTCTATTTTTACACTATTTTTATTTGCTTCATTTTCTATGTCAATTTTGTACTGAGGTTCCTTATTTTTCTTTTTTGTGCTTTCTGAAAATTCCTGATTAAGATAAAACAATATTTTAGTTAATTTTGAATTTTTATTTTTTGCTTTTCTAATAGAATCAATTATATCAGGTTTAATATCTGCAATTTTTGTTTCAGAATATTTGGCTTGAAATCCTACACAATCTGTTTTTGTCTGAATTGGTTCTGTTTCAATTCCAGTTTGATTTTTAAATCTGAAAATCCCGATTTTTTTATTGAACTCAAAACAGAAAAGTTGATATGCAAGTTTTTCAAATGATAGCCTTTCTTTTCCATTGAATTTTGCTTTGAAATTATTCCAGTTAATTTCTATCATTCAGAGTCCCTTTTTAATAGCATTAATAAAATCAAAGTTTTTAGGATTATTTGAAAATTTCGTAATATTTATATTAGCCGACCAAGCATTTCACACAACGTTTCCAGTGAAAAAGAAGTTCTGCGTAGGCAGAATTTTGACAGAGCGAATCGTAGTCTTTTACACCGTGTTATACGAAATCTCATGCATTTGACGATGCCTCCCGTATCCCATTAGCAAGTTTTTCGATGAGATTCGAAAGATATCGAACTTCATCTTCTTTAACAACGATTCTCTGCCCGATTTTGTAACTTTCGTCCCTACTTCTATCGAGGTAACGTTGATCAACAATTCCTTCAGAATGTAACAATAGATGTCGTTTCTGGAAGAATACCTTCAGATCTTTCAATTCTTCAATTGTAAGCCAATCCTCGTAACTTTTGTCACAAACTGTTTGCCATAGTCCATTTCCATCGTCAATCCTTTGGAAAACGTTGAGGGGAGCAACTGGGGCGTTTGATATTTTACTGAACAATTGCTCAGCGAGTCTCTGAAAGGCGACGATGCAATCTGAAAGACTTGTCTCAATAAGCGATCGACATGTTATCTCGGCCCCATTCTTTTCCCCTATTTCTTCAAGGGCATTCTTGATTACGTTGATATTATCCAGTTTTACTCTAACTTTCTTAATGGAGTCATCGAATGTTCGCTCTACAGAATTATGCCCACAACATGGACAAAAAAAGGCGCTACCTATTACAGAGAATCGGGCACCACATTTCTCACACACGATCTTTAGTTCCATCGCTTCCTTGGCAGTAGCTGGAATCATTGTTCTTCTCTTTCGGACACCTTTTACTTCTAGAGACATTTGATCAAAACTATCTCTATGCCAGTTTCTATTAAATCTTCGCGCATCTTTACGAAGAGATTCATCTATGATACCTTCGATTTGCTTTACAGACTGTTCTTTTGCATGTTCACGTTGTTCAGTTGTCCACCACGAGTTTGAATTTGCTTCATGTCGACAAAGTGGGCAGAATACAGCTTCGTCTTTAAACAAATTCGCCCAGTCCTCTGCGTGGATTTTAAATTGGAATAAACAATTTTCCGAAGGACACTCTTTATCTAAATAACTTTCTTCATCTGCTTCAATTGGCACGGCGATTTTATGCGTGCTTCCAAGATTATTCAACTGTCTAATAGTTTCTTCAAACATTGAAATATCTCCCTTTTTGTAGGCATTCTTTAATTTTCTCAATTTCCTTCAATTTTTTGATTTTAATCACGATTATTTCAAGATAGCATGAGATGTCATATAACGTCATATATCCGAACTCACTTCGCATATACATCCAATTTGGCGATATATCTGACCAAGGTTCGCATATACATACCTCATATCAAACTTCTCCATCTTCAATCATCATTCTCGCCTTTTATCATATCTTCCCCACCAACCCCTCAAACGTAGCATAATTCACTATAACTTCATCATCAAGGTTTGGCCCTATTATGGCCCCTTTAGAATGTAGGCTGTTATCCATCGACAGATTCACCAATCTCTCTACAACAGAACATCTGATATTCTGCTGATTAAATAAGTTAGTCGATAATATAATTAAGAAAATTTTTAATATTCTCCTTATCCGCTGTTATCTGCTGTTGTCTTCGGATGCCGTAATGTTTGATGCTTTGCGATAAGTTCCCGGACAGCAGGAACTAATTCAATAGGAATATCTATTGTAGTCTGAGTTCTGTCCTCATAGGCTGCTTCATCTTCGGATAAGGCTTCCTCTTCTGTTTGTTTTTCATAATGAGCCAGAACTCTGTCTACCCTCTTTTCATCCCATCCTTTTGGAAATTTACTTTGCTTCATTCTTTCTTTCGCCTCCTGCGCTTATATGCTACTAATGGTTTATCAGTCAATTCAAAGGCTGTTATGACAAAAATATTTTCTTGCTCCGGGTCTGGAATATAAATTACCCTGAGATAACGTCCTGCACGGATCTGACCCAAAGCTATCCGTGAACCGTCTCTGCCATGGCGGTCTTCCCCAGGTCTTAATAATACATCTTCCACTTCGCTCTCAGATACACTGTGATTATAGATGTGGGGGAGACCTTTTTCCAGATCAATATAGTAACGAATATACATAATTACACCATAAATAAGTTTTTCTTTTCAAGACAATAGGAGATGACGTTTCCAGTAAATACGATATTGTGGCCGAAGGGCAAGGTTAAAAACCCGTAGCATATATGCTGTGTTGTACGATTGACTGTGCCATTTCTCTTATACATTATTTTTGCCTATTTTGTGCTCTCTTGTATGCGGATTCTACCCAATCACCTAAATTTTGGTACCCATTGTCATTAATCCAATCGTAAATCTTGATACCTGTATAGCCCAACCCTTTATCATAAAGGAATTAAATGCCATACGTTTTATAATTTCTTGGATTATCTCAATTTCCTTCAACATATCTTTTTTTAGACTTTCTTTATTTTCCATATCCATCATCTCCTTTTATGGGACAATCTTTTGTATAACGTTTCGAGCGTATCTGAAGTTCCCCTAAGGGGAATTTGAGCGAAGCGTAGCATAGCCAGATACGCTTTGCTGTGTGCTGTTGTAATTGACATTTCCTATTATTAGATTTGAATAATCTCTTTTATACCTGTTAATTATCCATTCAACTTGACTTTTAAATTCATCATTTCTTGTTAAGAGAAAAAATATGATCTCATTGTCGGATATGTATATTGGCAAATCCTTTGTTATCTTCTTTAGTTCATTGGTTTTTCTGCGAAGACATTCTGTATGAT
>JRFF01000077.1 GCA_000753575.1 Candidatus Izimoplasma sp. HR2 | reverse complement strand
AAATCTTCATCTTCAATATCTAAATCAATTGATAAACTGATTTCAGAACGTCTTGGATCAGAAAATCTGTTTTTAATATCTAATAATTGTGCTTTAATTATTTCTAATTTTTTAGACTCATTATTTAAAATAAATTCAAGTCCTTCAATTGTTTTATGTAGCTCAGTTAACTCACTTTCCAGTCTTTCTCTTTCAAGTCCAGAAAGTCTTCTAAGTCTCATTTCAAGAATAGCTTTAGCTTGTTCACTTGATAAATTATATTTATTAATTAATTTAAGTTCCGCATCATCATAAGAGTTACGTATTGTAGCAATAACATCATCAATGTTATCTAATGCGATAATTAATCCTTCTAAAATATGAGCTCTTGTTTTAGCTTTTGCTAATTCAAATACAGTTTTTCTAGTTAATACCTCAATTTGGTGATTAACATAATGAACTAATGTATCTTTAATCGGTAATACTTTAGGTTGATTATCAACTAAAGCTAACATATTAATACCAAACGTTGTTTGTAGAGGTGTATATTTATATAAGTTATTTAAAGCAACATCTGCATTAACATCTCTTCTTAACTCAATAACAACTCTAATTCCTTTACGATTTGATTCATCTCTTAAATCAGTAATTCCTTCAACTCTTTTGTCTTTTGCAAGTTCAGCAATCTTTTCAATAAGTCTAGATTTATTAACTTGATAAGGAATTTCAGTAATAATTATTGATTTTTTACCTGATTTAGTTTCGATAATTTCAGTTTTAGCGCGGACCTTAATAGCGCCATTTCCTGTTTCATATGCATTTCTTAATCCTGTCATTCCCATGATTGTTCCACCAGTTGGGAAGTCTGGGCCTTTTATGTGTTCCATTATTTCATCTACAGTAATATCGTTGTTTTCAATATAAGCTAATATTCCATCAATAACTTCACCTAAGTTATGTGGTGGAATGTTAGTTGCCATACCTACTGCGATACCAGTAGCACCATTTACTAATAAATTAGGAAATTTTGAAGGTAATACACTTGGTTCTCTTTCAGATCCATCGTAATTATCTACAAAATCTACTGTATTTTTCTTTAAATCTGAAAGCATTTCAGATGTAATTTTATGCATTTTAGCTTCTGTATAACGCATTGCTGCTGCGCCATCCCCATCAATTGAACCAAAGTTACCATGTCCATTAACTAATGGATATCTAAAACTAAATTTTTGTGCCATACGAACCATGGCATCATAAATTGCTGTATCACCATGAGGATGGTATTTACCCATAACGTCCCCAACAATACGTGCAGATTTTTTATATGCTTTATCAGGATAAACTCCAAGTTCATCCATACCAAATAAGATTCTTCTGTGAACAGGTTTTAACCCGTCTCTTACATCTGGTAATGCCCTAGCTACAATAACACTCATAGCATAGCTTAAGAATGATGTTTTCATTTCTGTAGTAATATTTATGTCTTTAATTTTATCGTATACGCTTATAACTTCATCCATTTTCATCTACTCCTAAACATCCAAGTTTTGTACATAAATGGCATTATCTTGAATAAACTCTCTACGTGGAGCTACTTCATCACCCATTAACATACTAAATACTTCATTTGCTTCTATTGCGTCTTCTAACGTAACTTTTAATAATGTTCTTGTTGCTGGGTCCATAGTTGTATCCCATAATTGTTCAGCATTCATTTCTCCTAATCCTTTATATCTTTGAATTGTAGCTCTTGACCCAAATTCTTCTAATATTGGATTTAATTGTTCTTCAATATAGGCATATTTCATTCTTTTACCTTGTTGAATTTTATATAACGGAGGTTGAGCTATATAAACATACCCATGTTCAATTAATGGTTTTAAATGACGGAATAAGAACGTAAGAAGAAGTGTTCTTATGTGTGCACCATCAACGTCGGCATCGGTCATTATAATAATTTTATGATATTTTGCATCATCAACATTAAATTCTTCACCAATACCAGTTCCAAATGCTTGAATCATTGATAATATCTCTTTATTTCCCAATATTTTGTCTAATCTTGATTTTTCGACATTAAGTACTTTACCTCTAAGTGGTAAAATAGCTTGAAATTCTGAATCTCTACCTTGTTTAGCACTACCACCAGCGCTGTCCCCTTCGACTATGTATATTTCTGATTTAACAGGGTTTTTACTGCGGCAATCCGCTAATTTAGATGCGAATCCAAGACCATCAAGTGGTGATTTACGGCGAGTAGCTTCTCTAGCTTTTTTAGCTGCAAGACGTGCTCGCGAAGCCATTAAAGCTTTCTCTATAATTATTTTTGCATCATTTGGATTTTCTTGTAAGAAACGATCTAATCCTTCTCCTAAAATAGTTGAAACGATTTTTCTTACTTCTGAAGATCCTAATTTTGATTTAGTTTGTCCTTCAAATTGTGGATCAGGATGTTTAACACTAATAATGCACGTTAATCCCTCTCTTGTGTCATCTCCAACTAATGCTTCATCTTTTTTAAAGATATTTTTAGCTTTACCATAGTTATTTAAAACCCTTGTTAAAGTCATTCTAAATCCTTCTTCATGTGTTCCACCTTCAATATTGTTAATATTGTTAGTAAAACTAAAGATGTTTTGACTATATTGAGTAGTGTATTGCATCGCTATATCTATTGCTATATCGTCTATTTCACCATCAACAAAGATTACTTCATCATGAAGTTTATCTGAAGAGCGATTTAAATAACTAACGTACTCTTTAATTCCACCTTCATACATATATGTATTACAAATATGATCTTTATCTCTTAAATCGTTGATATCAATTGTAAGAGCGCGGTTTAAGAATGCTAATTGTTGTACTCTGTTTCGTAATATTTCATATTCAAACACCGTTGATTCTTTAAAAATCTTAGGATCAGCTTTAAAAGTAATAATAGTTCCACTTTTATCAGATGGACCATGTTCAATTAGTTCAGTAGCTGTAAATCCATATTCATATCTTTGTGTATATTTAAAGCCATTTTTATGGATTTCTACATCCATCCATTCACTCAAAGCATTAACAACACTTGCACCAACACCGTGAAGTCCTCCTGAAACTTTATATGAAGAATGATCAAATTTACCACCAGCATGTAAAGTTGTTAAGATTGTTTCAACCGCAGGAAGCCCTGTTTTAGGATGGATATCCACTGGAATACCCCTACCATCATCTTCAACTCTAATAATGTTCTCTGGTAATATTTCAACAATAATATGAGTAGCTACTCCAGCTAATGCCTCATCTATTGAATTATCAACTATTTCCCACACCAAATGGTGTAATCCTCTAGGTCCTGTTGTCCCAATATACATACCTGGGCGTTTCTTAACAGCCTCGAGTCCCTCTAAAATTTGAATATTACTTGAATCATAATTGTCATTCATATATGTCACTCTCCTTAATAGTTCCGTTTTCTATTGTAAATAATTTATATTTTCGAATCTTTTTAATATTAATTTCATTTATATCTGTTGAAGTAATAAATGTTTGTGTTTTATCTTTAATATAGTCAAGTAAGTTGTTTTGCCTATCTTTATCAAGCTCACTTAGTACATCATCCAACAGTAATATAGGGTAATCATCCCTAAATTGATGTATAAAATCAATCAAAGCTAATTTAATTGATAATACCGCTGTTCTCATTTCTCCTTGAGATCCATGTGTTTTTATTGGAATATTATTAATAAAAAACTCAATATCATCTCTGTGCACTCCTAAATTTGTTGTTCCTGTAATAATATCGTATTGATACTTACTAGATAATTCTTTTTTAAATTCATTTTTTATACTAGGTAAGTACTTAACATCAAAATTATCTTCTGAATTTGATATTTTTTTATAGATTCTATTAGCGTGATTTTTAACAATGTCAATAAACTCTTGTCTTTGTTTCACTATTTTCTCCATAAATCCAACTAATTGATCTGTAATTATATCTAACAACATTAAATCTTTATCTTTTTTAGATTGTATCGCTTTAAGTAAATCATTTCTTTGTTTTAGTACTTTACGATAGTTTTGTAAATTATATAAGTATTCTTTTGATATTTGCCCTAACTCCAAATCTAGAAATTTCCGCCTAATTTGGGGATTTCCTTTGATTAAATCCAAATCTTCAGGTGCAAACATGACTACATTTAAAATTCCTATATAATCACTTAATCTCTCTAATTCTATTTGGTTGTATTTTGCCTTTTTACCGGCTTTTGATACTACTATATCTAATTCTATATCTTTACTATTTAAATTGATTAGAGCATTGATTTTTGCGTACTCAGCGCCAATTCTAATCAAATCTCTCTCTTTGTTTATCTTGTGTGATTTAGTTAAACCCAAAACATAGAGTGATTCTAATATACTTGTTTTACCTTGTGCGTTTTTTCCAATGAATATATTTGTTGAATCACTGAAAGTAGAAGAGAATGTTTCATAATTCCTAAAACTTCTTAAATTAAGGCTTTTTACATTCATTTAACTACCAATCCTATAATCTCCAATACCTTTGACAACGATTTTGTCACCTGGATATAGTTTTTTTCCTCTTCTTGCTTCTAAAATATCATTTACATGAATTTTTGTGTCTTGTAAAACGGCCTTCACCATACCACCTGAAGACACTATATTTGCATACTTTAAAAACTGTCCTAAAGTAATGTATTCACTATTGATTTTTATCTTCTCCATAAATATCACTTTTCTTTCATATATATTATTATTTATATATAGTATATAATAAATAGATAAAATATACAAGGAAAAACAGGGTAAAAAACGTAAAAAAAAAGCCCACAAGGACTTTGTTTTTATTCGGTTCTAACTGGTAAGATTAATTGAATCATATCTTCATCGTAAGCACCTTTAATAATAAATGGTCTTATTTCACCAGTAAAGTTAATTGATACTTCACTTGAATTGAATATTTTTAATGCTTCTAGTATATATTTTGAACTAAAAGCTATTTTAATTGTAGTACCAACAATTTCATCAACTGGATACACTTCTTCTAATACTTTACCTATTTCAGGGCTATTTGAAGTGATTTCAACAATATTATCTGATTTTAAATTTAATTTAACAATCGAGTTATTTCCATCTCTACTAGATAATAAACTTGCTCTTTCGATAGCTGTTGATAAATTTTCTTTGTTAAATTTAATAACAATTGGAAATTCTGTAGGAACTAATTTTGAAGTTTCTGGATAATTTCCTTCTAACAATCTTGATTGGAATAATATATTTCCATATTTGAATAAAATTTTAGAATGATCAAAATGTAATTCAACAATATCGTTATTATTATCTAATATCTTTATTAATTCATCTAAACTTTTACCTGGTATTATTATATTTAACGGCTCGTATACTTCGTTTAACTCAATAATTTTTTGACTTAATCTATAACTATCTGTTGCGATAGCAGTTAATTTATTTCCATCAATTTTAAAATTTACACCTGTTAATATTGGTCTGTTTTCTATTGAAGAAGTAGCAAATGCTGTTTGTCTAATAATAGTTTTTAAAGTCCTAACATTAATTTTAATCGATTTTACTTTTTCACTAAACTCTAACTCTGGATAATCATCTAAATCCATCATATTTAACGTAATATCAGATCTATCCGCCTCAATTCTTAACATATTGTCCGCAACTAAAGATAAAGAAACTTTGAGACCATCAAGTTTTCTTATAATTTCAATAAAATATTTCCCTGGAATTAAAACTGAACCTTGCTCTTTAATATTTAAATTATTATCTTTAACTACTAATTTAATAGCAATGTCAGAATTACTAGTAGTAATAATTAAATGATCACTCATTACTTCTAATTTTATTCCTTGTAAAGCAGGATTAGGTGTTTTGTTTGATAATGCTTTTTGAGCTGTAATCAAACTATTAAGCAAAATGTCTTTATTGATTTGAAAATTCATAAAATCACCCCTATATAATTTATCTTTATATTTATTATTATTATTAGTGTCGTGTGGAAATGTGGAAACTTTTTAAAACTACCACATATTATACCATATAATTAGGTTTAAAGCATATTTATTTTTAGTTTTCTCCACATTTTACCTTTAATTTTTCCACATCATTTTTAACATTTCTATCCATTTCAATTTCGTTAGTAATTTTTTCTACTGAATGCATTACAGTTGAATGATCACGGTTATTAAAATATGCACCTATTTTTTTATAAGGTAAATCATAAATAGTTTTTATTAGATACATTGCTATTTGTCTTGGAAAAACATATTTTGTAGTACGTTTTTTTGATATTAAATCGATAGTAGATATCCTATAATAATCACTAACTAAACTTAACACATTTTTAATTTTGTTTTCGTTTAAGAATTTATCGTTAGAGCGCGGTTTAACGAGACTTTCCAGTGCTAACTCTGCATTTTTAACATTAAAATCTAAATTAAATGCAGTACAATAAAATAACACTCTTTTTAATGCTCCTTCTAACTCTCTTACGTTGTTATCAAAGACACTTGCAATGTATTCAATAACTTCAGTTGGAATCATTGAAGAATCCGATGTTTCAGCCATTAATTTTTTCTTTAATATTTTGATTCTGTGTTCTAAATCTGGACGATTTATATCAACTGTTACACCCCATTCAAAACGAGATGTTAAACGAGACATAATGTCTTTTAATTCACTTGCTGATCTATCTGATGTAATTACAATTTGTTTTTGAGTACCATGTAATGTTTCAAACAATTTAAAAAACTCAATTTGAGACTTCTCTTTTTTTGCTAAAAATTGAATATCATCTATTAATAAAACGTCTACATCGCGGTATTTCAAGCTAAATTCATCAAACTTCTTTTTACTAGCAGATCTAACATATTCTTCAACAAACTGATCTGTTTTAACATATAATACTTTTTTATTCATGTCGCCTTCTAATATATAATTACCAACACATTGCATTAAATGTGTTTTACCAAGTCCTACATCACCAAAAATATATAGAGGATTTGCTACAACACCAGGTTGGTCTGCAACCTTAATTGCGCTTGTATAAGCCAATCTATTAGAATTACCAACAACAAAACTATCAAAATTATAACTAGCATTTAAATTTCCTTGAAGGTACTTGTTTTTTAAGTCAGGTTCTGAATTAGTAATTGAAAACTCTTTTGAATCAGATAACTCTCTATTA
>JRFF01000076.1 GCA_000753575.1 Candidatus Izimoplasma sp. HR2 | reverse complement strand
AACTCATAAGTGAGATTTATCTCTTTTTATTACACCTTAGTTTTTCAGTGCCTTCTAAAATTAGCCTTTTTATTTTAATGTACTTCCTGATTCAATTACTGTATTATCAAATTTAGCTGTCTTAAAGATACGACAGTTTCTTTTAATAATTGTACCTTTAGGAATAGTAACCCCGTTACCAACAACGTTAATACCGCTACTTAGTAATTCAGGATTATCAATATTTGGAGTTAAGTCATTACCATCTCCAATGATTACATTTTCTAGTATTTTACAACGTTTATCAATAATAGCATTTTCAATATACGCTCCAGGGAACACTTCTGTATCATTTAAGATAACACTATTTAATACTGTAGCTCCAGGGTGAATAATAACTCCAGGGCTTAATACGCTTCTTTTTACATTACCAGCTATAATACATCCATTAGAGAGTAAAGCTTGGTTAATTGTAGCTTTACTACCTACTTTAACAGGAGGTAACTCTTCACTTTTAGTATGTATTTTCCAAGCTCTATCATACATATCCATTTGAATTTTATCAACTGTCGCAGTTAAATTAAGATTTGCTTCTAAATATGAATCATATGTTCCTACGTCTTGCCAGAAATCTTCATAAACGTAAGTATATAAATCAGTTTCTCCCATTAAATGAGGAATTATATGTTTACCAAAATCAAGATTAGGGTGTTTTACTGTTTCTAATGCTTCTAATAACGCATCAGTATTAAAGACATAAATACCCATTGAAGCTAAATTACTATCTGCATTTTTAGGTTTTTCGCTAAATTTAATTATTTTATTATTCTCATCACTAGTTAAAATACCAAAACGATGAGTATCTTCCCAAGGAACAGGTTGTACAGCGATAGTTAACTTTGTCTTTTTTTCCTTATGAAACTTAATCATTTTAGAATAATCCATTTTATAAATATGATCCCCTGAAAGGATTAAAGTATATTTTGGATTTTTTCTTTTTATATATTCAATATTTTGTAATACAGCGTCCGCAGTACCTGCGTACCACTCTTTATAAGGCTGTAATAAAGCTAGACTAGAATCTCTTCGATCTAAGTCCCATGGTTTACCTACACCAATATGTTCATTTAAAGAAAGTGGTAAATATTGAGTTAATATTGCAATATCAAAAATTCCTGAGTTAGTACAATTACTTAGTGTAAAATCAACAATTCTGTATTTTCCCCCAAACGGAACTGCGGGTTTTACTCTATTTTCACTTAAAATATCAAGTCTACTTCCTCTACCTCCAGCTAAAATTAACGCTAATGTTTCCATCTTATTCCTCCTCTAACTTTTTGTATAAATTTATATATTTAAGTGCTGATTGTTCCCAGCTAAAATCTTCTTCCATACCTCTTTTAACTAGCATTTTCCATATTTTTTTATCTTTATATACATCAAGTGCTAAATCAATAACAGATGCCATATCTTTCGCATTATAGTTATCAAATCCAAATCCATTTCCTTCTAAAGTATATTGATTGAATGGAATTATACTATCTTTTAATCCACCAGTAAGTCTTACTATTGGTAAAGTACCATATTTAAGACTAATAAGTTGTGCTAAACCACAAGGTTCAAATCGTGAAGGCATTAAAAACATATCACTACCAGCGTATACTTTACGAGCTAATTCATCGCTATATCCAATATGTACTCCTACATTTTTAGGATATTTCTTTTTTAAGTCTTTATAGTAGTTTTCAATGTATCCATCACCACTACCAAGTAATACTAACTGCATTTTATTATTTTTTAAATAGTCTTCAATTACTTCTTCAATTAAATCAAAGCCTTTTTGATTAGCAAGACGGGAAACTATTCCAATTATAGGTAATTTATTACTTCCCATTTTTAATTCTTTTCTTAAAATAGCTTTATTCTCTCTTTTACCTTTAAGATAATTGAATAAACTATAATTATATCCTATTTTCTTATCTACTTTAGGATTAAAATCTGTGTAATCAATTCCATTTATTATACCAAAGAGTTCATTTTTACGAGTTTTTAAAATATTACTCATTCCAAATCCAAAGTAATCATATAATATCTCTTCTGCGTATGTTTCAGATACAGTTGTTATAAAATCAGCTGTATTAATACCACATTTCATAAAGTTAATCATATTTTCAAATTCTAGTTCTGAATTAAATTCTACATCTAAATAAGGTAATAAGTCTTTACTATATACACCTTGATAGGCAATATTATGAATTGTATATACTGTTTTAATATTCTTATATTTAGGTTTATCTTGATAATTTTGTTTTAAGATATAAGGTATTAGTCCAGTTTGCCAATCATTCCCATGAATAATATCTGGATAATAATCCATTTCTTCTAGCATTTTTAAAACAGCATTATCAAAGAATCCATATCTTTCACCGTCATCATAATGACCATACAAAGTATCTCTATATCCAAAATAATACTCATTATCTACAAAATAAAAAGTAACTCCTTCAAGCTCTATCATTTCAATACCAGCATATTCTTGTTTAGGTCCTACAGTTACTTTAAAATTACATATTTGTTTCATTTGATTATGAAATTTTTGTTTTGTAACTCCATGTTTAGGTAATACAACTCTAGCGTCAATTCCTAATTTAACTAATTCTTTAGGTAAAGCACCTAGTACATCAGCTAATCCCCCTGTTTTAGAAAAGGGTGTTGCTTCACTTCCTACAAATAGTACTTTCATAATATTTACCTCCTATACTCTCTTTTTTAATTATATCAAAATTATGTATATATATAAAGATGTATTCATTATTTGAATAAAAAAAAACACTTTCAAAAGTGTTTTTTAAATTTTATTAGGTTTTATTACTCTATCAAAAATTATAACTCCTACAACTGCAACTAATATTCCTGATGGAATAACGTAATATGAATTATAGACAAGTGAATATAAATAAATATTTTCAAATCCATAATCAGCTGCATAATTACTGAATAATAGTACTCCACTAACAACGTGACTAAACAGTCTTAACAACGTTCCAATAGCTACACCAAGTATAAATCCTCCTTTACTATCACCTAACATTTTTTTACCAAATGCTCCAAATCCAAGTAATCCAAATGCAAAGATATAATCTGTAAAGAATGATGCCCAGTGCCATAATTTAGCATCTAACATTAGATTTAGTAATCCATATGCCATTCCTGCATAAATACCGTATTTTAATCCATGACGATGTGCCACAATTAAAATAGGAAGCATTGCGAGAGATACTCTACCACCATATGGTAGTTGTAAGAAAGGTAAGAAAGCTGAAAGCCCTGTAAATATTACTTCTAGTACTACTGCAAATGCTACAAATACTGCAATTTCTGTTAATAATTTGGTTCTACTCATAAATATATCCTCCTTTAAAATATAAAAATGTCCCGTAAGTACTAGGACAAATGAATTTTAAAAGATATTTTTTCATCCTACGCTGGCATTATCCAGATCAGGTATGGTCTATTCTAGTATCAAGAATATTCTCAGCCTAGTTCTCTAAGCTCCCCCGACTCTACGGTATATTTATTATATAATGTTTTATTAATATATACAACTATTAAGCCTATATAAATAAAAAGAACACTATTAATAGCGTTCTCTCTTTTTACTTCTATTTTTTTTAGGTTGTTTCTCGATTTCTTTTGGCTTAGTTACCTTTGTTATAACAGGTTGTTTATTAATTATATTGTCTTCTTTAACAATATTTGTTTTCACAGTTTTTAGTTCGTTATTTTTAGCAATAGCTTCACCTATTTGCTTCTTATTCAAAAATATAATAAAACCAATTATTACGATAATTGAAATGCTAGGACCAATAAAATTCCCTAAAAATACAAGTAAGAATAAAAATACTGCAACCCAATAAACTTCTTTTGGAATAGGATTAGGAATTTCAGTAGTTTTTTTAGCCTTTTCTGCTTCTTCTAGTTCTAAGAGTTTTTCAAAATCTTCATCACTTATATGATCTATTCCTAAAGCAATTCCAGTAGTAACTCCAGTTCCATATGAAGCTTTTGTTATAAATAATAGTTTTCCTGTTTTGCTTTCTTTATATAAATAGTAATAGCTACTACGTTTTACAATAAAGCTTGTAAAACTATTTAACCTAGTATAATTATCAAGATCTTTAATAATAATTAATTCACATAAATCATGTTTAAATAATATTCTAGTTCTAAATAACAATTCAATATAACCATCGTTTATTTTTTCATAATCTTCATCTTCATATAACTTATATTCATAATCCTTTATAACTTTTCTTATGTCCTTCATAGCAATTACCCCTTATAACTTTATTTCTAACAATCTATTTACGAGTTTTTTATTAGTTACTGTAATAATATCTACTTTTTTTGAATCTTTTGTTAATTTTATAATTCCTTTTTCATTTAAATACTTATAAAGCCCATTAAAGTTCTTAAATTGTGTATCTGAGATATCTAATGTTCTTTCTAGTAATCTAAATGAGTTATTTGTATGACCTCTTTGATAAGGCATATCAACATCATAAGATTTAAATACTTTTAGAATTGCCTTAAATGTTCTTTTGTCTTTAGTAGTTTTTAGTTTAATATCTGGTAACATAATTCCATTTTGTTTTAGTTTTAATTTAGGATCTTGATCTTGATAATCAGAGATTAATAAAATATTGTCTGCGGCAGATTTAAAGATGCTTCTTTGGGCATCTTCTTCAGTAGCTACAAGCCATACTTCCTTATTATATCTTCTTAAAATATCCATTATTACTGAATAATCAGAATCATTTGTTAAAAATACAAATAAGTCTATAACTGGATTATCAATATATATTTTTTCAAAAGCATCTAAACAAATAATTAAATCTGCTCGATTCTTTTTCCCAGTAATATGGGGTGTATCTTGGATTTCAAAGTTTAGTTCTTTTAACTGAGATCTAAATCTCTTAATAGAACTTTGATCTCCAACTGCTTTTTTAAAAGCAAAAATAGTTTTAGTATTTTCATGTTGTGCAGTTACTTTTAAATTAATATCATCAAGTAAATCTTGAATATTTAATGTTCCTTTAATATTTTCAGTATCTAAATAAATAGCAATTGATTTTATTTCCATAATATCTCCTCCTTGTTTAATACTCATAAAGATTATAACATGAATTTTCAAAGAATTTACAAATATAAAGGAAGTCACCGAGACTTCCTTCATTATTATTAATTAAAAACTTTGAAAAACTAAAATTAATAGTGTGAACCAATATGTAAAGATTGAGATAAGCGCTAAAAACATAACTAACGCACTTTTCCAAATTAGAGCTTTATCATCTTGTTTTCTTATTACAATAAAATATCTTATTACTCTAACATTACCAGTTATAGCCATTATAGCTGAACCAATTACTCCAACTGTGGCTAATACTTGGAAAGTTCCTGACAAGAAATCAAAATTTTCAATCATCAATACAGTCAATATGAATAAACCTATTGATAATCCTAAAAGCCATAATTCTATATTTAATACTAATTTTTCATTTGAATCATATTTTTGTGTGCTATATTCCATTTGTAATCTCCTTATATATATTTATTGAATTGAACAACTTGAAAACGCTAAAATTATTATTATTATGTAGTACACAATGATTGCTATTGGTGATACAAAGAAAGAAATAACACTTTTAGTTATTGTAGAACCATCATTTCTTTTAC
>JRFF01000075.1 GCA_000753575.1 Candidatus Izimoplasma sp. HR2 | reverse complement strand
TGTAATATCCTGCTTGTTGGTCCATTCATCTTCAAATATTGTAATAAGACGGTATCCTTTTTCATTACAATTTTTGAGTTTATTTGAATGATAATTTCTATCCTTACCTTTTGTTTCTCCATGCCAATATAAACCACAATATTCTATGGCTATATTTTTTTCGGGTATCACAATATCAAGTTCTAATGGTGATATAATTGTTCTATCGTTTTCTATAATATCAACATTCAATGACTTAATATATTCTGCTATATCCTTTTCAGCCTGAGAGAATTGTTTACAACATTCACCACATCCAGTATTACCACTTCTAAAATGACCTAGCCCTTTTGTTATTTCGTGTCCATGAGAACATCTTAGTTTTAATTTAACACCACCTCGTTGTCTCATTATTCGACCCAAATACTCATAACCAAAAGATTCAGCAAGTTCTTTGAGTTCTTGTTCGGATGTCGTTTCTGATTCAGATACTTTTTTTCTAACTTCTTCTCTAAACATAGGATTGTTTTCAGATAACCATTTCCTTCGTTCTCCATTATTACTATTCCATGATTTTTTGACTGCATTAGATAGAAGACCTGAATCCACCATCTTTACTCTGTGTTCGAGATTTCCCCACATCTTTTTAGCATTTTCGGAATGTTTTTGTTTAACATCAGGTCTATTTGCTGTATGTTTGTTTCTACACATACGACAAAATTTACCGATATTTTGTTTCAAATAAGTTCTGTATGCCTGTTCGACTTTTTTAGAACATATATCACATTCAAATATAATTTTCTTGTGACTTCCTTTTGTTAGTTTTTCTATAGGTGTTCCATCAACAACTTCAATAATCATAATATCCTCCATTTCTAATTATATTACTATTTATATTAAATGTCAATTATAATGGATCAATGAGTAGATAAAATATCTTTATAATTAATGTCAATATATAATAAAAATCATCGGACAACTCATAATATAAAATATTGGATGGTTGTATAGGTAGAATGGATTAATGATTAGATAAAAAAAGGGTGGTACTAGAAATGGTACCACCCTTAAGACAAATCAATTTTATTCTAACTACCTGTTATTTAAGGTAGATTTTGAGCTGCCACCTGGATATAATAGTTCTCAGCACCAAAAATGTGCTGGTGAATTGCGTAGCGTGACATAAGCCCGACAGTAGGATTAAAACTATCTTCAAATACAGCTTTGGAAACCAACAACTGAATATACGGTAGGTAAATAATACCGGTGTCATATTCACTCGGGCCTTTGTATCCGATAATGATGTCATCAATAGTTGCAAAAGTATCACGATAAACAGTCATACGACCGTCAAGGGAACCAATTTTTGCGATACCAGTAACAGCAGAATTCACATCAGCAGCAACAGGCTGAATAGTGAAAGATGATGTAGTTTCAAGTGAGGCACAAATCGAAGGAGCGGCGATAACAAAGTTACCAGCACCACGACGGGTATCAACTGCAATACGGTTAGCTTTACGAACCAAAAGGTTATAGAAGTTACGATACTTCTCAGCTTCCCAACGACCATCAGCAGCAGCATAATCCCAAGTAGTAGAAGATGCGTTATTAGCAGCAACACTTCTCATTACATTGATAAGCTCACGGTCAATCTCAGCAGTAATTTCATAAGCAAGAACGTCCATCATTTCTTCTTCAAGATCAAGACCATGCATCGCTTTCAAATCTTGAGCAACTTCAAGGCTCCAACGGCTTCTCAACTTACGAGTACCGGCTTCAACTTGAGCTTTCTCAACTGTCATACTGAGTTCTTTAATTTGTTTACCAGAACCGATACCCAAACCACGATCACCAACACCCTCACCAGTTTGACCTTGTTGTAGGAAACCATCGGCGGATGTAGATGCTGCTGTGTTAGAACCAAGTTCTTCGGCCGCAACAGTACCCATAGCACGACTTGTGGTATTATCACCAGTGTAATATGGATCAATTGTGTTATAACCAATTTCTGTATTAGCCTGTCCAGCATAAGATTGGTCAGCGCGGAAACGAAGTGCAAATGCCAAACCAACAGGTCCGGTCATTGGCTGTACACCTACGATATCATGAGCAATAAGCTCAGGAAAAGTACGACGCACCATAGGGATAGCAATTTTATGGAATTCGGCATTAGTATTATAACTACCAGTACCACCATAGAGATCATTACCAGAGTCAGGGGCAATAGTACCATCAACAGACGATGATTCGTTCATTTGAGGTGCTTTACCAGTTAGGTAATTTATTTGATTTTCGAGCATAACAGCAGTAGCTCGTTTTACTTTACGATTATTTATTTCTTGTCCTTCTGAGAGAATTTCATCCCATTTACCGACAAGACTTTCAACATATGTACTCATTAGAAAATTCCTCCTATTTAATTATTAATCAAATTTGTTTTCACGAATCATTTTTTTCCATTGTTCCATCATTGGACTACCACCAGATTCGTTCATTTTTTTCTTTGTTTCTTTATCTACTTCTGTGGTGGAAGTATTTGTTTCATCTTCATTAATTTCTGTTTCTGTTTCTGTTTCTGTTTCGGTATTTGATTCTTTACCGATTGATTCAAGAACAATATTAAATTTTTTCTCAATGTCATCTTTAGAAGAACCTTCAAGAATACTCATAATAGAAGTTTTTTGTCCTTCCGTAAGACCATCACACTTTTTACGTAAGAAAATATTAGTTGCCATTTCAGTAGCATCTTTTTCGAGTTGAAGATTCTTACCAGTTGTTTCATTAACTTCATTGCGAAGATTTTGAATTTCATCCTTGGCTTCTTTTAATATTCCTTTAACTTCTGTGTCAAGAAGACCTTCATCAATAGCAAGACGAACTTTAAATTGGTCAATAAGATCTTCGTACAATTCACCCAAACGAGCATATTTAACGATTTTATCCGGTATAACCATTTCTTCTTCTAAAATATTATCAACAAAACTTGAAAATTTTGATGTAACATCTTCCTTGTAATCCTCAAATTTTGTTTCAAATTCTTCTACAAGTTTTTCTTTTTCTAAAACAACACTTTCTTCTATTTTGACATCAGCAATTTCTTGTGCTTTTGTCTCAATAATGGTAGCAAGTGTTTCTTTGATTTCTGATTGTTTGGATTCATCAAGTTTTTCGACACCAAGCATTTCAATAATCTTTTCAATATCCATTTTTTATATTCCTCCTTAAAAGTGTATGATCAAGGTGTTAATCCTCTAATTCCTATATATATTTAGAAAGGCATGAAGTCATTTTCATCAACCCCACATTTCCCCTTTGATACCAACTAATTACAAGATCGCAATAATCACAAGTGTTTTTCGTAATAACCACGATTCCTTACATTATATTTAAAAAAAGCTTGGAAACCTATTGACTTTATGATAACTAAGGACAACAACCTAAACGAATAGAGAGGGAAAATGGCAAACAAAAATTTAACTAAAGCAAAATCAGCAAAAAATGATGAGTTTTATACACAATTATCTGATATTGAAAAAGAATTAGGACATTATAAAGAACAATTCAAAGGTAAAGTTATATTCTGTAATTGTGATGACCCAGAAGAAAGTAATTTTTGGAATTATTTTACTTTGAATTTTGAATTTCTTGGATTAAAAAAACTGATTTCTACGCATTTTGAAAAAGAAAAACCTTCTTATAAATTAGAAATCGTAAAAGATATTAATAATGATGGAAAAATAAACAAATTAGACACTATTAAAATTCCATTAAAACAAAACGGTGATTTTAGAAGTTCTGAATGTATTGATATTTTACAAGAAGCAGACATAATCATAACTAATCCACCTTTTTCTTTATTTAGAGAGTATGTTGCTCAATTAATAGAATATGATAAGAAATTTATAGTGGTTGGTAATAAAAATGCTATTACTTACAAAGAAAATTTCAAACTAATCAAAGAAAATAAATTGTGGTTAGGATATACTTCACCAAAAAAGTTTATACAACCTGATGGATCAATAAAAAACTTTGGAAATATTTGTTGGTTCACTAATGTTAAAAGAAAAAAGCACCGTGAAGATTTAATTTTATATAAGAAATATTATGGTAATGAAAATGAATACCCAAAATATGACAATTATGATGCTATAAATATTGATAAAGTTAAAGATATTCCAGTAGATTATGAAGGTATTATGGGGGTTCCTATTACTTTCCTAGATAAACACAACACTAAACAATTTGAAATCGTAAAGTTTCGTAAAGGAGATGACAATAAGGATTTGTGTATAAACGGAAAATGTCCATATTTTAGAATAATTATTAAGAATAAAATAAAGGAATGATATGATGAAAATTGAACTTAAAGAAATTTCTATTAGAGAAGTTTATAATGGATATATTAATAACGAAGATGAAGGAGTTATTGGTTTTGATAGTAAATTAAATATACGTCCAATGTATCAAAGAGAATTTGTATATAAAGACAAACAAAGGGATTCTGTAATTGAAACAGTGAGAAAAGACTTTCCTTTAAATGTAATGTATTGGGTAAAAAATGATGATGATACTTATGAAGTTTTAGATGGACAACAAAGGACTATAAGTGTTTGTGAATATCTCGCAGGTAAATTTTCATTAAACTATCAATATTTCCATAATTTAGAAAAAGAAGAACAAGAACAGATACTTAACTATAAATTAATGGTTTATTTCTGTGAAGGAACAGATAAAGAAAAGTTAAATTGGTTTAAGACTATAAACATAGCAGGTGAAAAATTAACAAATCAGGAATTAAGAAATGCCATTTATACAGGAACTTGGTTGACAGAAGCAAAAAAATATTTTAGTAAATCTGGTTGTCCTGCATATAATATTGCAAGTGATTATTTAAATGGTGTAGCAATTCGTCAAGATTATTTAGAAACTACAATTAATTGGATAAGCAGTGGTAATATTGAGCAATATATGGCCAATAATCAACATAAACCTAATGCCAATGAATTGTGGTTATATTTCAATAATTTAATAACTTGGATAAAAGTAGTTTTCCCAAAATACCGTAAAGAGATGAAAGGTGTTTCTTATGGTATTTTATATAACAAATTTAAAGATGTTGAATTTGACTCAGAAAATTTAGAAAAAGAAATATCTGAATTAATGCAGGACGAAGATGTAACTAAAAAATCAGG
>JRFF01000074.1 GCA_000753575.1 Candidatus Izimoplasma sp. HR2 | reverse complement strand
TGTAAACACTCAGCTGTAGTACTTAATACAGATGTCCAAATATCAATCGCATCTTGTTCAACATAATCCTCTTTTTGATAAATCATCTTAATTTCTTTTTGACTAGAACTTACGATGTTTCCTAATTTATCAAAAAGAATTGCTCTTGAAGATGTTGTCCCTTGATCTATTGAAAGTATATACTTCTTCATTACAATCACCTCTATAACATCTATTTTAACAAATTTTTTTAAATTTTGAAAAGACAATTTGAAAATTATGGTATAATCTTATTGGAGGATGATAAAATGGAAAAAGAATTTATTATTATAGATCCTTATGAGAATGAACTTAATACATATATATGGACTCCAATTACAAAGAGACCAAAAGGTGTAGTACAAATAATTCATGGTGCCGGAGAACATGCTGGGCGTTACAAAGAGTTTGCTGAATATTTAAATTCTTTAGGATTAATCGTTATAGCAAACGATCATCTTGGTCATGGAAAATCAGCTGATAATGAGGACTACGTATACTTCTCTGATGATATAGGGTTTCATAAAGTATATGAAGGAGTTAGAACAGTAAGAGACTATATAGAAGAAAAATATCCTAGTTTACCAGTTATAATGTTTGCTCATTCAATGGGATCTTTTGTTGGAAGATATACGATACTTTATGACTATAAACGTTATAATCAAGCTATTTTCACAGGTACAGGATGGTTTAGTAGTGTTAAAATACACTTATTAATAGCAGTATTTGCTATCGCATCCAAAATAAAAGGAAAAAGATATGTTAGCCCCAAACTTACAAAAATGTTTACTGAAGGTGCTATTAAATCAATGAGAAAAAATGGGATCATTAATGAAAAGATAGAGTGGATTTCAGCTGATCCTAATATTAGAAGAGCGTATAAAGAAGATCCTCTTTGTGGAAAACCTTTTTCAGTTGGTGCTCATCTAGATTTATTTAGATTTTTACCAGAAATACAAGATAAAAAAAGAATTAAAGCAAGTGCTTCAAGTACTGCAATCTTCTTTATTAGTGGAGAATTAGATGCTCTTGGAGATTACGGAATTGCTTCAAAAAAATTATATAAATATTATAATCAATGTGGTTATTCAAATGTTAAATTTAATATTATTAACAACGGTAGACATGAAGTTATTAATGATTATGAAAGAGAAGCTGCATATAGAATGATTGGAAATTGGATTGAATTAAACCTTTCAAGATAACAAAAAACGATGATTACTCATCGTTTTTTTTTGGATAAACTGTAAAAGTACTATAAGCTTTTTCGTTCGTAAAAGCATTTTTAGTATTCTCAATATCTTCCATCGTAATACTATCAGCAACTTCTAAAATATCAAATAGCGAAGTTCCCAAATAGTAATATTTGGTAAATTGATTAGCAATATATTCAATACTATTTAACGCGTGAATAAAGCCACCAACGATTTGTTTCCTAGTTCTTAAGAAATCTTCTTCACTTAATTTTTCATCCTTTAGATTTAATAAAATCTTCTTTAATTCAACATCTAATTCTTTTGGTTTATACGTTTCACTTCCTATTAAGAAGAAACCATATGTCTTCTCAAGTGTGATATCTAATCCAAACGAATCATTAATAAGTTCTTTACTTAATAAATTCTTATAATTGCTTGTGCTTTTACCTATTGTTAAATCTAGTAGTATCGAAAAACATAGTTCTTTTTTAATAATATTTTCTAGATTATAATCTGTTGGACCTTGTTTAACGCCAAGTAAGAAATTAGGAACATTAACTTCTAGATTAACCTCATCTTTTTCTTTATATACAGTTTCATTTTCAACTGTGATACATTCATATGACTTAGAATCACAATTAAAGTTAACATTTTCTTGATTGCTTTTAATAAAATCAAGTATTTCATCTACTTTAAAATTACCTGTAACAAATAAAACCATATTCTTTGGATTATAATAAGTTTTATGTGTTTTTTCTAAAATAGATTTATCAATTTTAGAAATTGTCTTAATAGTACCTAAAATATCATTACGAATAGGGTGTTTACTAAACATGTTTCTAATTAGAGACATATATGCAACTGTATTTGGATCATCTTCATACATTTTTATTTCTGAAGCAATAATCCCTTTTTCTTTTTCAATTCCTTCTATTGTAAATAGAGGATTTTGAACGAAGTTTAGGAGTAACTCAATATTCTCTTCTAATTTATCAGTACAAGAAAATAGGTAAGTTGTACGATTATTTTGAGTAAATGCGTTAACATTTGCTTGATTCTTAGCAAACGAACCTGAAATATCTTTTCCATCTTGTTCAAATAGTTTATGTTCAAGAAAATGGGCTATACCCATTGGTAAATCAATAATATTCTCTTCTTTATCTAAAATCTTTGTCATTATTGAACCAAGTTTAGTAGAAAATGTAACATATGATTTATGGAATCCTTCTTTAGGAAGTAAAAAAACGTTCAATCCATTATCCAGTTGTTCATGATAAAGAACTTCGTTAATTTTAGTAAACTCATGTTTATTCATCTTTATCACCTCTTAAAAGGTATACTGTATCTAATTTCAATTTTTTAGCCATATTACTTATATCTTCCTTAGTTACTTTAAATATTTGATTTTGAATCTCCTCAATATCAAATTTTTGGTCAAATAAACTGTTTCTAAATACTCTACTCATTATTCCTAAATTAGAATCAAGCCCTTCTATTAATCTATTATTGATAATTGATTTAGCAGTACTTATAAAATCATCATTGTAATCCATTTTTATAATATTGCTAATAATATTCTCTGTAGTTTTTAAAACATTATCAAAATCACTTGCTTTAATTCCTGCTGAAATAAAAACAACACCTTTATATGGATCATAACTACTATTAATAAAATAAACTAATCCTTTTTCTTCTCTTATCTCTTTGAAAAGCATGCTTTCAGATGAAGCGCCAAATAAAACATTAAATACTAAAGTTTTATAGTAATCTTCACTTAAATACATACTTTCATTACGGTACCCAATAACAAGTTTTCCTTGGTTAACATCAATTACTTTTTCAATTTGAGTAACTTCGTTAAACGTCTTAGTTTCGTTGTCAAGAAGTACTGGTTTGAAAATTCTATCTTTAAAAATAAAAGCATCTTTAACCATTTTTTGTGTTTCAACAATATCAATATCACCAATAATACTTATAGTTACTAAGTCATTATTAATCATATTATTATAAATATCTTTTAAATCGTTAAATTCTATTTTCTCTAAATCATCTTTACAACCAAGAGGATCTATTTTATATAGTTCATTTTCAAACATAATCTGACGCATTTCTTTGATAGCATATTTCATTTTATTTGCATAGACACTATCATAAAACTCTTTTAATAATCTCGTTTCTTCTTTAAATATTTCTTGATTAAAATACGGATTAAAGATAATTTCATTTAAGAAATCAATCGACTTCTTAAATAGTTTTTCATCATTAAAAGTAAAGTTGTCATTAATAATAGATAGCTCAAACGCAACAAAGTGAGTTTTACCTATCTTACTAACTCCAACATTAAAATTAGCCGCATACATGTTTTCCAAGTATTTCGACATCTTTTCTCTAGAATCTAGATTTTTAGATACTGAATGCATTATATAAGGTAGTATACTTCTTTTTGTGACAGTATCTATATTCAAGTCATTTGCAAAATTAACTTGAATACGTGTTGTTTTAAATTTCTTTGTAGTAATTAGATTCAAAGTGTAATTACTATTGTGAATTACTTTAATATCCATATATATTCTCCTAAAAAAAGTGCTTTCGCACTTTTTTGTTTATTATTCTGCTAGTCCTAAAGCTATATCCATCATTCTAGTAAAAGCATTTTGTCTTTCATCTGCAGACGTTTCTTGCATAGTAACTAAGTTATCACTAATAGTTAATAAACAAGCAGCTTTCTTCCCTAAAACTTTGGCATTATGGAATAATGCGAATGATTCCATTTCAACAGCTATACAACCATGTTCATCTCTAATATTTTCATATTCTTTAAAGTTTTGTCTGTAAAATACATCACTTGAATGAACCATTCCTTTAGTTACAGGAATATTTAAATCATTAGCAACTTCCATAATTTTATTATTTAAATCTTCACTTGGATAAACAGTGTAAACATCTTCACCTGATTGAGTCTTGGCGAATGTTGATTCACTCCAAGCAGCGTCAGCAAGTACTACATCATATAAGTTTAAATCAGCTGTATAAGCACCGGCACTACCTATTCTTATAATATTTTCAACATCGTAAAACTTATATAATTCGTATGAGTAAATACCAATACTAGGCATTCCCATACCACTACCCATTACGCTTATTCTTTTACCTTTGTAAGTTCCAGTATATCCAAATATGTTTCTTACATTGTTGAATTTTTCTACATTTTCTAAAAATTTATCTGCAATAAATTTTGCACGGAGAGGATCTCCTGGCATTAATACTGTTTTAGCTATTTGTCCCTCTAATGCTTCTATATGCGGTGTTCCCATAATTATTTCCTCCTATTTTATATATAATTCTATATTTGTTTTATTTTGTATAATCCAATTTTTTCGAAAAATTTCAAATAATTCTTTAACATAAATCCAATTGATACTGTGAAAATAATTGTTCCTATCTTAAACATCCCAAATGGTTCTAGTGGATCTGCGACTATTAAACTAATAATCAAAGCGATAATAACAATACTAATTTCTATTATAACACGAACTCTCATTAATTTTGTAGTTTTTACAAGACGCATTACTGTTATCATAAATTCATCAAATACACCTGCAGGGTATGTTGATATAATTAATAAAGAACCTCCTAGAGGTAATAATAATAGTCCTAAAAAGTATATTGCACTTTGTATCAATAAAGTACTTGGGTTGAAATCAACTAGTAAATCTAAATTTAAAATATCAATTAGTATTCCAACTACTATTATTGGAATAACCATAAATACATATTTTTTTCTCCGATTTACTATAGTAATAAAGGTAGTAAAGAATAAAGCAACAAAAATAACTGCTTTTCCTACAGTAATTCCTGTAAGTTTATGTAAACTCCAGTGAAGAGTATCCCATGAACTTAATCCAATATTACTTTTAATCATCATTACTACACCAAATGCTATTGCAAGCATTCCAAGAATGTAAACAATTAGATATATAGTATGTTCTTTTGTATCATCATTAGTAATACCTTTTATTTTAGATAAGAAAAACTGTATTAATGGTCCAATTGTGAAAGCTAAGATAAAAGTACCATAGCTTACAGCTCCAAGTCCAATATCTGCACCACTTACTTCGCTAGGATCCATTGTTACATCCGCAATAAACCAAAATATAATTGCTAGAACTACTGCGAATACTTCAATTCCTATTCTAATTCCAATAATATCTTTTGCTTTAAATATTTCTTTTAACATAAGCATTAATTCATCAAACACAAATGCTGGGAAATTAGATGCAATAACTAAACTAAGTGAAAATGGTATAAATAATGCACCAAGTATTGCCCATATAAATTGTTCAATTAGATTCTTAGGCATTAAATCACTAAGTAATACTAAATCCCATAAATCAATTGATAAGCTTACAAGAATTAAAGGAATTATCATTAATAAAAACTTAGCTTTTCTTCTATAAGCCATTACAATTATCCAAATAGTAACTGAGATTAATAATGAACACATACCAAGTGTTAAACTAGGAAAGACTGCTTGTAAGTTATAAGTAACAGTATCCCAAGCACCGGCTCCAAGTTCAGCCCGTAGTAAAAGGTTTACACCAAGACCAATAAAAAAGAAACCACCTAGATAAAAGACAATATTTCTATAAGTGAATTCTATTTTTCTTTCTTTCATATGTCTCCTCCTATATATAATATATTTCGTTGTTAAGTCGATTTCAGGGGACTTCTATAACTCCTAACCATATTATAGGATTTAACGATACAGTTATTTTACAAAAAAACTTCTAATAAATCAATCTTTTTTACTATCTCTATAAAAAAAGTCTGAGATAATGAAATAGTAAGATGTTAGTAGACACATAAAAGATATGTGTTTATTAGCATCTTTTTGTATA
>JRFF01000073.1 GCA_000753575.1 Candidatus Izimoplasma sp. HR2 | reverse complement strand
ATATAAAAGTAAAGGTGGAACAGATAGACCTAATAATTTAATAACTCTATGTGATAAATGTCATACATCCCCAAATCATAGAAAAGGAAATTTTTTATATGAATGGTGTCAAGATGGTAAAAAAGTTAGAGGATTTAAAGATGCTACTTTTATGAGCATGATTAGGTGGTATTTGGTTAATAAGTTAAAAGAAAAGTATGATAATATTTTCTTTACTTATGGTTATATAACAAAGAATCACAGAATTATAAATGATATTAAAAAATCACATTACAATGATGCCTTTGCTATTGCTAAGGGTATTGGTCAAATTAGGAATGAAAGTATTTTTAACATAAACCAAGTTAGAAGAAATAATAGAAGTTTAGAAAAATTTTATGATTCTAAATATATTGACATCAGAACAGGTAAAAAAGTAAGTGGTGGAGATTTGAATAATGGTAGAAGAACTAGAAATAAAAATTTAAACAGTGAGAATTTACATCAATATAGAGGAGAAAAGATTCAAAAAGGACAAAGAAGAATAAGAAAAGGAAAATATTTCTATCAGCCTAATGATTTAGTTAAGTATGAAGGAAAAATTTATACCGTTAGAGGTTCTCAAAATGGAGGGGAATATATTGCATTAAGAGAAATTAAGAAAGTACCAAGAGTAAAAGTATTGACACCTTATAAGTTTCAAAGAGGTTTAATATGGTGCTAGTAGTTTAAGGGAATTCATCCAATAACTAAAGAAATAAAACCCTATGGGAGAAAATATTATAATGAGTCTTAAAGAAGAATTTGAAAAACTAAAATTAGGTATTGTAGAAGCAGAAGGTATTGATTCAGATCCAGAAGGTGAAGAAACCCCAGAGTTTGAAGAGGTGGTCGGGTTAAGCATTCTTATTTTAACATCATCTACTGACTCAAAGAATAACAAAATGAGTAAGAAAAATCCTACTATTACCAAAATGGAAGAATGGTGTAAATCCAATAATGTGTCTTATTATACCGCATTTGCTGATACTGCTTATATTGATGAAGATGATAATAATATCAAGATTCATAATATTAATGATAAAGATGGATTTATTATTGATCGTGACAAAACATTTATTTTGGCTAGACGTGGTGTTATGTTTCATAGATATTCATTAAATCTTATGACTAGATTAGAAAGATATCGTTTTTGTTTTCTTAATGAACGTATTGCAATTGAAACATGCGAAGACAAATATTTAACTAATTTGAAACTTATTGAAGCAGATATTCCTATTCCTGATTCAGCACTTGTTCCAACTGAAGAAATGATTGATCTTGCCCATGAAAAAGTTGGTGGTAAATTTCCTGTTGTTGTTAAAACTTTGAGTGGTACACAAGGTAAGGGTGTCTTTATTATAAATGAATATAAATCACTAAAATCAACATTACAAGCTATCTGGTCTGTTGGTGATGAAGTAGAAATGATGTTTCAGAAATATATTAAATCAGATCATGATGTTAGATTACACGTATTGGGTGATAAAGTTATTGCTTCAATGAGACGTGATGTGGTAGATAATGATTTTAGAAGTAATGTTCATTTGGGTGGAAAGACAAGAAAATATAAGCCATCCAAAGAAATACAAGAATTGGCAATCAAGGCTGCCAAATCAGTTAAATGTAAATGGGCTGGTGTTGATATTATGTTTGATTCTAAAGGTAATCCATATGTTCTTGAGGTTAATGCTTCTCCTGGTACTGATGGTATTGAAGCCCTTACAGAAAAAGATATTATTAATGAAGTTATGGAATTCTGTAGAAATGGTGTCAACTGGAATAGACCTCCACAGGAAATCGGAGTCGTTGAGACATTGACACTGGATAAGGTCGGTGAGTTGATAGCTCGATTTGATACAGGAAATAGTGCTAGAAGCTCGTCATTGGACGCACAGGACATAAAGATAAATAATAAACAGGTGACGTGGAAGACAAACGGAAAGTCTCTCTCAGGTACAATTATGGGTGATGTACGTATGAAGAATAATCACAATGCCGAGATAAAACTTGATGAGAGAAGACCAGTTGTGTTGTTGGATGTTACCTTTGAAGGTGTCACGTACAGAGACGTACCATTCAACCTTAATGACCGATCAAATAAATCGACACCAATATTAGTGAACAAGGATTTCATGATAAGGTCTGGGTCAGTAGTGAATCCAGCAAAGGTATACAGTGTGACCTCCAAGCCGGACTATTTAAAGAAGAAAAAAGTGTTAAAGAAAGAAGAAAGAGAGGAAAATTAAGATGGATATCATAGGTAAAATTGATAGATATATATTAGAAAATGATGAGGGGAAAATGGAGCTTTTGTATACTTCTGTTAATGATGCAAGACAGTATATACAAAAAATATTATCTAAAAGTAATAGAACACTTGATAAAATAATACCAAATTTTAATGAACATTATATACAGGCACAACGTATGGCAAAAATGGGGTATGTTAAACGAAAAGACATGCCTGTGATTAGTTCAAGTGATATAAAATCATTACAACACCATCTTACTAATGGATTTATTGATAGAAATCCACCTTTTTCTATTAATACAAAACCAAACAATGATGATGTTATTAAAGTATCAAAAACTACTGAAATTATTAGTAAATTAAAACCTATACAGAAACAGATTTATTTAGATAAAGCTGCTGTTATATTAGGTAAAAAATCAATATCAGAAACAAAAAAATTTCTTGAAACTAAAATTTTTGTTGTGAATACTGATAATTATATAATTGACGGTCATCATCGTTATTTGGCTGGGATGATACTAGATCCTACTATTAAAGTATCTGTATTAAAAATAGATATGAACAAAGATCAATTATTGTCTTTGACTAAATCATTCAGTAACGCAATTGGTAACAAAAGAAATGTGTAAAAGAGGTCGATTAAGACCTCTTTTACACATTATTTGAATACTTTTTTCAATATTATGTTTTGTGAATCACCTAGAAATGGAGGTCAAGATAGTCATAGCACTACTATGGCAGTTTAAATGGTAACTCAAGAAATTGCATTCCTGCTGCATTTTTATGACCCCCACCATTATATTTTTTAGCAATAACACCTACATCAACACCGGGTTTGTTTGAATACATTGATATTGACCAATTCTTGTTCGTATATCCAAATGCCATCATAGCATCATGTTTATTCATATCAAATTTATTATCAAATAACATAGAATTGACATTTAAGGCGTTACACACTAAAAAAATATATCCTTCCCATTCCATTTCAAATGTGTGAGAATTTGCATATTTATTGTTTAGATTTTGTTGATATTTATTACAAATCTTCCCTATTTTAATGAGTTCATCTGTTTTATTATCCCCACTAAATTTACCAAAACATTCCCACCAAAATTTAGTATGATCAACATCAATATCTTGATATTTCAAACCAGCTTGTAAATCAAATAGATTTTGACTATAATCCAAATCCCATACATCATATCGACCAATCATTTTAACCATTTTGGGGAATTCTGCATAATTATGATGTGGATTAAAATATTCCCATGTCAACTCGCATCCAGCATCACCAATACGTTGAATACCTTTAAATGTTCGTCCTGATTTATTCTTATCTTCAATTGAAGTTTTGTGATGATCAATCCAAATAAAATTATCACCTTTTATTTCTAATAATTTGATCATATCTGAGAATGGTTGTAATCCAAAATCAACCATATATACTTTTTGTGCCTCTTTAATTTTTTTCCAAGGGACATCATATCCATAATTTATAGAATGGGTTGTTACTTCGTTTTCAAAATATTTTACAATTGCTCCAGCACAAATCCCATCAGAATCATTATGGTGTATACAAAGACATGGAATCTCACGTTTGTTTATTTTCTTCATATAATATCCTTCGTTATATAATTTTTATTTAGATATGGGAGAATTTTAGTAGTTCTCCACATTTTAACCTTATGAACATAATTATTAATGTCGACCACATTCTTACCTGGACCTCTGTTATAAGCAAGAATAGCTTTGTTCCAATCACCACCTTTATATTTTAATAGATAGGCATAATAATGTACACCTATTCGTATGTTAAATCTTATATCTATTAGTAAATCAATTGTCAATTCTTCATCTGATGGTATTCTATGGCCATATTGTTCCGTGAATAAATAAGGAAATTTTGTTGCAGTGTATCTAGCCGTTGCCATTTGTACTTGCATTGGACCTAATGATTTTGGTTTTCCCTTACTATTAACATCACCAACTATTACTCCATTTTTCTGCCATACTAGACTGTTACAATGAGATTCTTGATAGGCAATACTCGCTGTTGTTTCGCCCCAAGTATCACCATATAATTCTATTTTATTTCCTTCATCATATGCATATTGGATACATTGTATTTGTTGTGGTGTCAATTCTATAGTTTTATTGGCGTTTCCTGTAACTGGCAACACAAACAAAAAAATGACAGTCATGACAACTGCCACAATTAATCTACTCATATTTCCTCACATTCAAATAAATTATTTTTCTATGTCTTCAATATCTTCATACAAATCTTCATAATCGCTCTGACTTGTACCTTTGTATATATCGTAGTCATTCTTTGGCTTTCTATAAGGTTCATTTTTTTGTTCTCCCTTACGAAATGCTCTACGATTTGTTTTCCCCATTTTCTTCAATTCTCCTTAATCTTTCTTCAAATATGCATAATTTATTTTCTAACTCATCAATAGTTGCTTTAATATCACAATCATCCACACTTATTTCATTTGTGGTGATTCTATTAACACATAAATCATTTAATATAGTAGTTCCATGTACTTCAAGGTCACCAATATCAGTAACGTCATGTATTGAATCATCCTCTGATGTTTCAATATCTTGTTCTTCATCATCATATATAGGAACATTAATCCCTAGACGTGATAATTGGCCATCAGATAGACCATTTTGTTCTATGTTTTCTATGCCAGTATGTATTTCTGACATATTCCATGGAGGTATTGCTGACATTTAATATTCCCATTCATCAATATTTTGTTTTGCCAATGTTAACCAACCATTAAATTTATAATTTTTGTGTGATTGATTATTTTGCTGATCAAATTCATATTTCAAATAATCTAATATATCCTCATAGTCATTACACTGACTATTAGCCCAAAGATTTCTCAGATCATTATAGAATCTTTGGGCATCACTTAACGAAATATCAGAATTTCGTTCTCGTTGATCAAGTTCACGACTACGTTGATCAAGTTCACGACTACGTTGATCAAGTTCATCTTCTGATGTTTCTTCAAAGATTTCACTGCTGACCTCTTCAAGTATACCCAATCTTGATAATACCACATCATTATTATTCATAACTGTCTTCTTTCTCTCTTATTTTATAGAGATT
>JRFF01000072.1 GCA_000753575.1 Candidatus Izimoplasma sp. HR2 | reverse complement strand
TTACCACATCTTTGTCCTTGTTGCCAATCATTCCAATTTATATTATGTTTATGTCCACGGGGACAAATAAAATCTAATTTAGAATGTGCATTTATATAATCCGTGGAAATTAATTCATAATTTTCACTTTTAAAACATTGTTTAATCTCACGAAATGATTTTTTCTTTTCCTCTTTTCTACAAAAAACACATCTTTGTCCTTGTATCCATTTACTCCAAGTTATGCTGTGTTTATGTCCTTGAGGACATATAAAATTTAATTTTGTTTTGTTATTAACATATTCTTTAGAAAGTAATATATAATCTTCATTTTCAAAAGATTTTTTTGTTTGTTCATACGTTACTTTTAGATACATATTTTATTTCATTCTTCGTTGTGCTTTACGAGTCTTTTTGGTGAATTTTTTCCTATCACGTCTTTTTTGGACTCTCATTTTTAATGATGGTTTTGTATACCCTTCACGCCAACCATGTGGATCAAGAGCTAATCCCATTTTAAATAATTTTTTGGGACCAAGTTCAAAAATTTGAGAAATTCTACTTTCAGCATTGTATGTATGTTTATTTTTTATAGCAATAATATCATCTTCTTTAAATTCTATACCATCAGACTTAGCATTATCAATCTCATGTTCAGCCAATCTATTAAAATAATCTTTTACTTCCTGAATTTTATGTCCATCAATTTTAACCATAATTTACCTCACATTTTATTGAAATTCATCTCTATGTTTACATTTTTCGCCATGCCATATTTTAAGTGACACCTGTTGAATTATATGCACCGTCCCCTCTTTCTGTATCATCAAGTTCTGCTACCTCAATGAAATTAACTTGGAAAACTGGACAAATCACACCTTGAGCAATTCTTTCACCAGATTCAATCGTAATTAATGTATCAGTTATATTATGACAAATTACCCCAATTATACCAGTATACGAAGAATCAACTGTGCCTGGAGAATTAGCCACAACAAATCCTTTTTTAAGTGGTGACCCTGAACGTGTTCTAACTTGAAGTTCAGTTCCCTTTGGAATTGATACTTTAATACCAACCGGAATTATAATTGTACCACCAGGTGCAATATCATATAGACCGGTTTCATTATTTTGTGCTCTCAAATCAAAACCCGAATCACCGGGATGGGCATATTCCATTTTTTTATTATCCATACCGCCATTATAGTCATCGGTATATACAATTTTTACTGACATCATATTTCCTTCGAACATAACATCATAAATTTGACTAGCCATGTTCGCAAACATATTGACATATACTTCTTTATCCACAATTTCCTCCTTTATTATTTACGACCTCGCCGACCATTTCCATTTCCATTTCCATTTCCATTTCCATTTCCATTTCCATTTCCATTTCCATTTCCAGTTTTTGGTGGTTGAGTATTACAATTTCCATTACCTCGACCAGTTTTTGCTCCAGACCCATTTGGTCCTGTTCCATCTTTTCTAGGCATATATTCCTCCTTTTATAGTATTTTATTACATATTTGATATAAACAATATAAAAAAATTAGGGGCTGTGTTGCCCCTAATTTTCAACTTAGTGGGTGATTTTATTTATCTAAAATAGATATTTGTCACAAAAGTCTCGTAATACGGTTCCCATATTACATTTACAGAGTCACCATTAATTTGTTCAATGGTGGCTGTCTTATCCCATTTCTGTTGTGCTTCAAATGCATCTTCAAATGTATCAAAGATGTCAGGAAGTGATTGATTCCAATTTGGATGAACCACCTTATATGTGGCTTCATAATCGTTCATAAAAATATTCCTTCTGTTTGGGTTAAAGGTTTGTATCAACTATTGATATAGTACCAAAATTAATACGGATTGTAAACTAATATAATTCCATTATTTTATTTTCTATATTAGTGAAATTGTCCAAATATTCAGGCCATCCATGTTTTTTAATGAAAGTATAGATATTATTAGGATCGGGTTGTTTGTAACCGTCATATTCCCGAAAAATCCTACGTTTGATTTCCTTTGGAATACGAGCCATATCCATAAGATTCCGATTAAATTCATAACGTTCTCTTAGATCATTTTCATCTAACCATTTCTCCCAACCAAAAGCAAGAACCTTTTCAAAAGCCTTTGGTCCAAATCCAGGTTTCCTCTTACCATCAGGATAATCCAACGGAGTCTTTATATTATAAATATTATCCTTGGATTGTCCACACATACTTTCTTCAACTAAAAATAATTCTGGATTGGGGTGTTCAACATGGACTTTTTTAAGGGGATTGAAAATTTTAACTCTAGGGGAACTAAGTTGTAAAAAATCTTTATCTGTTGAAATAATATAGAATTCTTGAGGTTTTTCATGAACTAATACACCAATAACATCATCGGCTTCTGCATCATTAGCTTTAATAACCTTAAATGGAAGATGTTGTTTTATATCTTCCATAAACTCATCATACATAGTAAAATATGCATTCCAATCAAGATTCAGTCTTTCTCTAGATTCTTTACGATTAGCTTTGTATTTTTTCCAGTAAAGTTTTCGCCATGAACGTCTATCATCCATAGCGAGTACAACTTCACGCACCCCTTGAACTTTGAACAAAGATTTATAAATTGAATCAAACATTCTATATTTCAAGAGGTCATAATTTGTATCTAATACATTTTTTTTATCTTTGGGGTCGAGAATAAGAACATCAGGACCAAAAAGATTCCTAATGGCTAAATTGCTTACATCGAAACATACGGTTTTCATAAAATTTTTCTCCTAATTAGTTTATAGAAGAAATTATACAGAATTATACCATATATGTAAACTTATTTTATTCTACGTACAAACTTTTTGCCAGCAGCATCAGTATGTCTAATATAGAAAGCACGATTGTATTTTGTTTGTGACATATATTTTTGAGCACCAGTTCCAGATTTAAATCGCAAACGTCTACGACCATCTTGCATATTCTGATAAAATTCACCATGATCAACATCAAAACAAGGAAATTCATCTTTACCTTGTCTCACAATATCATCAGATCTCACATCTTTTACATCTGTATCAAATCCAACAGGAGCTTCCTCGGTTCCTGTTTCTCCACTCATCGTCACATTTTCGGGGTTATGTGTATCACCTGACCCTGTTGTAAATTCACCCATTTTGTTCCTCCTGTTCCTTTATACAATAATCAATTATTTTATTTAATCTTTCTTCTGTTATCGGTTTTGAAGTTTTAAAACGAACTTCTTTGACCTTTCTGAAAATTCTCTTACATAATTCACGGTCAAATTCATTTTCATTTTCATTTTCTTCTTTAATTTGTTTATCTTGTCCTATATTTATCCTAACTGTACTACCACCCCTAAAAACATCTTTTATTCTTTTATATTTAATTCTAGTTTCAACATCCATCATAAGATATTTTTGTAAAAGTTTTGTTTTTAATCCTTTTTTGTTGAGATGTTCCACGACATCTTTAAATCTTGGATTGCCTTCAAGAAATTCTTCATCACGAACAGCCTCTAATAAAAAATTCAGTACAATATCAGCAAATTCATATGGATCAACATGTATTTGACTCATATAATTAACCTCACTTCGTCCCTATCTTCAATATTTTTTGACATTCTTTTAAAAGATAATTTAGTTTTAGTATCTTGACGATAATATGTAGTTTTCAAATTACCCAACGGTTTTGATATGATATGTCTCAAAAAATCATCAAATTCAGGTGAATATACAATTGTCCCATCTTCTTTTAATTGTGACTTGTTTTTTTTAGCAATATCTATAAGATACAACATTATTGTTTCGTGGAATTCATCTTTTGTTAAACTTAAATTCATATACTTTTAATATCCTCTGGTGTAATAGTATTTAGAAATTCTTCCATATCAAAAAAATGACAAATAGGTAGATCATAATGATTTCCCCATGTCATAGTTAATGAAGGCAAGTTCTTCAATTTATGTTTTAATTTTCCGCTAATTTCTGATATACCAATAAGGGAATTATATTGTTTCTTTTTATATATCAACATCGGTCTTTTATTAGCACGCACAGCATCATTAACACATTGTTCCCAAAATAAACGTATTTCATCGTTCTTTACATCTTTGAGATGTTTATGGAAACTACTATTTGGATATCCTGTTTTTGCTTCGATACTATATTTATCTGTTAAAAATATACCTTCTGGTCGTAATGGCATGATATCACCAGATAATTCTTTATTCTCTTCAGATAATGTTGCAATAGAACCACTTCCAGGCATTCTCCACCAGACATAAGGTTTTTCGTTACCAGTCAACCATTTGGTGAGTGTTTTGGCTATTTCACGTTCCCATGATGAACCCTTTCCACTCTTACTTGACAATTTCCTTTCCTTTGTTACAGAATTCACATGGACCCATCAATGTACTAGACGGACTACCATTGAAATGCATCAAACCAGAATCCTTACAATATTCACATTCAAATTTAATATTTTTATCCAAGAATTCAATATGTTTTCTGATATATCTCATAAACAATAATGCCTTATCTTCACAATTAAATGTGGCATTACCTACATCACTTATAGGTACTGGAAAATTTAGTGCTGTTGGTCCACCAATGACCTCATACCACAATTGTCCATCCCGATAAAAAATAAATCGTACTTCACAATTTTTCACATAATTTTTAACTTCCACAATTTACCCCTTTCAGTTATATTCCTTTGTCCATAATTTATACCTCGAATAATTCTTCTTCGTTCTTGAAGTGATCTTTATTTATTTTTAATGGTATATTCTCTTTTGACAAACTTTTAAGGAAATCTATCTGGTATGATCTCAAGTCGTTGTCAACAAATGCAGACACATAATCTATTATATTTTCATCTGTATAATGCAAAATTTCACCTCTTCCCGAAAACTTTTTTATTTTTCGTGTTCTTTTCTCCATTTAGGTGAACGCCATTTTGTGTGACCAAACACTTTATCTTTTAGATCTGCACAAAATCCTTCTGGATCTTTTATATCATGTTTCTTCATTCTGGTAACACACACATCAAAAAATCCTTTATCGGTAGCACTCTCCTTGCCAAGAGTTTTCGCAAATTTCTCAATAGTATCTTTTGTCCATCCTTTAGGTGTCTCATTAAGAAAAAATTGAATTTGTTCAGCCAATCCTTCTTCGTTGAGATAATAATCTACTATATTATCAATTTTGCCCATTAAATCCTTCCGTTGAGATTATGTAAATAAATACGGTTCCTTATTATTTATACATAAGAAACCGTATTTTTATAAAATTAACAAAAAATAATTATAGATCTTGTAATTCTTCTAAAAGAGCATCAGTCTCATCCACACTAATTGTTGATGTTTCATCATTTGGTGTTTCTTGACCGATATCATTACCTATTTGGGTACGTGTTGATTCAGGCTGAACAACGGTTTCCTCAAGAGCAGCCACAGGATCGATTGTTGGTGTGGTTTTACCCTTCCAAATTTTATCAAAAGTATTACCAATATCATCCCATAACATCTCTGCTTTAAGAAGTTTTTCGTGATCTTCCATAGACAATTTTAATGACTTAATATATTCATCAAGATTCACACGTTCACCCATTAGTTTTTCAATATCATCCTCAGTATCAGCAATGGGTGATGGCCTACGAGCAAACATTGAATCTCCATAATCAGGCCATTCCTTACCATTCTTATCTTTTGGTTTAGCTTTAACCTTCAAAATAAAATCATAACCGCTTTCAGGTTCAAAAATTGACATACCATACCCTTGGTCAGTATCAGTAATTTCATTCTTGATTTTTGATTCAACTGTTGCAGGGAATTCATACAAACGTAAAGTTCCCCCAACTTTGTATTTATCATCCTTTACTTCTACATCACGGGGATCTTCAGCGATAAAAATATTGGATACAAAACGTTGTTTGCGTTTATAATCATTAGCTTTACGTTTATCAGACTCATTTCCCTGATACAACATTTTCGTTGCTTCACACCAAGGACAAAAATGATCCATACCAAATGATTTTTCACAAAGGAAATAATGAAAAATCTCACCAGACATAAACCCGTGATATAGATAATCTTTATAGAAACCAGATTCAACATCAGGCAATAAACGAACTTTATATTCTTTTGCCTTTTCCGTTGTTCCCATTTGAGGATTTTTCCATTTTTTATAGAATCCACCACCACCAACAGCAGCAGAATTCTTTTCTACTTCTTTTGACTTTTTATCAGCAAACATTTCATACGAATCTTTCTTTAACCATTTAGACATTTGTTTCTCCTGTAGTAACTGTCATAACTGTTATAACTGTAGTTACTGTATTTTATTTGTGCCTAAGACACATTGTTATTACTGAATTATACTGTTATTTTTCTCATTTGTAAACTATATGGCATTTTTATTTTTTATATATCTCATTTATTCATTTAATGATTGTTTTTTCTTTCGGTTCTTTTGTACTTCCTGTAATGTTTCACCACCACCATAAATTAATTGTTCCTTAGTTGTCTCAACATTTTCTTTTGGTTCTTCAAGATATGGTTTATTTTCTATATTAGTACTCATTTTGACTCTCCTCCAGCGTTTATAGTATATTATTCATTCAATTTCAATTCTTCTTCTTTAATAAATTCCATGACAGATTTTAAATTTTCACTCAATTCTCTATATCTCTGTGAAATATAAGGCATTAACGTGCGTTCATCATCAGTCATAATAAGATATCTATGAACAAGACAATACATAATAGTCATCGTATCTATTTTTCCTCGATTATATATACTTATGATATTTCTTACTTCACCTTCACGAAATTTACAAAAATTCTGTAGTTGTGAATATCCTGATCTATGTGGTTTATTAGTAAGATATTCTTCTATAAATTTAAATGAATTTGTAATTTCGACATGGGTTGATTCTAATTTGCGTTTCTTAATCTTGTCTTTTTGTATATATAATTCAAGTACACGTCTATCACAGAAATGTTTATATGTGAATCCTTTCCATAATTCAAAACCACATGACATAAATCCATCAAGATCTATATTGGAATATGTTGTATTAAAATAAACCGTAGCTTTATATAACCATTCACTATTCTGTTTGGCCATTTTTTCTTTGAAAGACCCCCAATCCTGTGGCAATCGATATCCACGACCAGCGGCATTCGCCTGAGCACGTCTAAATGCGCAATATACATCATAATCCGAAATTTTTATCACACTTATATCCTTTGTGGTGTTTTCTTTTGTGGTTTGTGTTTGGTAATATTTTTGAATAGTTACATTTTTATATAAACATGTTGTTTTAGGCATAGAGACCATATTCTCCTATGTGTAATATATTCAATGATGCATTATAATCAGCATCTTCTGAATAATTACATCTGTGAAATATAAGGTATTAATATGCGTTCATTATCAGTCATAATAAGATATCTATGAACAAGACAATAGTTACATTTTTATATAAAAATGTTGTTTTAGGCATAGAGACCATATTCTCCTATGTATAATATATTCAATGATGCATTATAATCAGCATCTTCTGAATAATTACATTTTGTACATTTAAAATCTCCACCTTTGCGAGAATTTTTATCTACAAAACCACACGAACTACAAGTTTGTGATGTGAATGCCGGATTAATTTTTATCATTTCTATTCCAGATTCATCACAAATCATAGATAGTTTATTCAAAACCTTTGGATATAACCATCTTTGTACTTTGTTCGCAAATTTTTTACTTGTTTTTCCTTTAGTATTATGTTTTACATTTTTCAAATCTTCAACAATCAAACATTTAACATCATATAAATTAAGTTGTTTGCATGATGTGTTAATAATTTCATCTCTTTCAATTAATGCACGTTTAAAGGCTTTTGACCCTTGTTTCTTTCTAGCTATTTTTTCGTATATTTTACAATCACCAATAAATTCTTTATCTGAACTAACAATCAACTTTTTATAACCAACATCAATTGCTTTCAATTTACCTTCTATTCTTAATTCACTCTTTTCTTTGCTAAAATAACAATCAATAAAATATTTCCCGTCAATTTTCCTCAATCGAACAGATTTCTTTAAATTCCAATTATTAGAATTGAATCTATTGAAATGTCTATGTCGATTGGCAGGAAGTTTTAAACTTATTTTATTACCAATAGATGTTAACCTGATAAACAAGTCAAAATGGTTGCCTTTTTGAAAATCAATAAATCTAGGATCAAATTCTATTGTATTGGAATTAAAAATTGGTTTATGTTTTTTCTTTCTTTTACGTTGTGATTTTACTATTTGTAGTGCTTGTTTGCCTAA
>JRFF01000071.1 GCA_000753575.1 Candidatus Izimoplasma sp. HR2 | reverse complement strand
AATGAGTAAAATAATTGTTGATCGAATTGAATTAAAGAATTTTTTCTCTTATGGAAATCAATGGCAAACTGTTGATTTACATGAAGGTGTCAATATAGTATTAGGACACGATAAGGATAAAGATCGGTCAAATGGATCTGGAAAATCTAGTTTTTTAGAATCTATCCCATTTGCTTTATTTGGTCAGACCAGTAAAGGTGTTGCCCAAAGTAAGATAATTAATTGGAAAAATGGTAAACAATGCGAGGTAAGACTTCATTTCAATAAAAATGGTATTCCATATATTCTCCATCGTGGTATTAAACCCGGTATTCTCGAACTCATTAAAGATGGAATTCCTGTACCAAAACTATCAGATAAACGAGTGTTTCAAATGGAATTGGAACAAGATCTAATTGGTATTGATTTTAAGGCTGCTGAAGCTTTGTTATTCCAAAATGCTAATAATATGATATCCATTTTCAATACACCGAAAGCAGAAAAACGAAGATTCATTGAGAAATTCTTTAATCTTGAGATTTATTCTAAGATGAATGAACATACTAATGGAAAATTATCAAACGTTATCAAAAGACTTTCTGAAATCGATATGGAATTGGATTTTAAGAGAAGACGTGTAGATGAATTGAAACAAATCATAGAATCTTCTAATGCTCCAGATATGGATGCTTATCAGGATAGTGTTGATGCTGCGATGAGAGCTATTGATGCTTTCACTACACAATATATCACAGAATTCCAAGAAGGCCCTGAATTAGAAAAAGAAATTGATGATGAACGTGAAAAACGTAACTATATTCGCGGTGAACTTAGAGAATTGATAGTTGAACAGGGTAAGATTGAAGATGATCGTAACAAACTTCATGGTGAAAAGGTTGCTCTTGAAAAACGGGTGGTTGCCATTGGTGACTTAACAGAACAACGTGAGAAGTTGGGGAAAATCAAATCGGTTCTAGTAAAAATGGAAGGGCTTGAAGATCAATCAACCGAAAAAATTAATAGTATCAAAGAGTTTCAGACAAAGAAGAGTGATTTAATAAGTGAATTTGCTAGTCTACATGCCCAAAAAAGACAATTCAATAGCGATATTGTTAAGTGGGAGGAACACGAAGAAACTGGAGAATCCGTTTGTCCTACCTGTTTCCAAAATGTTGATATTGAACATATTCGTTCTCATGTTAATTCTATCATAGAAGATTTGAATAAAGAACTAACCAATATTAATGTTATTATTAATGATCTTGAAAAGAAAATTATTGAAAACAAACAAACTTTAGAATTAGAAGAAACATCATTAAAAGATATTAATGATAAAATTAATAAAAAGAATCAGTTAGAAAAACATTTGGCTGTCCTTTCTGGTGTTGAAGAAAAACAACAAGAACTTGAGACAACAGAAATGCGCATCAAGGAAATTGTTCAGGATTTAATCCCTGAACTTGAAGTTGCATTAGAATCTCAAAAAAAACACGCTGATGTACTAGAAGTTGCTGTTAATGAAATTGAACTTATTATCACAGAAAAACAGGTTAGATGTGATGAATATAAGGATTTGGTTCGTAAACAAGACCAGCTTAATAAAGATTTGGAAACAGAAAATAAAATTTATAATAATCAGAAAGAAATTTATGATCGTGTAATATCAGAACAAGAAGTTAATATTGCATCTAAATCACAATTAGAATTAGAAGTGTCGGAATTTGACGGTGAAATAAAGAAACTACAAAAGATGAAAGATTATTTGGAATATATTAAAGAAACGTTGTTGGATATTAATGTAAAACAATATGCAATTGGTAATATTGTTCCTTTTCTTCAACAACAAACTAATCATTATTTGAGTGAAAGTGGACATAATTATTATATTGAACTAGATGCTTGGTTAGATGGTACAATTAAAGGATATGGTGTTGGTGATTGTGATTTTGGAAATATGTCTGGAGGTGAAGGTAAAAGTATTGATTTATCATTGAAATTTGCAATGATGGATGTTGCTAAACGACAAGCCGGAAGTTATCTCGATATATTAGTTCTTGATGAATTATTAGATAGTTCTATTGATAGTCATGGTATTGAGAAGACATTTGATATAATTAAGATGAAACAACGTGAGGATAATCTTAAAGTATTTATTGTATCTCATCGTGAAGAAATTGCTGATTTTGGTATGGATAATATTTATAGAGTGACAAAAGAAAACTCATTTAGTACAATAGAGATTATATGAAAAAATATTATGGTGGAATATTTAACACATTAATCAAAAGTGAAGGGTATACATTAATAGGAGAATATAAGAATAGTTACACAAAAGTCAAAATAAAATGTCCTGAAGGTCATGAATATAGTGTCACACCGAGTAATTTCAAAACAGGATATAGATGTCCAATATGTTCAGGTTTATGTCCAATACAAGCAGAGAAAGAATTTTTAGAATTGGTTGAAAGAGAAGGTTATGAATTATTATCTGAATACAAGAATAATAAAACAAAAGTAAAATTGAGATGTAATAAAGGGCATGAATATAAAGTTAGACCAAATGATTTCAAAACAGGATATAGATGTCCAATATGTGCTAATGTATGTCCAGAACAGGCAAAAGAACAATTTATTGAATTGGTTGAAAAAGAAGGTTATGAATTAATAGATGAATATAAGAATAATCATACAAAAGTTAAATTAAAATGTCCAAATGATCATGAATGGGAAACAGTACCTAGTAGTTTTAAAAATTATATTAGATGTCCACATTGTGCAGGTAGTACGGGTCAAAGATTATTACAAAAAATGTTAAAAGAACATATACAAGAAGAAGTAATATATAATGATAGAAAAGCATTAAATGGGTTAGAATTAGATATATATTATCCTGAATTAAGTATTGGAATTGAATATCAAGGTAATTATTGGCATTCAAAACTAGAACAAATTAAAAGAGATAAAAGAAAGAAAGAATTATGTAAAGAAAAAGGAATATATTTGATTGAAGTATGGGATGATGATTTTATGAGATACACAAAAAACGAAACGGAGAAAGTAGTGAAAGTGTTGTTGGAAAGGAAATATAATGAATAAGACTGAATATTTACTTATGTGTGCTTCAGAAGAATGTGGGGAAATCATACAAGCCATCGGAAAAATTGGAAGATTTGGTGGTGTTAATTTTCACCCTAAAACCGATATATCTAATAATGAACAGTTAGTGCTGGAAGTTAATGATCTTCTTGGAATATTGGAATTATTGGAAGAGAACGGCGTATTATTAGGAGGTATTGGGTGTCGTGGTGATATAGATGAAAAGAAACACAAAGTAGAACAATGGATGGAATATTCAAGAGATAATGGAATTTTGTCGGAGTGATATGATGGACTATAAAAATATGTTTATAAACTTACAAAAACAACAAGAAGATCAGAAGGTGATAATGGACTATAAAGAAAATCAAAACATTGTTATTTATAGGATTGAAAATGGTTTTCATAGTACAACTTACGAAACGAGTTTTGAGTGTTCGCCTGAAAAATGGACTGAAATCATAGAGATGGCAAAAAGACCGCCGAAATCTCACTATTTTCCTAATGAATTATTTGAGTTATAAGAAACAGATTTAATTACCAAGAAAAAACGAAATATTTGGAAATACAAATAAACTATTAATAACTAACATCTAAGTAGAATTTATCATAAAAAGAAGATGAAGATTGATATTGACATTTTATAATATTTATAGTAAACTTTTATAATTATAAATATGAAATTAAAAACAGAAAGAAGGAGGAAATGATTATGACTGCATTAGAAATTTTTATTATTACCACCTAAAAAGAAAACCCATATTGCGTTAGCTAATGGGATGAATTTTTTCATCCGTGGTACAATGGTTAATAAATCATTAAGACAAAGACAACATAACTGTAAATGCGGTCTTTGTATTTCAAGAGACCTTAATGCAGCCATTAACATCAAAAATGAAGGCATTAAAGTCTTCATAAATAATAGGGTTGGAACGACCCTAATACACGCCTGTGGAGATACGAAAGGTGATAAAACACCATCACCTGTATCGATGAATCAGGAAGCCCATGTTGCGTTAGCTAATGGGTAGTTCACATTGTCACTGTTTGTTTTATGTTTTGTTTTATGTGGGTGTTGTGGTTTAATTTCTAACTTTATTCGTGGGTGGAAATGGTCAAGAGAAGGTGATTATATAGAAAAAAATGATACTAGATTTTCTACAGAAGAATTAATTGGTAATATTATGGGCAAAAAATATTATGGGCAGAAAACAAATCGAAAACAGAAGAAATAATTTTATTGTAAATGAATTGAAAATGAACAAAAATGTGATTGAGATGATTGAGATGAATGATAGGTATGCATACTTTACAGATGAAGAATTGAAGATGAATAAAAAATAATTGAGATGAATGGTGAATATTTATACCTTACAGATGAAGAATTAGAAATATATAGAAATATGAATATTATTGATCTCACAGAAGAAGAAATTATCATTGAAAAATATGGGAACAGGAATCAAATTAAAAAATCTAAAAAAGTTTATATTATCAGAAATGGAGAGATTTATGAGCAATCAAATTGAAAGAATTGGTGATAATATCGGGGAACTTGGAGAGGATAAGATTTGGAGAACAACTTGTGCCTGTATGGGTGAAGATAATCTAACCTTCCAAGTTTGTTGTGATGATGAATACTCAGATATATATCTTGAGGTTTGGATGGATTGTTCTACATATATTGATACGTGGAGTAAACCTGTGTGGTTACGTCCTTTCCGTGCTTTTGGTAGAAGAGTTGTCGCGGCAATAACATTTTTTGTTAAAGGTCATATAAAAGTAAGTGGATCATTTATTTTTCGCGGAGAAGATCAAATTGACGAATTATGTAATGTTCTCCAAAATGAAAAATATCGTATGAAATCAATTCAGAAAAGAATAGAACGTAAAAAGGAGAAACAAGAAAATGGTAAATAGGTTTGAGGAAGCAACAAATGACGTAATTGATAAGGTAAATGAAGTTATTCGCAATAAGTTTCCACAGTTAAATGGTGTATCAATTGAAGTTGTCATGGACTTAAAAAAACGTAAATCAGGTGGTAGTTATGTTCTTGTTAAACTTGATAAATCATCTGCTATTTTAAGGCATATTTCAGCAGATAACATCAATCCAGAAGG
>JRFF01000070.1 GCA_000753575.1 Candidatus Izimoplasma sp. HR2 | reverse complement strand
TTCTTACATTCAATTACGAATGTTGATACAATCGGAATAGATAAAACTGGTACATTAACTCATGGTAACTTTATGGTTGGTGAATTCACTGATTTAGAAACATTAAAAATAGCTGCAAGTGCTGATAGATTCTCATCACACCCTATCGCTATTTCAATAGTAGATTTCTATGAAGGTGAATATTACGAATATGAAAACATTGAAGAAGTTCCAGGTCTTGGTCTTGTAATCAAAACTGATGAAGGAACAATACTCGTTGGTAACCGTAAACTACTTGGTAAACACAATGTAAAAGTTAATGATAAAAAAGCAATGGTAGGATCAAATGTATTTGTTAGTAAATACGGTAAATACATTGGTAAAGTAATTGTTAAAGATGAAATAAAAGAATCTTCAATGAATGTTATTAGAAGATTAAGTAGAAAATATAAAATTACAATGTTAACTGGTGATAATGAATTTATTGCTAAAGACGTTGCTGGATCACTCGGCGGAATTAATTATGAAAGTGGATTACTCCCAGAAGAAAAAATTACTATATTTAATAATTTAAAAACAAAAAATCCAAAAATGTATGTTGGTGATGGTATAAACGATGCACCATTACTTAGAAACGCAGATATTGGTATAGCAATGGGTGGCGGAAGTGAAATAGCACTTGATGTTGCTGATGTTATAATCATGAATGATGACTTAGCTTTACTAGAAAAAGCTCTAGAAATAGCTAGAAAAACAAAAAGAATCGTCTTCCAAAATATTACATTCAGTCTAGGTATTAAGTTTACATTCTTAGTACTAGCTGGATTTGGATATAGTACTATGTTAATGGCAATATTTGCAGATGTAGGGATAACATTAATAGCCGTTATGAATAGTTTAAGAATAATTTATTCAAGGGGGAAAAAATAATGCATGATCATAAACACGACAAATTAGTAGATATTCAAGAAACAGTAAAATTATTTAAAATATTCAGTGATTATACTAGACTAAGAATTATTGAATTACTTTATTCGGGAGAAAAATGTGTTCAAGATATAGCAGATAGTTTAGAAACAAGCCAATCAGCAATATCTCATCAATTAAAACTACTACGAGATATGAATGTAGTAAGTGCTAGAAAAGATGGAAAACAAGTAATTTATAGTTTGCAAGATAACCATATTAAAGAAATTTTCTTAATAGGTTATTCACATGCAACTGAATGCAAAATATAAAGCTGATAATTCAGCTTTTTTTGTATCAAAAAAGGCATATTCTTAAGTAGTTATACCTAAAAATATGCCTATATTAATTATTTAATCATAAATTAAATATGGAGCATCCCTGTAGAAAATATTATCTCCAACTTTTAGCTCTAATAACTGAAATTCTATATCAAATAGTTTTTCATATTCATTATATCCAGTAAAAATATAATTAACCTCATCAAAGTAAATTTTATAAATCATTGAATGTTCACTTTCACCATAAATAAGATAATTAATATAATGCTGATCTCGAAATACAAGGTATTCAACACTGTATCCATACTCCGTCTTATTTATCCGATAATGTGAATCTAAATAGTCTGTTCCAATTTTCACAGATGATTCTAGTTCTTGACTTAAATATGCACTAGAAGCTAAAGTTAGTAACTCAAACTTATAAATATGGTTTGTCTGTAATTTATCTGAATTGTATGTTTTTATACTTGATGAAGATTTTAGCGACTTAAAGCCATTTATTGAAACATAACGTGACATAATTTGATTTGTATAATTTTCTAATTCAGTATTAACCAGCCATGATATATTATTTTCTCTATAGACAATATCAATTGTTCTGTTAAGTAAATTTTTACCATACCTAAAATAATACTTATCAATTTCTGGTAATAAAGGAACAATAGTATACGACGTAACATCGTCTTCAACTCTAAAATTAATTGAAGCTATTTCTTCAGTTTGTAATATATCTTCTCCATCTGTATAATCCTTCACCAAATGGTAAAAAATATCATTAGTGGAGTTATATCCGTCTTCTAAGTAGTAATTAATAGTTGAATAGTTTTCTTCACTAAACTGATAGTGTTCAAGTGTATTTGTTAATAAATAATCATATTCAACAATATGTCTTGCTTCTTTTACAGTACTTTCAAAATTATTAATATAAGAATAACTTATCTGTTGATGAAAACTAACGTAACCAGTTCCACTAAATTCATCACTAATTGTATCATTGTGATAAGTACTCTTGAAATCAACACTAGCAATCTTTTGTTCAGAAGTATATTCTATGTGTATCGTTGTAAATACCCTCATTTCAAGATTAGCATGTTCATATGTTATATCGGAATAGGTTATATTTTCATTTTTAATTATAAAATACTCATTTACATTAAAAGATAAAGCAACATCGGTGTTCTCCAAAATTTCTAATTCAGGACAACTTTCATAGAACCTACTTTTATATATTAAGTTATTATATTGATCATAGTATTTACACCCTTCAGTCGTTGTCACTTCATTAAATTGTATATAGTTATACTGAAATGTACTAAATAACATAATAATAAGTCCAAATGATAATACTCTACCTACATAAACCATTATTTCTTTTACACCTGTAGGTGAGTAGTTTCTGATAAGTCTTTTTGATAACACAGTAGTCACCTCATAAGCAACTAGTGCAACCAATAAAAATAAAGACATATGTTTAATAATTAGAATAATATAATTTAATGGATTATAATACTGCATCCAAATATTTATTGCTAATAGTAAAAAAGCAATAATAGTTTTAGTTTTTTTCATTATTCTTCCTTTCGTAGTTAGTTTTTATTGCTAAAAAACTACGAATTAACAACGAATCACATTTAATCTAAGATATCTTTTACCATTATAAGATATAAATACATTGTTGAGATGTTGTACATCCTGAATATAGTTAATTACAGGAGATAACTCAACTCTTAGATTGAAATTTAAATTTAAAATAAATAACATTGGAATGTAAAAAATAACAAATGCTATAGCGACAACCAATAAACCTGAAATTATGATAAATAGTATATCATATGATAAGGTTGTAGAATTCATAAAACCAATATTAGCTAATCTATAAGATTGTCTTATCATAATAAAAAATAGTATCAAAAGCATACTTATACTTGATACCAGTTGTTTTTTATTACTCATATTATCTCCTCCTTCCAATCAACATACTTTATTATAACATACAAAATAGAGGTGGCATCATAAATTCGGCAAAGTAAAGTGCCCTCACAAAATAAATGTAATCCCAAATAAAAATAGGTTAAAATCATAATTTTTATATGATTCAACCTATTATCATCTTTAACAAATACTTTAGTGTTTAATTAAAGCGTATTTTTTCTTACCTCTTCTTAAAACTGTAAATTCATTATCTATAGCAAGTTCTTTACTGACCATAAATTCTAAATCTTTAACTTTTTCACCATTAACACTTACTGCATTATTTTTAGTAAACTCCCTAGCTTCTCTTTTACTAGAAGCAAGTTTACTAATAATTAAAGCATCAACAATACTCATATCTTCTTCTATTGTTACTGAAGGAACATCTTTAAATCCTTCACCAATTTCATCTTTAGTTAGTGATTTTATATCTCCACTAAATAAAGCTTTAGAAATTCTAACAGCTGATTCATAAGCTTCTTTACCATGAACTAATACTGTTAACTCTTCAGCAATTTTCTTTTGAGCTAAACGTTGATGTGGTGCTGCTTCAAACTCTTTTATAACTTCTTTAGTTTCTTCAACACTCATGAATGTAAATTTCTTCAAGTGACTTACAGCATCACTATCAGGTGTATTAATCCAGTATTGGTAGAACTCATAAGTACTTGTTCTGTTTTTATCAAGCCAAATTGCTCCACTTGCTGATTTACCAAACTTAGATCCATCAGCTTTAGTTAATAATGGCCAAGTTAATCCATATCCTTTACTCTCATGTCCAAGTGTCTTTCTAATTAATTCAAGCCCCGCAGTAATATTACCCCATTGGTCTTGACCACCAATTTGTATTTTACAATCATAATCTCTATATAAATGCATAAAATCAAGTGACTGTATTATTTGATAACTAAATTCTGTAAAGCTAATTCCATTATCCATTCGTGATTTAACACTATCTTTATTTATCATATTATTAATATTAAAATGTTTACCAATATCACGCAGGAAAGTAATGATATCATACTTAGATATCCAGTCATAATTATTAACTATTTTCGCAGTTGGTAATATTTTCACTATTTGATTCGTAATTGCTTCTGCGTTTGATAATGAAGTTTCTAATGTAAGTAGTTGTCTTTCACTACTTCTACCACTTGGATCTCCAATAAGACCCGTTCCTCCACCAATTACTAATATAGGATGATGTCCTCTATCTTGTAATCTTTTTGATACTAAGTAAGATATAAGATGTCCTACATGAATACTATCCGCTGTAGGGTCTACTCCAACATAGAAAGTTACTTTCTCATTTTCAAGTACATTTCCTACTTCTTCATCTGTTACATCAAATATTAAACCTCTCCATTTTAATTCATCAATTAATCTCATAATATTTCTCCTCCTAAAAATATAAAAAGTTCGCCCTAAATAAAGGACGAACTAATATCCGTGGTACCACCTTTGTTCTAGATATAATCTAGCACTCAATAAGATAACGGATTCACCGTCCATACTTTTCATATGGAAACTCATAAGTGTATAAGTATTAGCTAACCTTAGCTCTCACCAACCGCTAAGTCTCTTAAGATAACTTAAATACTTTCTCTTAATCATCGTCTATAATGTTGTTTTTCTTAAAACAATTGAATGTGGTAATTTAATTACTCTATCACTAATTTTTTCTTCATTCATTAGTTTAGTTAATAATCTCATTCCTACTGCCCCTAAATCATATATAGGTAAATCTACACATGATAATTGAGGTCTAGCTAATCTTGCATATTTTGTGTTTTGGAATCCACAAACACCAAGTTCTTCTGGTATTTTAACACCGTTTTCAAATGCAACATTCATTAACGAAATTGCAATTGAATCACGAACTGCAATAACACCATCAACTTTATTTGATTTAAAATATTCATTAAAGTGTTCGGCATTAATTGAAATTCTACCTGAAGTTCTCATAATTTTTGGTTCCATATCTGTTTCTTTAATAGCTCTTAAATATCCTGCTTCTTTTAAATCATTAACCATATATTTTCTTACAGTCGAAACCATGTAAATGTCTTTACGACCTTCTTCAATTAATTTTTTAGT
>JRFF01000069.1 GCA_000753575.1 Candidatus Izimoplasma sp. HR2 | reverse complement strand
TAGTTGTTGATATATTTCTCTATGTTCTTTGTTTCAGAAATCGTTCTCCCAACACCTCTGTGTACATCTACTAATCCCTCATCTTCTAATATAGTCATAGCTTTTTGAATAGTGTTTGGATTAACTGAATAAAACTTTGCTAAATCTCTAACACTATCAACCTTATCTCCACTTTTTAAAACACCAGAGATTATTTGTAATTCTATAACATTGGCAACTTGAATAAAGATTGGTTTATCATTATTGAACTTATACATCAAATCTCTCCTTTAACAAATATTAATCTATCTAAAACAATTGATACCAATACAAAACCTATATTTACAAAGAATAATGTTAGCAATGGAGTATTTTCTATAAATGAATCCATTAACATAAGGGTAAACATACTCAATTGAACAAAAGTAAATAGCAGTCCAACCATGAAGAATATAGTAGTTTTAAACCTGTGATTAATCAATTCAATGAAGTAATATAAAGAAAAGATTATTTTGAAGTTAACGAAAAGAAAGAATATTGATAATAGTGGTTTGTTATAAAAAACATCGATAAAAATTTCAAATGTTTCATGTTCGGCTAATCCAACATAATTAAATACAACATATACAAGAAAAAGAAATAACGAAAGAACTACTAGCCCTAAACAGAAAAACAAAAAGTTAATTTTGTATCTATTTATTAGTATTTCACTTCTTGTCTTTGGTACATTAAAGTAAATATATTTATTATCATTGCTTATCATAACTGATGGCGTGAACATTACCAACAATGCTAATCCAACAACTACAATAAACGCTGATACATTATGTGTTGTAGCTTGCATATTATCAAATGTAGTGTTTGACTTAAAAACAAGCAAAAAGATAAGATATAAACCTCCTAACACAATTACACCAATATATCCAAGTAATAATGGTCTATGTATGATAAATTCTTTTTTCATTATTTCACTCCTTTGTGTATCGTTGTAGTAATACAGTATAACAATATTAAAACATATTCTTTTCAGATTGTCAAACAACAAAAAAAGACACTATCTCAAAAGGATAGTACCAAATATGGTATATTAAGAATTCTTATTTAATTTTAAATTTTGAATTTCTACTTATCAAATTGAATTCCGAGTTTCAAACTAAACCCTTGAAACAATAAGGAATGCATATTTTCAATATCACCAAAATGTGCAACTTTTTAGGCTTTTTTCGAGTATACAAAAACCGAGAATCCATATAAAGTATAATAATACTCCATAAATCCTCGGTAACGGTGTCAGATGGTGGAGAATATACTCCCCGAAACTTATCCGTATACCTAGTTTATTGTAGAAGTCTCAACAAAGAGAAATCAGTGTCAAATTCAAACAATTTTGTTTCTAGTTAATATTAAAACGGATTTTTTTAGAATCCGTTCAGTTTATATTTTCTTTATATAAATATCTTTTTGAAAACGATAACTAAAACACTCTCTATTTAAATAGAATATCAGTTTAATCTAATTCTACTTCTTTTTTGTACTTTTTGAGGGCTTTAAAGATATTGTATTACCTGGAGTATTTTTATTATCCCTTTGTCTTCTATCTGGTTTACCTGTAGATTTAGCAATCCTTTTCGGTCCTTTTTTTATGGGCATTAATTCACCTACTTTCTTAATATCTATTTGTGCATAAGAAAAAACATTATTTATTTAATTCCTTAAAATTTTCATATATCCATTTTTCGTCATCTTTAAAAAGCTTCAAAGCATTAACAATAGGTAAAGTAACGGTAGGTATCATAGCTGAAGCTGACAGTGATGATACCGATGCTCTTATATAAGGATATAGAATGTGAACACCCTGTTGTCTTAAAAATCGTTCAATATGTTTGTCTTCACAATTTTCTTCCAGTTCAAGTGTAAAAATGGCTTTCATGCTTACTCTAATATCTACTGGGAAATTATTTTCATCGTTTTTTTCGATTTTTAATTTTATCAATGTATAATACTTTCCTTCTGCTTTGTTTTCAACCCCGACATTTCTCGCAATTTGCGGCATTAATTCAAATTCACCTTCAGGCAAGTAATTATTCTTAAGTTTTAACTCATCTGTTGTAATTTCAACTCTCTTAATTTTTAACATAATTCCTCCTAATGTTGATAAGCAAGCATATCTTCGTGAACACTATAAAATTCTTCAATTCCATTATGCTCGATATTCACAATATTTGTCAGGTTTTTTGTGCTATATGTTTGTGATAATAGTTGTACATAATTATTATCATATTTGGATCTACAAGTAATCGAAATACCAACATGATAAGCATATCTTGCTAAAGTATTTAAAGTTGGATTTGTTTGCAAAGATTCAACTCTAGCTATTTGAGTTTGGTTAATATTACTTGCTTTAGCTAAATCCCTTTGTGTCATGTTAGCATTGTTTCTTGCCTTAATTAATTTAGTAATCACCTCTGATACCATGTCTGAAACCTCAATTAGTTCTTTTTCCTCTTCACCTAATTCTTTTAGTTTTTCCCACAATTTATCAATAGTGTTTTTATTTTCCATTGTTATCTCCCTAGTTCTAATTATATTTTTTTGAATTTTATAGTAATATTCTAATTATAATTTTTAATATATTTTTTCATTTCAAGTTCTGCTTTATCAATTTCACTTTTCGGGGTTTTTTTCGTTGTTTTAGTAAATCCGTGTAATAATATATACTCATTTTCCTTTCTGGTAAAAAAATAGAATCCTTTTATTATCAGGACGTAGTTCACAAATTTTACCTCTCAAACGTTTCATGGCCTCGGGCTTAAACTTATTATTAATTTCTAACCCATACAACTTTAATTGCTTAATATATAATTGTATTTGCTCGATATCTTTTTGCTTATGCTCTTTTACTAGTTTCTCAAGAAACTTCATAAGAGGTATATTTCCAGTTGGTGTTTCATAGTACTTGACAGCAAACATACACTCAATACCTCCAAATTATCTTGATAACATATATGTTATCTAAATATAGTATACCATTTCATTGATAAAAGTCAACGAAAACAATTTCATAGATATTTTCATCTCCACTAAACATACAAAATAAAAATCTTAGACTTAATCCAAAATTCTAAGAATTAAATTTTGCAATTAACCCTATTGAGACAAGGAACACATTTCATGCAATTGACATGAACCTCACATATAAGCAATATTAATTCCCATATAAAAACCGAGAATTCATATACAGTGATTAAAACTGTAAAAATCCTCGGTTACGTATTCAAATGGTGGAGAATATAGTCCCCGAAGTTTACCCGTATCTGGAAGCGGGTACTTGTGGTGGAGGAGGGTCTCCACCACGGGAATATATACCAAAAATCTAGACCCCCACTTTTTACGTGTTTTTTACACGCTTTTGATATTTATTATACATTATGTCGCTAAAAACTGCACCATTCCTCTTTTATAGTTTCCTATGTCCGAGTATATGGTGCAGTTCACGATTGTGTATTCAAGTGTGGTTTTATTAGTCAATATAAATTGGTTCTGTATATATTAAATCTTCAAATTCATATGATATATCGAATATTGAAGTTGCTTCTTGATTAAGATAACTACCTTTAAAATATCCAGGTTGATTATAATATTCATCATAATAATCCTTATTAAACAAGTAATCATATAGTGAAATATCATTAAAATCTAGCACTTCTAAATATAGACCATTATCTGTTTCATGAAACTCATAGTAAAAATAATGTGTATATGTGCTATTCGTATAAGTATATTCAAATTTTTGAACATAGTAATTCCTGTTACTAGTGCTTATAAAGTTAAATTCATTAATACCTATATATGACCTCGCATCAGTGATTATCATACCGTACTCGTTATGCAAAGAGTACATTTTGGAGATTTTCGTTAATTCATCTTCAAATTCATTCGCATTTCCAACAAGTACTTTCTCACCCTCTATTGTATATTTCGTTGCAACTACACGATCCACAATACTATTTACTTCTCTTATAGTATAACTATCTCTTTCCTCAGTTACCGTAACATAAAGATCAGTAACAAGTTCATCATCCTTGGTATATTCTTTATAAATTTCATATGAGTTACCAGATAAATCAACTTGATAATATCGAATTGTAGAATATTCAACATTAGATAAATCAGCGTGTTCAAGTGTATAAGAATCTGATTCATTACTATCGAAGACTACATAACCTTTTTGAATAACTTGTTCAAACTTTTCACCATATGTGTTTTTTGTAATTGTATGGACTGTGCTGTAGAAACTACTTCCACGAACATCTGCATCTACACTATGCACATATGTTCGAATTACTTCTGATTCAAGGATTCTATGTTCATCATCATATGTGATTTTTGTTGTTGTTAAAACCTTATTATTAAGTAATACATTTTCATATGATTGATTATCTTCTTGATCAAATCTAAATGGGATTCTACTAATATATGAGTATGACTCCTCTACATTGAACTCTAGATAATCTTCAGTTTTTAAAATATAATCAATATTTGCGCAACCAGTATTGAATTGATTCTCATAAATTGGATTCTCATATTCATCATAAAACGAGCATCCTTTTGAGATAGGTATATTTTTATACTGCATAAAGTTGATTTGTAATGTGCTCGTAAGCAATAAAATTGTAGCAAAAACAAGGACTTTCAAACTGTAAACTAAAGTTTCTTTAATTCCTTTTAAATTCATAGACTCAATGGTAAACTTTGCAATTTGATTTATAACTCCATAGGCAAAAATACCTATAATAATAAATAATGAGATATTTCTTATATATATGCTCTCAACTCTTAATGGTTCCATTGCGAATGTTAACGCATATAACATAAACATTGTTATAAATGTATAAATCTTTAATGTTTTCATTTTTTTCCTTTCGTTGTTATTTTTTATTTGTGGTTAAACAAGTAAATTTTAGCAACGAACAACATTGTATAACTGATAAATATTACGACTATCAGTTAATCTTTGATAATTGTAAATTAGTTCTCTTTGACAAGGAATATTTAATCTCAAAGTAGGTAACTTAATACTTACTTTTGTAATGAATAAAATAGGTAAATATATAGTTGAAACAGATATAAATAAAGTTAAAATGCAGATAATTAGAACAAACAAAATATCGTTTGTGAAACTCGATGTTTGCAAAATATTAATATTAGTATATAAAAGCAGTTGCCTTAAAGTCATAAATAAAAGCAAAGATAACATCATAGTGTTTGAAACTCTATTTTTCATTCTATTCATACTATTCCTCCTTCCTAGAAACTATAAGTATTATACCACATTTCTCCCACTACCTCTACTGCCTCAAAAACTATTTATAGTACGTATTTTGGTTTCAGGTTCGAAATGATGAAATTTATCATCTCGAACCCACTTCTAGTAACTTCAAAAAAGCGATTTATCCAAAAAATCTAAATGTACAATTTCCGAGATTCAAACTAAACCCCTGAGACAATAAGGAATGCATATTTTAAATATCACCAAAATATACTACTTTTTAGACTCTTTTTAAGTATACAAAAACCGAGAATCTATATAAAGTATAATAATACTCCATAAATTCTCGGTAACGGTGTCAAATGGTGGAGAATACTGGGCTCGAACCAGTGACCCCTTGCTTGTAAGGCAAGTGCTCTCCCAACTGAGCTAATCCTCCAAATGCTATTAACATAATATCATTAATAAATATAAATGTCTACATTCTTTTAGACTAGTTTCTATATAAAAAAGACAAACCTTTAAATTTGTCTATAATTTATCATTTTCAATTCTTTTAATTAAGTCTATTACTTTCTCTTTAATAATATCTCTTGTAACTTCAAATCCTTTTTTAGGTCCACCTGATGGATCTTCTAAACCCCAGTCTTCTCTATGTTTAGTTGGTACATAGGGGCATTCAACTCCACAACCCATAGTAATTAAGATATCTAATTCCTGTGGTATATCAGATAGTAACTTTGAATAATGATTACTCATATTTACTCCAGCATCTTCCATAACTTCTACTGCGAGAGGCTTAGGTGCAGGGTATTCTTCTGTTCCAGCTGAATAAACTTCAAAGTTATCATTACCTAAGAAATTTAGCCATCCTTCACCCATTTGGCTACGACAACTATTATGAATACATACAAATGCAATTACCTTTTTCATACTAATTCTCCTCGTATAATATTTGTATAAGATCTTAATGATTTTATACGCCTTTTATATTCTTTC
>JRFF01000068.1 GCA_000753575.1 Candidatus Izimoplasma sp. HR2 | reverse complement strand
TTTTTCAGTGCCTTCTAATTTTAGCCTTTTTTTATAATTTTATCTACAACTTTTAAATATTCAATTCTCGGAGCATATCCTTCTTTAACTATATATCCATATTCTTTTATTTCATCATAAGTAATTGATTTCCTTCCTGAAATAGATCTTTTCACAAAGTCTTTTAGATACTTAGTCTCAAGTAGATATATTTCATCATGAACCTTAAAGAAAATAAGGACAAAACTAATTCCTCCATGATTCTCAATTGATATTAGATGATCAATTTGATGAGAGTGAATGTTTGACAGAGGGAAACTTGTTTTATTAATTGTTTCTTTTGCTTCAAAATCAAGATGTTTACCTTTATATATCCCATTATAGTCAGTAGTTGAAGGTACTTTATAATAAGCTTCTTTAATGACAGCGCCACTTCTTGAAGGATAATCAACTTTAACTATTTGGATAGGTATTGGTTTTTTATGAATTATCGCAATATCATTAGATAAATAAAATTCATTAGTTTCATTTATCATATTTTCAAAAGACATTCCTCGATTAGAATGATTTTCTGTCTTCTTTTTAAATGTTTGTTTTTTATTTGGGTAATTAATCATCAAATCACTCCTTATTAATAAATATATCATAACTAACTAATTTTTTATACTTATTAGTATTGAAAAAAATCAATAATAAGATGACATTTATTAGTTTTTAGATTTTAATATGATATAATATTAACGATTGACACACATAGGAGGTATATTTATGAGTAAAATTAAGTTTTTCGCTTTAGGTGGACTAGGTGAAAATGGTAAAAATATGTATTGTCTTGATATTAATAATAAAATCTTTATTTTAGATGCAGGACTTAAGTACCCAAGTCATGAATTATTTGGAGTAGATTCTATTGTTCCTGATTTTGATTACTTAGAAGAAAATGTGGATAGAATAGTTGGTATATTTTTAAGTCATGGACATGAAGATCATATTGGCGCAGTACCAAAGTTATTAAAAACAGTAAAAGTTCCAATATATGCTAGTTACTTTACTTTAGCTTTATTAAAGGATTTAATTACTGATCAAGGGTTAAATGTTAACGACTATAAATTTAATCAAGTAACATGTGATAAAACTGAAAAATTTGGAAATATCGGAGTAGATTTTTATCGTGTAACTCATTCAATTCCTGAATCACTGGGAATTGCAATTAGTACTCCGGACGGTGTTATTGTTTACGCTCCTGATTTTACTTTTGATCAAAATGTTTCTGGAGTATATAAAACTGATTTTTTAAAGCTTTCTAGTATAGCTGGTAAAAAAATACTCGCTTTGTTAGTTGAAAGCTTAGGTGCTGAAAGAGTTGGGAAAACTCATAGTTCTGATGCACTAGAATACGCCTTAAATCAAGCTTTTTATAAAGCAGAGGATAGGATTATAGTCTCAGCTTTCTCAACTGATTTAATGAGAATACAAAAAATTATTGATATTAGTTTAAAGTATGATAAGAATATAGTTATTATCGGTAGAAAAACACAAAGAACTGTTGATATAGCTGTAAATTTAGGATACTTACAAATACCAAAAGATAAATTAACGAACTTAAGATTTATTGATGATAAAAATAAAAACGAACTTAAAAATAGTGTTATTTTAGTATCAGGTGATCGACATGAACCATTTTATATGCTTCAAAGAATGGTTAAAAAATTAGATAGACTAATCCATATCAGAAAAAGTGATAGCATTATATTAATGACTCCTCCAGTTCCTGGAACTGAGAAGATTGCAGCTAGAACTTTAGATATTTTATATCGATTTGATACTAATGTAATTAAAATTGATAAAAATATCTTACCACCTGCTCACGCAAGTAGTGAAGAAATAAAATTATTAATTAATATCTTACAACCTGAATATATAATTCCTGTAGTTGGAGAATATCGTCATCAATACGCTCTTAAAAAATTATGTTATCAATTAGGTTACGCTGAAGATAAAGTGTTTTCTTTGGATAATGGAGATGTTGTTGAATTTGAAAAAGGTGTTGGAATTAAAACTAAAAATAAAATTACAAGTGGTGATATTTTAGTTGATGGAATTCTTGATGGAGACCTTAGTAATGTAGTTTTAAGGGATAGAGAATTACTTAGTGAAGATGGTGTTTTATTAATAATAGCTAACGTAGATGCGAGACGTAAAGAAATTGTTACCTCTCCGGAAGTAGTATCTCGTGGATTTGCATACATGAAAGAAAATGAAGAAATGGTAGAAGAAATAGAATTAATTTTTACTAAAGTATCAGAAAAAATGTTTGCTGGTAAATACATTGATTGGAGAATATATAATAAAGCTTTAAAAGATGAAATTAGTAAATTTTTATATCGTAAAACAAAAAGAAGACCAATTATAATTCCAGTTATTATTGATACACAAGTTTGAGAAGCCAACTAATTGGCTTCTTTTCCTTTATATAATAAATATGCGTTAATATTCATATAAATAGAAAAAAAGTATAAAAGCCTTTACAAAAAGGTCCTAATTACATATAATATAAGAAGATAAAAATAAAATCTATAGGAGGATTTATATGAAAAAATTATTATTAGTAGTTGCTGCTTTAGTACTTGTATTCGGTTTAGGTGCATGTTCAAAAGTTGACGAGTACGAAATCGCAATGATTACCGATTCTGGTGGGATTGATGATGAATCATTTAACCAAGGAACTTGGGAAGGAATCGTTGAATTCGCAGAAGACAATGATTTAACTTACAAATATTACAAACCTTTAGAAGTGTCTGACGCTGCATACTTAGACACAATTGCATTAGCAATTGAAGGTGGAGCTAAAATCGTAGTTACACCTGGATACTTATTTGAAACAAGTATCTATGAAGCTCAAGATTTATACCCTGATGTTTATTTTGTTTTAATTGATGGTGTACCTCATGAACCATGGGATGATGACACAGCTTTCAATACAGCAGATAATACATTACCTATCTTATTCAACGAACATGAAGCAGGATTCTTAGCTGGATATGCTGCAGTAATCGATGGATACAGAAACTTAGGATTTACTGGTGGTATGGCTGTACCTGCAGTTGTTAAATTCGGTGTTGGATTTATCGCTGGTGCTTACTACGCTGCTGCTAAATTAGATGTTGACATTGTATTTGGTGATGATACTTATCATTACTTTGGAGACTTCGCTCCAAGTGATAATTTCAAAAATATGGCATCAAGTTGGTATACTACTGGTACTGAAATTATCTTTAGTGCTGCTGGTGGAGCTGGAGCTTCAGTGATGGCTGCTGCTGCAGATAATAGTGCAATGATGATTGGTGTAGATATTGATCAAGCTGATCAATCTGATACAGTATTAACAAGTGCTATGAAGCAACTTGGAAACGCAGTTCAACAAGCGTTACAAGCTTATATTGATGGAGATTTTGTTGGTGGAGCTGCTTCATTCAAAGGCGCTTCAAACGACGGTGTTGCATTACCAATGGATACTTCAAGATTCGCTACATTTAGTGTTGCACAATACGATGCAATCTATGCTTTATTAGTAGACGGAACTGTTGTTGTTCCTGCTGATTATGCTACATTAGTTACATTCTTAGATGATGCTACTTTAGATTATCCAAGTCAAGCTGAAGTTGAAGGTACTACTGAGTAATATAAAATTTTAAACTAAGGGAAAGCAAATTGCTTTCCTTTTTTTTTTGATCAAATATACAAAAAAGTAAAATTTAATATTAGAAATATTATATAAATATAAAAAGATGATTTTATATAGACTAATTTATGTGAAATTGCTTTCAATATATACTGGTTTATGTTAGAATTTTTCTTAAGAGGTGAGAAAATGGAATATATTATTGAGATGCTTAATATTACAAAAGAATTTCCCGGAATAAAAGCTAATGATAATGTAACTCTTCAACTCAAAAAAGGTGAGATTCATGCGCTATTAGGTGAAAACGGTGCAGGAAAATCTACTTTGATGAGTGTTTTATTTGGTTTATATAGACAAGAAGAAGGTATTATCAAAGTTAGGGGAGAAGAAGTTGTTATAGATAGTCCTAATGATGCCAATGATTATGGAATCGGAATGGTTCATCAACATTTTAAATTAGTTCATAATTTTAGTGTTGTAGAAAATATCGTTTTAGGATTTGAAGATACACAGTACGGATTCATGAAATATGAAGAAGCTACTGAGAAAATTGCAGCATTAAGTGAAAAGTACAAATTAAAAGTAAATCCTAAAGAATTAATATCAAATATTAGTGTTGGGATGCAACAACGAGTAGAAATACTTAAAATGTTATACAGAGATGCTGAAATACTTATTTTTGACGAACCTACAGCGGTTCTAACTCCTCAAGAAATTACAGAGTTAATGAGTATTATGAAAGATTTAGCCTCTGAAGGTAAATCTATTATCTTAATTACACATAAACTAAAAGAAATTAAAGAAGTAGCTGATAGATGTAGTGTATTACGTAAAGGTAAATACATTGGAACTGTTGATGTAAAAACTACTTCAGTTGAAAAAATGGCTGAAATGATGGTTGGACGTGAAGTTAGCTTTGTTGTAAATAAAGTTGATTCTAAGCCGACTAATACTGTTTTAGAAGTTAATGATCTTTCAGTTTACAATCATAGACTTGCTAAAGATGTTGTTACTGATGTTTCTTTTGAAGTAAAAGCTGGTGAGATTTTATGTATTGCTGGTATTGAAGGAAATGGGCAAACACAACTTATTGAAGCTATTACAGGATTAAGAAATCCTAGTAAAGGTAAAATTGTATTAAATAGTGAAGATATCACTCATTGTACAGTTAGAAATAGAAATTTAGCTGGTGTATCTCATATTCCTGAGGATAGACATAAACATGGTCTTGTATTAGATTATAGTTTAGAACAAAATCTTATAATACAGACTTATTTCGATAAAAAATTCCAATCTAGAGGATTTATTAAATTTGATGCAATGCGTGACAACGCAGTAACATTAATTGAAAAATTCGATATAAGAAGTGGTAAAGGTGCGACAACTTCAGCTAGAAGTATGAGTGGTGGGAACCAACAAAAAGTAATTGTAGCTAGAGAAATTGATCGTGACACTGATTTATTAATCGCTGTTCAACCAACTCGTGGACTTGATGTTGGAGCTATTGAATATATTCATAAACAGTTAATTGCACAACGTGATGCTGGTAAAGCTGTATTACTAGTTTCATTAGAATTAGAAGAAGTAATGAACGTATCCGATAGAATTATTGTTATGTATGAAGGTGAAGTCGTAGGAGAATTTGATCCTAAAGTAGTAACTGAAAACGAACTTGGACTATACATGGCTGGTTCTAAAAGGAGTGATCAATAATGGTAGAAAAAATTAAAAATTATTTTATAACTAATTATTTAGGAATTTCTACTGGTTTCTCTTTATTCTTATTTATATTCATTATTCCTCAGTTATTTGAAGATAGTGATTTAATAATTTCTCTTATTAGAGGAATTATATTCTCAATTGTTGTTGGATATTTAGTGTATAAGTTTTTACTATTTAGAAGAAATAATCCTAATTTTGTTCCTAGTGAATCAAAATTAGTAGTTGATGCTGGTGGTAGTTTAGTAGCTATCATTGTTGGTCTATTATTTGGATTATTATTAATGTTATTAGTTAATCCAGGACAAGCATTTTATGGATTTTCAATTATCCTTCGAGGTGGTTTAAATAGAAACTTTAAATCTTTAGGAGATATGATTTTCTTCTCAGTACCAATTATTCTTACGGGTCTATCTGTAGCATTTGCATTTAGAACTGGTTTATTCAATATTGGTGCAACTGGACAACTTACAATGGGTGCATTTGTTGCTGTATTTATTGGTGTTGAATGGGGAGCTTTAGGAGAAATTCATCCATTATTACATTGGGGTACTGCATTATTATTTGCAATGATTGCCGGTGGATTGTTTGGAGCTATTCCAGGACTCTTAAAGGCATATAGGAACGTGAATGAAGTAGTTGCTTCCATCATGTTAAACTATGTTGCTATGTATTTAAATACAATGTTAATTGTTGCTTATATCTATAACAGAGACTATGCTAGAGCATTAGATATTGAAGAAACAGCTATTACACCTATTATGAATCTTGATCTTATATTCCCTGGTTCTGCAATAAATGGTGGTATTGTTGTAGCTGTTATAGTAGTTATTATTTTACATATTATTTTAAATAAAACGACTTTCGGATATGAACTTAAAGCTGTTGGATTTAATAGAAATGCCAGTAAATATGCTGGTATGAACTCAAAAAGAAATATTGTTTACGCAATGATGATAAGTGGAGCTGTAGCAGGTTTAGCTGGAGGACTTATGTTCTTAGTAGCTGGTAAACATTTAAAACCTGAAAATATCTTAATCCCTGAAGGATTCACAGGAATCGCAATTAGTTTACTTGGACTTTCTAGTCCAATTGGTGTATTACTTGCTGGTTTATTCTATGGATCACTTCAACAAGGTGGATACTACTTACAATTATTAAACTTCACACCTGAAATTATTGATATTATTATCGCAGTTATCATTTATGCTAGTGCACTTGGACTAGTGTTACAAAAATTTGTTAAAATGATTTTAAAACGTAAGTTCCTCGAAAAAGAGGACGGAGAGCCACAAGATTTAGCTGTTGAAGGGAGTGATGAATAATGGATATTGATACTTTATATTTCATAATCCCATTAGTAATTGCTTCAACAGTACCGCTAGCTTTAGTTGCTCTTGGTGCATTATTCAGTGAACGTTCTGGTGTAATTAATATCGCACTAGAAGGTATCATGTTAATGGGTGCATTCGTTGGTGCTATCGTTATTTATTACTTAGAACCAACTGGTCTGTCGGATGTAATGATTGCATTCTTTGGATTACTTGTAGGTGCAATTATTGGGATGTTATTCTCAGTACTACATGCATTTGCAGCAGTAAATATGAGAGCAAATCAAATAATTAGTGCAACAGCATTAAATATGTTTGCTCCAGCATTTGCAATCTTTATAGCACGTACATTCTTTGGAACTCAAAGAGTACCAATTTCTAGAACATATAGAATTAGTAGTGTTCCAATCTTAGGAGATATTCCATTTATTGGTGATTTATTCTTCCAAGGAGCATATCTTTCTTCATTACTAGGAATTATAATCTTTGTTGTTGCTGTACTTATTTTATACAAAACTAAACAAGGTTTACGTCTTCGTAGTTGTGGTGAAAACCCACAAGCTGCTGACACACTTGGTATTAACATTTACAAAATTAGATACGCTGGAGTTATGACTTCAGGAGCATTAGCTGGAATGGGTGGAGTAATATTCGTATTAAGTTTCTCTACTAGTTTTAATGCTACAGTTTCTGGATTTGGGTTCTTAGCACTTGCCGTATTAATATTTGGTAACTGGAAACCAGGAAGAATCATAATGGCTGCATTATTCTTCGGATTTATGAGAGTAATTAGTAGTACTACAGCTGTTATTCCATTCTTAAATGATTTAGGACTAGATGATGAAATTTACCTTATGTTGCCTTACTTAGCTACATTAATCGTATTAGCATTTGTTTCTAAAAACAGTGCTGCACCACGAGCTGCTGGTGAACCATACGACCCAGGTAAGAGATAAAACAGTTTAAACAAAAGAGTTGTCAAAATTGACAACTCTTTTTATTTATAAACATATTTGTAATTTTGTATTTATTTTAGTAATATAAAATTAAGTGTAGGAGGTGTTGTTTTTGATTAATTTTAAACTGCAGTATAAAAAAGATGAAAACTATGAAAAGTATTTATTTTCTGAAGATTTAAAATTTATCAGACAAATGTTAGTTTTAAGTTTAGTATTATATTCAGCTTTTGGTTTAGTAGATAGATGGTTAGATGTAGATAATCTTTATATATTTACTATTATAAGATTTTATATAGTTGCTCCCTTTAATATAATTATATACTTACTAAGTTACCATAAATCTTTTTTCAAATTACATCAATATCTTTTAACAGCGCTTTATGGTGTTGCTGGGATAGGAATTGTATTGATGTTAACAATTACTCCTAATGTATTTAGTTATTATGGAGGATTATTCCTTATATTTGGATATGGATACTTCTTACTAAGACTGAAATGGCAATTTGTAACAATTGGGTCGATCGTTATACTCTTTGTTTACTTTACACTAGCTTTTATACATTTAAGTGACCATTTAAATGATGTACTTGTTTATTCTATATTTTATATTACTTTTATCATTATAGCTATTTCAGGAAGTTATACATTCTCAAGGTATAGATTTGAAAGATATCTTCAAGAAACTCACTTAAAAGGTGATAATGTAGTACTTGAAAAACAAATATATAAAAATTTAAAGGATATTGAAAATTCTAACTATATAACGATATATTCGTTAGCGAAATTAGCTGAATCAAGAGATAAATTTACGGGTAATCATATTGATAGAGTTGGGAGTTTATGTTTAAAACTTGCAAAACAAATCCATAAATCAGTGTATATTAAGAACAAATGTGATAAAGAAGAATTTGTTAAATCAATTGAACTAGCTAGTACACTTCATGATATTGGTAAAATAGGTATTCCTGAAAATATAGTAATGAAACCAGCTAAATATACTAAAGAAGAGTTTGAAATTATGAAAGAACACTGTATGTTAGGTAGTACAACCTTAAGAGAAATTCAAAATAAGTATTCAAAAAATAGTTTTATTAATATGGGAATAGATATTTGTGAAAGTCATCATGAAAACTGGGATGGATCAGGTTATCCTAGAAAATTAAAAGATAGAGATATCCCATTTTCAGCTAGAATTGTATCCGTTGTTGATGTATATGACGCTTTAATAAGTGAACGACCTTATAAGAAAGCTTGGACTGTAGAAGCTTCGGTGAAAGAGATTATAAGTTTAAGTGGAATTAAATTTGATAGTGATATTGTAGATGCATTTCTTTATTGTATTGACTTTAATAATTAATAAAAAGAAGAGTTGACAAATTTTGTCAACTCTTTTATTTCTAACAAAGTTCTTGAATCTGTTTATTACTAATTTTACTTAATAGTAAGACTGCGAGTCCCATCATTATTGAAACAATAATAAATGTTATATTAAATCCAAATAAATTTATAATAACTGCTCCAACTAGCGGTAAAATAATAATTAGTATATTAAGTGATCCTCTAATACCTAAATATTCAACTCTTTCTTGTGTTGGGATAATATCAAGTAAATATGGTTCAAATCCAATTTTACGCCCACTTATCATAAATCCTAATATAAAGAAGACAATTGCGAACATATCAGGACTAATTGTTCCTAAATATATTGCGAGAAGAGGATTTAATCCTCCAAGTAGGATACAAAATCTAACAATTTGCTTAGCATTAAACCTAGAAGCAAGGAATCCCCATACTAAGTTAGAGAAAATAGTACCTACAGTAAGCCAAATTAAATAAGTTCCTATATAACTATCATCTATATTAAAGCGTTCTTTAGCGTATAACATATAAAATGGTAAAATCATTATACTAAATCCAGCTAAGTTCTCAACAATAATAAATAACTTGAAACTATTATCCTTTTTAAGGATAGAAGGTATCTTTTTAATGAATGTTCCTAAAGGTTCTGTATTATTACTTATAAGAGACTTTGGTTCAGGTAGTAATATAAATCCTAATGATGCGATTACTAGTCCTAAAGAGCCAATTAATAGTGATATTGTGTAATTTAATGGATAATCAATTCCTATACTAAAGATTCTGGCAATTAATAATCCACCAGCAAATGCTGAAGTACTTCCGAAAAACTGTTTAACAGTGTATAAATTTACTCTTTTCTCACTACTTAGTGATTTAGCTATTATATCCGAATAGGATAATCCCGCAAATCCAGCTGATACACTAAATAAGAAAACAAAAAAGAAGAAACTTCCTAAAGTAAGCATTGGATTATTTTCACTAAAGTAATAGGTAAATATAGCCATTCCAAGGAATGCAGAACTACGTAAATAGATACCTAGTAAAAGGTATTTCTTTTTATATTCTTTATTTCTTAAATAATGACTGAATATCACATTAAAGATCAATGGTACTCCAAGCATAACACTATATAAAGCTCCAAAGATAATCCTTGATTCTGTTAAAGTAGTAATTAAAGCCGGGAATACAGTGTTTAAATCAAGCATTGATACAGTTAAAGCAAGGAAAAAGCCATGCCATATAAAGGCAAAATAAATAAATTTAGTTGATTTAGTAAATTTCATAATATATCTCCTTTAATTATTATCAATCATAGTATACAAGATAATAATTAAATGTACTAATAAAAGGCAATTATCTAATTTATAATGTTATTTAAAAAAGTGAAATAACGTATTGACAGAAAATAGACAATGCAATATACTGTTAGTGTGCATATGCACATAAAAGGAGTGATTAAATGATAAGTAGTAGAAAAAAAAGATATGCGAGACGACTAGATAGCTCAAGAGTTTTTAAACCAGTAGGAGTTTCAAGAAATGATCTTGAAACGGTTTATATTATGCTTGATGAGTTTGAAGCGCTTAGATTAGTAGATTATGAAGGTTTATCTCAAATTGACGCAGGAGTTGAAATGCAAGTATCACGTGCAACTGTTCAAAGATTGCTTCTAAGTGGTAGGAAAAAGTTTATTGATGTGCTTTTAAAGAATAAAGCACTTGAAATAAAGAATGAAATTACAAATATTAAACTAAAAGGAGAAAATAAGATGAATATTGAAGAAAAATTAGTTAAAAGAATCTCTTTCCCGACAAGCGATAAAGTAACTGTGGATGAGCATTTTGGACATTGTAAAGAGTTTGTTGTATATACAATTGAGGAAAATGAAGTTAAAGAAGTAAAATATGTAATACCTCCAGAACATACACCAGGAAGTTTCCCTAGATTTTTAGGAGAACAAGGCGTTGATGTAATTATTACTGGTGGTATGGGTGCTATGGCAGTAAACCTATTTAAACAACAAGATATTGATGTTGTACTTGGTGCTAAAGGACGTATAGATGTTAATTTAAGTGAGTATTTAGGTGGATTCCTAACTAGTAAAGGTAGCATGTGTGAACATGATGCCCACTCACATAACAATTAAGGAGATATATTATGAAAATAGGAATTTGTGCATCAGATCATACTCCAGAAAGCTTAGTAGCTAACCGCTTTGCAAGAGCTCCATACTTCGCAGTATATAATAGTGAAACTTTAGATTTTGCTTTCTTTAATAATACTGCTAAAGATGAAGGAAGTGGAGCCGGAGGTAAAGCTGTTAAAGTATTAGGTGATTTAAAAGTTGATATAGTGTTAGTACCTGAACTAGGTCCTAAAGCGATAGACGCATTGAATGCTTTTGAGATAAAAAGTTATCAATATAAACAAGGTAAAACAGTAAGAGAAGCATTATATGAGTATTTTGAAAAGAAATTACCAGAGATGCTAGATGCATCAGTAAAAGGGAAACATTAGTGAAAATAGCTATTTTAAGCGGAAAAGGTGGCACAGGAAAGACTACTCTTTCTGTCAACCTTTTTTCAAGTTTAAACAAAGTAACTCTTATTGATGCTGATGTTGAAGAACCTAATAGTCATTTATTTTTAAAGGGAAATACTTATCATGAAGAAGATATTAATAAACAATATCCAGTAGTAGACCATGATTTATGTACATTATGTGGTAAATGTGGTGAATTTTGTAATTTTAATGCTATAATTCCTGCTAAAAAGAAGGTTTTAGTATTTGATGATTTATGTCATGACTGTGGTGGATGTAAGTTAGTATGTCCTACTAACGCGATTTCTTACACTGATAAAGCTATTGGAAAGATCTTTTATCAAAGTGTTGGTGATAATAAACAATTTCTTTATGGAAGACTTACTGTAGGAGAAGTATCTGGAGTAAGAATTATCGAATATTTAAAAAATGTTACTAAAAAAGAAGAAGTTTTACTAATAGATAGCCCTCCAGGGACATCTTGTAGCACTGTTGCTGCAATAGAAGGCTCTGATTACTGTATAATCGCCGCTGAGCCTACACCTTTCGGATTAAGTGATATGAGAATGGTTGTGGAGTTATTACGCGAACAGAAGCTTGATTTTGGGGTTGTAGTTAATAAAAGTAACTTAGGTAATGATGATATTTATAAATATTTAGAAGAAGAAGGTATCGAATTACTTGAAAATATTGATTTTAGAGAAGAATTCGCAAAGATTATTGCTAGAGGTGAACTTTTAGTAGATCATAGTGAATATGTTAGAAATATAATGAATAGTATTATTAAGAAAGTTCTTGGTGAGACCTATGCTTAATGAAATAGCTATAATTAGCGGTAAAGGTGGAACTGGGAAAACAAGTATTACAGCTTGTATTATCCCGTTTATAGAAGATTTAGTAATTGCTGACTGTGATGTTGATGCTCCTGACTTAAATATCTTACTTCCAGGTAGAATCACTGAAACTATTGATTATGTAGGGTTTAAAAGACCTATTATAGACTATGATAAATGCAATGGTTGTGGGGTTTGTTATCAAAGTTGTAAGTTTAATTCTATAAGTGAAGATATTGTAATTAATAAGTCTACTTGTGAAGGATGTAAGGTATGTGAATACGTTTGTCCAACTGACGCTATTACTATGCATGACTATACAATAGGTAAAATCTTTAAAAGAGATACTTATTATGGTCCTATGGTTGATGCAAGACTAATTCCTGGTGAAGAATCAAGTGGTAAATTAGTCGCAGAAGTTAGAAAATTGGCTAGACTAGAGGCTCATAAAGAAGAAAAGAGTATTATACTAATAGATGGTTCTCCTGGGATTGCATGTAATGTAATTAGTGCGATTACAGGTGTTTCAAAAGCAATAATAGTCACAGAACCTAGTGTTTCAGGGCTTCATGATTTAAAAAGAGTAATTAAATTAGTTAAAACTTTTAGTGTAGATGCGAAAGTTATAATAAATAAGTATGATTTAGAGCTAAATTTAGCAAAACAAATCAAAGATTACTGTGAATTAGAAGAAATAGAAGTGATACTTGAGGTTCCATTCGATAAAAACATGGTATTAAGTATCTCAGATCTTAAAATTCCGTCAATAAACAATATACCATTTTTTGAGTCACAAAAATGGCATGATTTTATTTCATATTTAATACAAAATTAAAGCTCAAAAATTGAGCTTTCTTTTTTTGCCCTATATAAATATTATATATATATATTAATATAGTATATTTAGAGGTAATTTATTCGAGGTATAAGTATTAGTATTTATTCATAATAATAGTCACCAGATTTCTGGTGACTATGTTTGTCTTATTTCTTCTTATTTATTACTGTTTTTATCTGTTTATTTCGATCTTTTAAAGCTCTTTCGTATTTTCCTGTCTCTTTTCCATCATAATAAGTATTATTTTTAAGTTCATCAGGTAAATATTGTTGGTAAACAAGGGCATCTTTATAACTATGTGGATATAAATACTTCTTTTTATCCTCAAAATTAGCAATATTAATTAAATGATTAGGAATCTTTGGTGTTACACCACTCATTATTTCATCTAATGCCTTATCTATAGCGCTTACTGCGCTATTTGATTTAGGGCTTAACGCCATATCAATTGTTAGCATACTTAGTAAAATACGTGCTTCAGGGAACCCAACTCTCTCGCATCCTCTAGCACAAGCGTCCATTCTAGAGACAATTTGTGGGTTAGCTAAGCCAATATCTTCGTAAGCAATAACTGTCATTCTTCTTAGAATACTTGTTAAATCTTCCATAGCTATTAGTCTTCCTAAGTAGTGGAGGGCAGCATCAACATCAGATCCTCTTATTGATTTTTGGAAAGCACTTAGTATATTAAAGTAGTTATCCTCATTCTTATCAAGTGATAAACTTGGCTTTAGTAAGACCTTTTTAGCCATATCTAAAGTAATATTTGTATTAGGATAAGTCATATTAAGTATTTCCATACTATTTAAGGCATTTCTAATTTCATGATTTGCTCCTTGAGCTATGTATTCATAGACGTTTTCTTCTAAAGTACTAGTTAAATCCTTTTTATACTCTAAAATCACTTGTTTTAAACGATAAATTATGTCTTTATTAGAAATACTCTCAAGCTTTAAGACGTGCGCTCTAGAGCGTACAGCAGGGTTCACAGAGTGATATGGATTACTTGTAGTAAGTCCAACCATAATTATATTTCCTTCTTCCACATGTGGAAGTAAAAAATCTTGAATATCTTTGTTCATTCGGTGAATTTCATCAATAATTACGAGTGCTCCATAGTTTATGCTAACCTCGATTATCTCTCTTAACTGAGCCTTCTTATCGGTTGAGGCGTTGAATTTAAACGTATTTAATCCGAAATTATTAGCTATAACGCTCGCAATTGTTGTTTTTCCTACTCCAGGAGGTCCATAAAGGATCAAACTGAACATTTGATCGTTAGAAATCATTTTTCTAATAATGCCATTTTCACCTACTAAGTGTTTTTGTCCAACTATCTCATAAATAGTCTTTGGTCTAGCTCTATAGGCAAGCGGTCTTTTAATTTCCATAGATATCACTCCTTTTTTTATTTATAATTAATATATGTATGGTATAATGTGTAAAGGGGGTGGTTATTATTTACAATATGTCAAAAATTGGTCTTATTATATATTGGATTAATCTTGTAGTTTTAATGTTCTTTGTGATTACAAGCCAAGCTATTCCCAATATTGTAATATTTATCGCGAAATATGTATTAATTCTTGTGTTTATAGGTATAGCTATTAGACATATACAACAAAAACAACTTGACGAGAATATATAATTCTCGTTTTTATTTTACCATACACCTACTTACCTAATAAATTATAGCATAAATCATATACTTATTGTGATATAATGTGAATATTAGGAGGGATTTTATGTCAATGGTAGGAATATGTATTTATATATTAAACTCATTACTAGCAATGTTTGCTTTTAACGTTGTTGTTAAGCAAAAGAAGATGGATTTTATAATATTAGGTGTAGGGTATTTTATAGTTGCAATATTAGGAGTTTACATTTTTATGGAAGATTATTTATATGAATCAATTTTTATGACAATAGTATTTGGTTCTCCAGGAGTATTTGTAGACAATACTTTACCTAAATTTATGAAGAACAATATAAATATTTTAAGAATTATGGCTTTAGTACCAGCAATTAGCCTGATTTTGATTATTTTTCTATAAAACTATTAATATTCTAATCATTTAAGAACAAATGGGGGATAATATGTTGATTAATTATGATTTTGCACAAATATTTGGAGAATTCTTTCTAATTGTTCCATATTCTGGAATAATTGTTGGATTATTATCAAATCTTATAAAAAGAACTAGTAAAAATGATTTTAGTAAACAAAACTATCTTATTATACCGTTTTCACTTTTACTTTTTCTAATTCATTTTATATTTTTTACGGCTTTAACAGGTAATCTATATACAACCGGATTAACTTTCTCATTAATTTTCCTTACTTTTTTAGTATTTTATTTCTTAGTTCTATTTGTAAACGATAATAAGAAAATATATTATTATATAAATAGACCAAAACGAAAGAATTATTCTAAATTAATTAAAATATGTGAAAATAATGATTTTTCAAAATATATAGTAAATGGAAAGTACACTAAAACGTCTAGTTCATTCGTCTTTAATGATATTTCAAGCGAAGAATCAATTATAATTATGAAAAAAATAATACCTAGTAATGATATAAAAGTATCAAAATATTCAAAAGAGAATATTATTTATTTAATATTAATTCTTTTGGGAATAGCTTTCTTTGAATTCCTAAATATATCAGTTTTATTATACTCATACCTAAAATAGCCATTTATGGCTTTTTTATTTGTTTTAAGATTGAAGAAATATGCGTAAAGTGTTAAAATATATGCGAGGTGATAGTTTATGGAAAAATCATTGATGATTAAAGAGATAGAACGTCTAAAAAAAGAGAAAAACGCAGTAATATTAGCCCATTTTTATCAAGAAGGAGATATTCAAGATATCGCTGATTTTACTGGTGATAGCTTGTATTTAAGCCAAGTTGCGGCTGAAACTGACGCAGATATTATAGTTTTTGCGGGAGTTCACTTTATGGCAGAGACTGCGAAGATACTTAGCCCAGGTAAAAAAGTGTTATTACCTGTCGCAGAAGCTGGTTGCCCGATGGCTGATATGGTTACTGAGGTAAGACTACGTAAATATAAAGAAGAAAACCCAGATAGAGTAATAGTATGTTATGTTAATTCAACAGCTAAAGTAAAGGCTATGAGTGATATATGTGTTACTAGTAGTAATGCTGAAAAAATTATTAAACACTACAAAGATCAAAAGCTAATGTATGTACCTGATAAGAACTTAGGTACTTATGTGAGAGAAAAATTTGATCTAGATATGGAAGTATGGCCTGGATTCTGTTGTATTCATAACGATTTAACGATATTTGATGTAATGGATATGAGAAAAGAATATCCAAACGCACAATTTATCGTTCATCCTGAAGCAAAACTTGATGTTATTAAGATGTCAGACTTTGTTGGAAGTACTAAAGGACTGCTAAACTACGTTATTGAAAGTAATCATAACGAGTTTATTGTCGGAACTGAAGAAGGAATCTTACATACAATGAAAAAAGCTTGTCCAGATAAGATATTCCATATTTTATCTAAAGATTTAAGATGTTACGACATGAAAATGACTCACCTAAGCGATGTATACCTTGCGCTTAAAGAAGAACAATATGAAATAGAAGTGCCTGAAGATATAAGAATTAAAGCATTTCAGGCTGTAGATAAAATGTTAAAACTAAGTTAGGTGATAATTATGAAACAAATATCAACTGATATTGTTATTGTAGGTGCTGGACTTGCGGGTCTTTATACAGCGCTAAACATTGATTCTAGTAAAAGAATTGATGTTATTGTTAAGGAATCATTGATTGATACAAACAGTAATCTAGCTCAAGGCGGAATCGCCGGTGAGTTAGATTTTGTACGTGAAAATTTAGATGCCCATATTGAAGATACTATGAAGGCAGGAAGCTATTTAAACAATGCAGAAGCCGTGGAAATCTTAGTAACTGAAGCTGGAGACAACATAAAGAGATTAATGGCTTTTAAAGTAGATTTTGATCGTGATAACGAAGGGAAAATCCTTTTAACTAAAGAAGGTGGCCATTCAACACGCCGTATTTTACATAGTGGAGGCGACTCAACAGGTAAAGATATCATGTTTGCATTAAAACAAGAGTGTTATTCAAGAGATAATATTCATATTCATGAAAATATGATGGCTATTGATTTAATTTATAGTGATAATACATGTTTTGGTGTAAGTTGTTTAAATAAAACTAATGAAATAATAGATTTTATAGCTAAAAATACAGTTTTAGCTACTGGTGGAATAGGTAATATCTACGGAAGTACTACAAATTCATCAGTTGCAACAGCTGATGCTATAGGTATGGCCTTTAGAGCTGGTGTTAATATTGAAAAAATGGAGTTTATTCAGTTCCATCCAACTGCATTTCATAAAGGAAATGGTGTTCACAGACAAAAATTCCTTATTAGTGAAGCAGTTCGTGGTGAAGGAGCTTATTTAATTAACTCTGAAAAAGAAAGATTTATGAATAAGTATAGTGATTTACTAGAACTCGCGCCTAGAGACAAGGTTTCTCAAGCTATATATCGTGAAATGTACGATACTTGGACAGATCATGTATACTTAGATACAAGACATATGAGCACAAATTACCTTGAAAAGAGATTCCCAACTATCTTTAGAACACTTAAAAGAGAAGGTTTAACGATGGGGAAAGACTTAATAAGCGTTAGTCCTGTCCAACATTTCAATGTTGGTGGGATAAAAGTTGATGTTGATGGTAAAACAAATATGGATTGTTTATACGCTAACGGTGAATGTGCTAGCAATGGAGTCCATGGAGCAAACAGATTAGCTTCTAATTCGCTATTAGAGTGTGTTGTCTTTGGAAATAGAATCGCAATAGACATTAATAAACAAATCACTGAAAAGGTGAATTTTGATAGTAAATTAACAAGTTTTAGTAGTTATCAGTATAACTATAAACCTATAAAAAAGAAATTAGGTACTATAATGGATGAATACGTAGGTATTGTTCGTACTAAAGATGGTCTTAATTTTGCTAAAAATGAAGTAGAAAAGATTGAAAGCAACCTAGAGAAGTACCCAAATAACTCAAAATACTACTTTGAGGCATTAAATATGGTACAAACGGCGTTACTTATTATCAACTCTGCAATAACTAGAAAGGAAAGTATCGGTTGTCATTACCGAATTAACTAACTATGAAGAGAAATTACCATACACATCATTACTTATGCAAACACGCGACTGGTAATACAGAAGAATATGTTTTAGAAGCAATTAGAAATAACTTTGATATCCTTGGAATGAGTGATCATGCCCCTAATAATAGGGTAGGTGACTATAATGTAAGAATGGATGAGAGTGAATTTGATCTATATTTAAAAGATATAGAGGAATCACAAGCTAAATACGGAGATAAAATAACAATATTAAAGGGATTAGAAGTAGAATACTTTAATGATCATGATGATTATTATAAGAATTTACGTGAAAAAGTTGATTATTTAATACATGGACAGCATTATATATCAATGACAGA
>JRFF01000067.1 GCA_000753575.1 Candidatus Izimoplasma sp. HR2 | reverse complement strand
AATATCAATATTTATTTATTTTCTATGTTGACAAAAATTATAATCCATGTTAAACTAAAGTCTATTATACACCAAGAGTTATATACTATAGGGTGTATATGAAAAAGTATATGTAATGAATTGGTGTGATTATTGTTGTGACTGGTTCTTTTTGTCACAACAATAATCACTATCCGTTAGGATATTTTATTTAATATTATTGTTTAAAATATGTAATTATAACCTTCTTTGTTACATTTACATACTTGTCTAATTATTTTATCTAATTCCTTTTCTTGGTCTTTTAAGAAATCATCATCCCATACTTCAATTAATTACTTGTCTAATTATTTTATCTAATTCCTTTTCTTGGTCTTTTAAGAAATCATCATCCCATACTTCAATTAATTTTATTCCTTTTTCTTCACATAATTTTCTTTTACGTTTATCTCGTTTTATTGCTTCAGGTAATGAATGCCAATAATTACCTTGATATTCAATTCCAATATTTAAATCTGGATAATATATATCTAATTCAAGACCATTTAATATTTTACGATCATTATATATTACTTTATCTTGTATATAATCTTTCAATATTTTTTGTAATAATCTTTGACCCGTAGATCCTTCACAATGGGGACATCTACGATAATTTTTAAAACTACTTGGTATTACGTTCCATTCATGACCATTAGGACATTTTAATTCAACTTTTGTATAATTATTTTTATATTCAGATAATAATTCATATCTTTCTTCTGTTAATAATTCTAAAAATTGATCTTTTGCTTGTTCTGGACATAATCCTGCACAAACTGGACATCTACTATCATTATTTTTAAAATCGTTTGGTGTTACTTTATATTCATGGTCTTTATTACATCTTATTTTAACTTTTGTCATTGAACTTTTATATTCTTCTATTAACTCATATCCTTCCTTAGCTAATAATTCTAAAAATTGATCTTTTGCTTGTTCTGGACACAAACCAGCACATATTGGACATCTACAACCACTTTTAAAATTATTTGGTTTAACTGTATAAATATGACCTTTATTACATTTCAATTTCACATTAATTTTTGTGCCATTATATTCAGAAAGTAATATATATCCAAACCTAGATAATATCTTTATAAATTGTTCTTTTGCTTGTATAGGACAATGATTTGAACATTTTGGACATCTACTACCATTTTTAAAACTATTAGGTGTGACATTATATTCATGACCTTTTTTACATTTTAGTTTAACTTTCTTTAACGCGCTCTTATATACACCAATTAATTTATATCCTTCTTGGTCTAATGTCTGGATAAACTTTTCTTTAGCTTGAATTGGACATAAACCAGCACATTTAGGACATCGATGACCTTGTTGAAAAATATTCGGTGTTGTTTCCCATATATGACCTTCTGGACATTTTATTTTTACTTTAACCTTACTATTAACATATTCATTTAGTAATTCATATCCCTCACCAATAACCAGTTTTTTAAATTTATCTGCATAATCAATCATTTACATCATTCCTATTTCAATACCCCAACCTTCATGTGACTCTTCGTTTCTTAATGTTTCTTCCAATAGTTCTTTTTCAGCTTGTCCATCAGACACCATCGAATCACCATCTAAAGATATCCCCTGATTCCCAAGAGAGTTGAAATTTGCCATTTTCCTGCGAATAATACCTAATGTTATTTTAGTCATAGCAGTCACAAAATCGAGTATCCAATCTTCATCGTACAAATCTTCTTCAACTTCTCGTTCAAAATATGTAGCAGACGTATATGTAATTATCACGTCATCACCTTCAACAAGAATACCATCTAGTGTTAATTCATCCCAAGCAACTGTCTGTGTGTCATCCAATCTAAAATCAACACCATATATTCTATCAAACGATCCTACTGAAAATTTCATACCATCAGCAGCACTAACAGGATCAACAAGAATAAGTGATTTATTAGTAATTTCATCAGCAGTTAAAGTTCTATTTTCAATTTTTGTTGTATATTGTTTAATAACACTCTGATTAGCCGTTGTACTATTCGGTCTTTGACTTCTAACAGCAACATATGTAATATTCATTTGATCACCAACAACCAATGTTCCATCAAGACCTAAATCTTTCCATATAATTTTTTTAGAATTAAGTGGATCTACAATATAATCACCATTTGGTATAATTTCTAATGCATCTGAATCACTACCAGCATTAATTTTTATATTATTATCCCATATAGGCCATGTAACATTAACAAACCCATTATCAATATTAGATTGGTTTAATGTAAATTGTTCTATTTCTGTTGATGTGGCCGTTACATTGGTCCATTCATCTGGATAATAATTTGATCTGAACAATACAGGATAAGAAACAACCAATTTATCACCCTCACTCAATGTAGTATCAAAACCTAAATCTTCCCAAGCAATAACTCTATTATTAACTGCTAATTGTGACCAATCTACATTTTTAGTTGTTCCAAGCCCATTAAGTGTTATCATTATATCTTCTGGTATATTATTATCTAATTTATCAACAAAACCAGTAATAGGTTTATGTTCTAATAGCATTGATTTATTAGTTAATTCTGTCGTACTAATTGTGTGTGTCTCAACGACTGTTTTTATCTCTCTTAATGTATCTTTCCAATCTGGTGTATAATAAGGCAATGAAGAACCTTGTATCATAAATGCTTTTAACATCACAAAACCAGGAGAATCATATACATATTCTTGTGATAATCCTGTATCTGGATCTGTTCCCATAGTATATATATAACCCTCATTTTGTGGAGGTGCTGGATTAATTTCTAATTGATTTGTTGACCTATGATATTTCCAATTATAAGGCGTCACATTATATTTACTGAGAGTTGCCATAAAATCTTTAACTATATGATAACTAACCAAATCATATCCACCTGTAAACATTCCACCATACATTCCCTGTGAAAACATAAAATTATCAACAGTGAATAATGTATTAATACCACCAGATTTCAATGGATCTTCGTTATATTCAACAACCTCTACAATACCTGCTGGTAAATCATAAAGAGTTTTCCCAGCTTGTAAAAGTACTGTAAAATAAATTTCTTGTGTTGAATTAGAACAGGCCCACTTAAGCCATTTTTGTCTGGCATAATCAATATGTTCACTAACTTGGTTATCACATACCTCTACTTTAACCATAGGTTCACCTAAACGATTTCGTACCTTTTGTATTAATTGACTTCTAGATATAGCCATTATTAAATCTCCAAAAAATTACTTATTCCATCTAAACACAATTCTAATCCTGCATCATACTCAAATTCTTCTATTACCTTTAAATCTATACCATTAGCATTACAATATTCTCTCTTAATTTCATCTTTATATATTGAATATTCACTACTATGCCAATATGTACCATTAAATTCAATTGCCTTATTTAATTCAGGTATCCATATATCTAATTCCAAATAATTACCTGTTCTGGGATTTATTATTTGGGTTCTATCGCTAGATATTACTTCTTCATTAATACTAGATTTTACATAATTTAATATATCAATTTCTTTCTGTGACCTTCTTTCAAAACATATTGGACATCTACTACCTTGTTTAAAACTACTTGGTGTAACACTATATTCATGTCCTTCTTTACATCTTAATTTTAATTTTGTTTTAGTATCAATATATTCAGATAACAATTTATATCCCATACTTTCAACTAATTCCTTGAATTCTTTACTTGCTTGTATTATTGGACATCTTGGACATCTTCTACCTTTTTTAAAATTATTTGGTCTAACTTCATATTCATGGCCTTTATTACATCTTATTTTAACTTTTGTTGCAACATTCTTATATTCACTCAATAATTCATATCCTACACTCACTAATAATTCTTTAAATTCTTTCTCTGCTTGTATTGGACATAATCCTGCACATTTAATACATCTTTTGCCAGTTTTAAATGTATTCGGTTTTACTTCCCATATATGATTTCTCGAACATCTTAATTTAACCTTTGTTTTAGTACCTTTGTATTTAGATATTAATTTGTAACCATCTTTTGTTATTAATTCTAAAAATTGTTCCTTTGCTTGTATTGGACATTTATTGGAACATTTTGGACATATATGACCTTGTTTAAAAGTATATGGTCTTACTTCATAAATATGACCTTTATTACATTTTATTTTAACTTTTGTTTGTGCATTAATATATTCAGATAGTAATTTATATTCTTTGCTTTCAACAAATTCTTTAAATGTCAACCCATAATTTTTCTTCATATTATTCTTCCTCTGTATTGTCACCTTTATAATTAGGATCAACATCTTTTTTGTTTGGTATTTTATCTAAAACGTCTTGTAACTTTGTGTCTATAGATTCACCAAGTTCTGTTGACATTTTTTGTATCTTCTCTTTGAGAGTAATTATATTCTTCTTGAGATTGACCATGCGTTCTTTTTGTCTTCTACGTCCTTCTGAATCTGTGTTTGGTTTCTCGCCTTCTTCAAATTCCTTCTCACCCAAAGCAACTTTCAGATCAAAAATAGCTTTCTTGTATTCCCTTACCATCTCATAATCTTCTGATATAAATTCATAAAATCTCATAATTATTCCCTTATTAGTATTTAGTCTTTATTCGTCAACCAAGACCAATCTTCCACCATAGCACCATCACCAAAATCAGCCAATAATCCCCATGCTTCATCACCATCTTCTTGTTCTATGAATTGATATGAATCATCAAAGACTTCTTGTTCTAATACATACAAAGCCCAATATAATGCAGAAACAAGATCATCTGCAATATTAACTCCACCAAATTTATTGTTACCTAAATCTTGATAATCAGCGAGTTGTTCAACGGTTCTGGGATCTATAATCTCAACACTTCCATCTTCTAATAATTTCTTCATCAACAAAACTGCAAGTGTTTTTGATTTATTGGTAGCTCTTATACCCAAATCCTTTTCTTTACTACCTGTATTTATCAAATTTTCATTTTCATATTCCCACCATAATCTTTGTACAACTGGTGCGCCCTCGCCATTATTCTCAACCATAATGTGGCTATTATTGTAATAATATGATGTTCTGTTAACAATAGCTGCAAAAGTGTAGACATCTGTATAATTATCTTCCCAAACTGCTACTTGTTTCATGGTGACAGGAGTTATACTATCAACCCTAAGAACTTGTATTACAGAAAAATTTTCACCCGTACCTTTTGCTGAATCAACACCTAAAACATATGTACATCCTGATTTCGGTTTTTCCCATATTCTAAACTTACCTTTCATATCAAGATGGTGTGGTTCTTCTCTAGCTTTAAATAATCTCTCAATACAAAGTGAATCGATTACTGTATTACTTGACCCAATGAATTCGCAATTATGCATAATTATATTATTAGC
>JRFF01000066.1 GCA_000753575.1 Candidatus Izimoplasma sp. HR2 | reverse complement strand
GATATAGATGAAAAGAAACACAAAGTAGAACAATGGATGGAATATTCAAGAGATAATGGAATATTGTCGGAGTGATATAATGGACTATAAAAATTTTATTACAAACTTACAAAAACAACAAGAAGATCAGAAATTATGAGAAATATTAAATGTGTTATTGCTGGTAGTAGGTCACTTGGATTAAAAGAGATAAATGGTGTCCTTGTTCAAATGATGTTAGATGAATGTCCTTTTGTTGAGGAAGTGTTTACAAAATGCGAGTGGTCATGTAGAATATTAGAAATAGTTAGTGGAACTGCTAAAGGTATTGATAATCTTGGTGAACAATTAGCTGATAAATTGGGATTAGACGTTGTAAAATTCCCTGCTGATTGGAGTCAGGGTAAAGTTGCGGGTCATATTAGAAATAAGGACATGGCAAAATATTGTGATATGGCAATAGTAATTATGAAAAATAATAGTAAAGGTTCCATGAATATGATTGAACAAATGAAAAAATTGAATAAGCCATGTTTGGTTTATATTATCAGAAATGGAGAGATTTATGAGCAATCAAATTGAAAGAATTGGTGATGACAAAGGGGAATTTGGTGAGGATAAGATTTGGAGAACGACTTGTGCCTGTATGGGTGAAGATAATTTGACTTTCCAAGTTTGTTGTGATGATGAATACCCAGATATATATCTTGATGTATGGATGGATTGTTCTGCATCTTCATATGTTGATACGTGGAGTAAGCCTGAATGGTTACGTCCTTTCCGTGCTTTTGGTAGAAGATTTGTTGCAGCAATAACATTTTTTGTTAAAGGTTATGTGAAAGTAAGTGGATCATTTATTTTTCGTGGAGAAGATCAAATTGACGAATTATGTAATGTTCTCCAAAATGAAAAATATCGTATGAAATCAATTCAGAAAAGAATAGAACGTAAAAAGGAGAAACAAAAAAATGACAAGCCGATATGAAGAAGCAACAAATGACGTAATTGATAAGGTAAATGAGGTTATTCGTAGTAAGTTTCCACAGTTAAATGGTGTATCAATTGAAGTTGTTATGGACTTAAAAAAACGTAAATCAGGTGGTAGTTATGTTCTTGTCAAACTTGATAAATCATCTGCTATTTTAAGGCATATTTCAGCAGATAACATCAATCCAGAAGGTGTTGATTATATTTTATATATTGATAAAACGGTATGGATTGAATTGAGTGAACGTGATAGAGAACGTGTTATTGCCCACGGTTTGTATCATACCGATTGTGATTTTGAGAAAGAGATACCTTATAATGTTCGTAAACCAACCGTACAAACTTTTTATGAGGAAATTGCTGATAATCAAGATGATGATCGTTGGGCTGAACGACTTGATTTGGTGGCTGAAAGTATTTATGACAGAGATGCGGAATAAAATGGATGAATGTAATTGTGACAGAGATAATAATGGTACTCTAAGGTGTCCTGTTTGTTCTGTTTTACCAATTGAACAAGAACAAAAAACTTTTGATTCTGAACCTATATCATCAGAAGAATTTAATAATATTAAGAGATGGTGTTGCTATAGTTAAATGAAAATATTAAAAAATAATTAAAGAATTAAAAGACGATAATAAATATGCAATTAGTAGAGAAACATATAATCAAGAGAACCCATAAATTATTCAATGAGTTGGATGAATTATCATTTCTATCTAAGAATTTATATAATAGAGCAAACTATATAATTCGCCAAGAATTTATAAAAGATGAAGATAATAAATATCTAAATTACTATGATATAAACAGAATGATGATAGATAATAATAATATTGATTATAGAACATTTCCTGCTAAAGTTTCTAATGGAATTTTACGACTTTTAGATAAGAATTGGAAGTCATTTTTTAAGTCAATAAAGGATTATAGTAAAAATCCTAATAAATATTTAGGTCGTCCTAAAATACCTAGATATAAAGATACAAAAACTGGAAGAAACATAATTCCATTTGAAAAAGGTGCAATTTCTAAAACTGAATTGAGAAAGAATAGTTTAATAAGTTTATCAAAAACGAATATAAAAATACCAACAAAAATTAGTTTTGACGAGTTACAAGCTGTGAGAATAGTTCCAAGATATGACCATTATGTAATAGAAGTAATTTATAATAAGGAGATAGAAGATTATGAATTAAATCAAGATAATATATTAGGAATAGATATAGGAGTAAATAATTTAGCATCTATATCAACAACAATAGGTTATACCTTTATAATCAATGGAAAACCTTTAAAATCAATAAATCAATATTATAATAAGGTTAAATCAAATCTTCAATCTAAATTGGAAAGGAACCGATTCAAAAGTAATCGTATAAACAAATTAACCAATAAAAGGAACAATAAAGTAAATGATTATCTGCATAAATCAAGTAGATATATCATAGATTATTGTTTAACTCATAATATTGGTAAAATAGTTATAGGTAATAATAAGAATTGGAAACAAAACATTAAGATTGGGAAAAGAAATAATCAAAATTTTGTTGCTATTCCGTTTGTTAAATTTATTGATATGATTAAATATAAAGCTCGATTAGTTTCTATTGAAGTTATTATTACAGAGGAAAGTTATACTTCTAAATGTTCTTTTGTTGATAACGAAGATGTAAAAAAACACCAAGATTATTTGGGTAAAAGAATTAAAAGAGGTCTATTTAAATCTTTTAATGGTTCTTTGATTAATGCTGATATTAATGGATCATTTAATATTATTAGAAAAGTAGTTCCACTTTTCAATTTTAATAGTTTGAAATATGGAATAGAGGATGTTGCAGTTCATCCATTGAGAATTTCATTTTCATAAAGTTAAAGTAATATTTTATAATACTTTTTTATACTGTAAATATTGTAATAACAGTTGAGAGATACGGTTGATATGAATATTGATAATTATGTAAAACTTCGCCCATACAGTCCATTTTTCGTAAGTTGGGTGAAAAAGGTAGGTAAAGAAGATGTCCGTAAAATGCAAGATTAGTGGTCATGCATTTGAACCATATAGATACAGATGGGTTGAATTCATGCCATCAAAAAATACAGTAAATATAAATCGTGATGGTGCTTATACATTATCACATGTCTATTGTAAACGATGTGGACTTGTGAAAGAAGTTACTACCACTGATGGAAAATATGTTAAATACAGAGACTTATCTTAGAGATATGACAAGGGAGATGGGTGCAAATCATGAACCTGTTGCATCCCGTCCGTATACAGAAATGTGGGATAATTATTTAAACACAGAGAATAATATTTGTATATTTGCCCCTAGAGGATCAGGTAAAACATATGCTCTAAAACATAAATTTTTAGATACCCCAAACTCTGTTTATATGACACCGAATATATATGGTCCTGATAGTATTAATCGTGTGAGAGATTGGTGTAGAGGACAGAGACAGATAAGAGATGATCTTCATTATAACAGAGATATATTTTCACTTGAAACGGTTTACAGACTAAGAAGCAGATCATTTAATACTATATTTATTGATGATGTTGAATCATACAGAAAACCTTTAGATATATTGATGTCTAATATTTGGCCATCAGTTTCCCATGGTGGTAAGATAATAATGGTTTCTACTCCAACAGGAATGAACACCCGTGAGATGTATGAAAGGTATTGTAATTGTGTATATTTACCGCAAGATTGGATTGATAATAACAGAATACCAGAAACAATAGAAAATTATTTTGAGGATGGATTATTTGAGATATGATTAAAAAATTGATAAAAATATATAAGGATGTTCTTAAAAAAGATCCTGTAAAAAAATGTAAATATCATCGTGACATTGGATGTAGTCATGTTGATGGTATGTTATGTGATATGAAAACATGTAAAGAATTAAAAGAATATAAAGAATTTCTTGGAGAATAAAAAATTGAATTGTAATTTTGGTAATGATATATCAGAACAAGAAATAGAAAATGAATATTTAGATGAAGAAATTATAGGTATTGATTTAAATTATGACCCTAAAAAAATAATTATTTCTGATGATACTGATACTCTTACAGCATCATTGATTGGCTTTTTGAGATATAAAGGACTTGATGTATTTAAATCTATTGCTCCTGTTATAAAATACAAAGGTCATGTGGTTTCAATGAGATCATATAAACTCATGTCAGATGTGAGTGTAGAAGATAATTTTGAGGATATATATACTTCATTAATAAAAGATAATTCAAAATATGTGTTTATTTATATAATGGAACAAAAATATAATTTCACTCAACATATAGATGATAAATATCAACCTGTTGGAGATCCACATTTACATGAATATAGAACTGTAAGATTAGGGGTTATATTAAATAAAGATATTAATGAAATTGTTTATAAGGAGATTTGAAGATGGATAATGAGATTAAAGAAGAACATATGACAGAACGTGAGAAACAATGGAATGAATTTTCTGACTTAGTAGCAAAACATCTAAGAGTGTATACAACTCCACAATATGGCGATGTTGGAGAAGATGAAATTACTAATTATACTGTTGAAACATGTATTGAACAAGTACGTAAATACTGTAAACGATATGGATCACAGAGTCGTGATGGTCAACAGGAATTAGATTTTATTAAAATGGCTCATTATATTCAATGTGCGTGGGAGAAACATAATAATAAAATCAATGATGTGGTAAATGTAAATGTAAATGTAGAAGGAGAATTAATTTTATCATATAACTATAGAGATGATCAGTTTTTTAAAGAAAATGGTTATGAATATGTTGGTGTTACTTATGATAGTTGTCAAAGAGAAATTAATATTTGGAGGATTATATAATAATGGTACAAACAGTTGTCAAAAAAGAGGAAAAAACAGAAAAATTAGTATATCAATATTCATCCCTTGACGATAATAATGTTGTTGAGTTTACAATTCAAGGCCAAACATGTGAACGGTCATTTGAAGATCGATCAGTATATTTTGCTATGAAGAGTGGTAATACTGATCCTATTTCGGAAGGTTCAGTCGGACCAGCACAAGTTGATTTTAGTATGTGGTTACAGGGTGAAGATGCAATTGCTTTTGGTGTTAAACTCATTGAACATGGTAAATTTGCTCTTGAGTCTAACATGATTAATCATCAACTTATCCATATGGGAAATAATTTCAGACGTTATCTTACTGAGGAACGAATTGAAGAAGTTTGTTTTGAAGTGATTGATGATGCTCCGAATAATTATGGTGGTGGTTATAGAACATATAGTATTACTCCAATATGGAATGAAGGTATGGCACCGGAATATGATGAAAACTTTTTCTTTGAGAAAGTTATTCATTGGTCGCCATTTGAAGAAGAATATCAAAATCAGTTAGATTATTATACAAATGGTTGTTCTTATTCGTTTGTTGGATATGACCATGATGAAGAAGTACGTAAATTCAATGAAGAAGTTCAGAATTTTTCACGACAATAAAAGTTTACATATATGGTATAAATGTGTATAATAAATAAAAAAGTGAGGTAAATTAATATGTATACTGATAAAATGTCTGATGATGGACCTAATACAACATCACCAGTTAACAAACGTCCATATTCTGCTGTAATTCATGATGATTTGATGAGATTACAAGAGGTTGCTAAAAGTGTTTGTGATAAATCATCAACACTTGCTGGGATGAGGGAAATAATAGAATGTTGTGATGAAAAGGCACAAGAACCACGTAATTTTAGTGAAACCATAATCAGAGAACTAGGAGTCCTTGGAGATATACTGGATGATATTTATAAAGACCTTGATAGGTTTATGTAATGAGTACACAATATAGAAGATGAAAAAGGATTATGGTAAAATATTTGATATATTGGTGGAACAAGAAGGATATAAATTATTATCTGAATATAAGAAGAATAATAACACAAAAGTTAAACTAAACTGTCCTAAAGGCCATTTATGGGATGTTATACCAAAAAATTTTAAACGTGGTATTAGATGTCCAAAATGTTCCAATAAATGTCCAATTCAAGCAAAAGAACAATTTGATTTATTGGTGGAACAAGAAGGATATGAAATATTAAGTGAATATAAAGGTGCATTAAAGAAAGTAAAAATAAGATGTAATAAAGGACATGAATATGAAGTAAAACCAAATGACTTTAAAAGTGGTTATAGGTGTCCAAAATGTTCAGGTAATTGTCCAATACAAGCAAAAGAACAATTTATCCAGACATTAGACCAAGAAGGATATGAACTATTAGGTGAATATAAGAATACATATACAAAAGTTAAATTAATGTGCCCTGAAGGTCATGAATATAAAGTAATACCTGACAGTTATAAACAAGGTTATAGATGTCCAAAATGTTCAGGTAATTGTCCAATACAAGCAAAAGAACATTTTGATATATTGGTGGAACAAGAAGGATATGAATTATTATCTGAATACAAAAAGGCAATAAAGAAAGTTAAAATAAGATGTAATAAAGGACATGAATATGAAGTAAAACCAAATGATTTTAAAAATGGAAGAAGATGTCCACATTGTGCTGGTTCAACGGGCCAAAGATTATTACAGAAAATGTTAAAAGAACATATACAAGATATTGTTATTTATAATGACAGGGAAGTATTAGGTGGTTTGGAATTAGATATATATTATCCTGAATTGAGAATAGGAATTGAATATCAAGGTAATTACTGGCATAATAGACCAGAAACAAAAGAAAGAGATGAGAGAAAGAAATTATTATGTAAAGAAATAAATATTAAATTGTTGGAAGTATGGGATGTTGCTTTTATGAAAGATCAAGAAAAAGAATTAGATAAAATCATTAGACAAATATATAATTGGGGATATAAAATATGAGTACATTCGATGAAATTAAGTTAAAATTAGAATCATCTTCAAAAGGTTCGAGAATGATGGTGTTAAGTGAGAGCGAGGTTGCTAGTATTAAGGAATGGCTATTTACACCAACATATGATCTTAATAGAATTTTATCTGGTTCGTTGTTTAAAGGTGTTGCTGAAAAAACTCACACATTGTTAGTCGGTCCAGAATCTTCAGGGAAATCATCATTTATGTGTTTGAATTTGGCTGCCGCACAAAAAGCGGGATATACACCTATTATTATTGATACAGAGGGTGCTTGGACAGAAGATTTTGTTAAACGATGGGGTATTGATCCAGACAAAGCTATTGTGATTAATACACCTTGGGTTGAAGATATTATGATAGAATTAGCTAAAATTATTGATAATGGTTGGACAAA
>JRFF01000065.1 GCA_000753575.1 Candidatus Izimoplasma sp. HR2 | reverse complement strand
ATAGCAAGACGTACACCTGGATTTACAGGTGCAGATCTTGAAAACTTATTAAATGAAGCTGCATTACTTGCAGCAAGAGAAAATAAAACTTTGATTAAAATCTATCATGTTGATGAAGCAGTAGATAGAGTTATGATGGGGCCAGCTAAGAAATCAAGAGCTTTATCAAAACGTGAAAGAGACTTTATTGCTCATCACGAAGCGGGACATGCTGTTCTTGGTATTAAATTAGATAACGCTAATATAGTACATAAAGTTACAATTATCCCTCGTGGTAATGCTGGTGGATATGCTTTAATGCTTCCTGAAGAGGAAGAATCATTCCTATCTACAAAAACAGGATTACTTGATAGAATTTGTGGATTACTTGGTGGACGTGTAAGTGAAGAAATAATCTTTAACGAAGTATCTACAGGAGCACATAATGACTTCCAAAAAGCAACTGAGATAGCTAGAGCTATGGTTACTGAATATGGAATGAGTTCACTTGGTCCTATCCAATACGAAAAACGTAGTGGAGCAGTATTCCTAGGTAGAGATTACAATGTTGATAAAGCATTTAGTGACACTATTGCTTTTGAAATTGATAACGAAGTTAAGACTATAATCAATAATCAATACGATAGAGCTAAAGAAGTTTTAAAAGTTAATCTTGATTTAGTTAAATTAATAGCTAAGTACTTATTAGAAATTGAAACATTAACTAAAGAAGATATTTACGAAATAGTTGAAAAAGGTAATCTTGGATGGTGGGAAAAGAAAAAAGCTAAACAAAAAGCCTTAGGTAAAGAAATAGTTATTGAAGTTAATTCAACTGAAGAATCTAAAGAAATCAGTAAAGAAAATGATGTTAAAGAAGTAAAAAAAGAAAGTAAAACTGAAAAAGTAAAATACTAAAAAGGATATCGTTGATATCCTTTTTTATGTTATAATTATTATGGTGATAATATGAGATTAGATAAGTACTTAAAAGTATCAAGAATTATTAAGAGAAGAACCCTCGCAAAAGAGGTTGCTGATAATGGAAGAATTATGGTTAATAGCCGTATAGCCAAATCTAGCACTAAGTTAAGTGAAGAAGACATAATTGAGATACAATTTGGTAACAAAATAGTAATTATAAAAGTACTAGAGTTACGAGATTCTACTAAAAAAGAAGACTCCTCAAAAATGTTTGAAATAATAGAAGAAAAAAGAATATAAAAGATTGTGTTTATTATGTGTTTAATATATAATTATTGAGCATAAAGAAAAAGGTGATATTTATGAAAAGAATGATGTTATTAATTACTACTATATTAATTGTAGTAACACTAAGTGCGTGCCACAGAAGTTTATGTGAAGGAGAAAACTGTGTTTATGTTACAGTGTATCCTATGCAATATCTTGTAGAACAAATTGGTGGAGATTATGTTGATGTTGCAAGAGTTCCAGGTTCTCAGGTTCATAGTGAATCTATCGACTGGAGTGCTAAAGAAATTATTGATATGAAAAATGCAGATATTTTATTCTACATTAATGGTGGTGTAGATACATACATTCCTGAAAAAGAAGAATCTACTTTTGAAGATAGTAATGTAAAACTTGTAGATATCTCGCAAGTTGTTACATACAACGAAGTATGTTTTAGTCATGAACATGATCATGATGGTGAAGAAGTTGAGCATGTAGAGTGTGATGAAAACTCACTATCAGAAGATCCGCATTTTTGGTTAGATCCAGTTAGAATGCTAATTGCTGCTGAATTTGTAAAGGATCAATTAATCCTTGAGTTCCCAGTATATGAAACAACATTTGAAGAAAATTATGAAGCATTAAAATTGAATTTAGAGAAACTTGATGAAGATTACCAAGCAATGGCAGATGCTGCTACTAAGCCGATAATTACTACAGTTATGTTATTTACATATTGGCATGTTAGATATGATATAGAAATTCTTTCAATAACTACAAGTGCACACTCAACTGAAAGCAGTGCGAGTGATATTATTTACTTCTCTGAAGAAGCAGCACTACATAATATACACTATGTATTATTTGAGAAGAATACTAATAGCCCAGCAGGTGATGGAGTTCTTGAGGAATTACTCAAGACAGACTCTACTGCACTAGCTGCTTACTTACATGGACTTGGAAACTTAACAAATGAAGAATCCGATGTTAACTTGAATTACTTATCAATTATGTATGATAATTTAGACATATTAATTGAAGCAACACAGTAGTATATTAAGCTATTTCATAATATAATTGATTTAACTATATTATAATTTTTTGCGATACAAAAATAAGAGGTGAAAACAATGGATAATTTTACAGAACAAGAACTAGTTAGAAGAGGAAAAATTGATTTCCTTAAAGAAAATAATATAGATCCTTTTGGACATAGATTTGATAGAAATCATAACTCAAAGACTATAAAAGAAGCTTATGAACAATATTCAAAAGAAGAATTACATGATATGGATACAGAACAAGTAGTTACTGCTGGACGTATAATGACTAAAAGAGGTAAAGGTAAAGCAGGATTCGCTCATATCATGGATATGTTTGGACAAGTTCAACTTTATGTTAGAAAAGATGTAATTGGTGATGAATCTTTTGAAGTCTTTAATAAAGCTGATTTAGGTGATATTGTTGGTGTTGAAGGAAAAGTAATGAAAACTAATACTGGAGAACTAAGTATAAGAGTTACTAAGTTTGTTCATCTATCAAAAGCACTTAGACCTTTACCAGAAAAATTTCATGGTCTTAAAGATATTGAAGAAAGATATCGTCGTAGATATGTTGATTTAATAACTAACAATAAATCTAGAGAAACATTTATACTAAGATCTCAAATTATTTCTTATATGAGAGAATTATTAAATGCTAGAGGATATTTAGAAGTTGAAACTCCTATCTTACATCCTATCTTAGGTGGAGCTGCTGCTAGACCATTCGTTACACATCATAACGCATTAAATATGCCTTTCTATTTAAGAATAGCTCCAGAGCTATACTTAAAAAGATTAATTGTTGGTGGATTCGATGGCGTTTATGAAATAGGTAGAACATTTAGAAATGAAGGAATGAGTATTAAACATAATCCTGAATTTACAATGATGGAATTATACCAAGCTTATGGTAATGTTGATACAATGATGGAATTAACTGAATACTTAGTGTCTTCTATTGCTAGAAAATTAGGTAAAGAAACTGTAGAATATAACGATAAAACAATTGATTTAGTATCTCCGTGGAAAAAAGTTCATATGGCAGATATGGTTAAAGAAATTGTAGGAATTGATTTTTGGAATAAAGAAATGACTTTTGAAAAAGCAAAAGAATTCGCACTTAGTAAAGATTTAGAAGTTCCTAACCATTATACTGGTACTGGACATATCTTAAATTTACTATTTGAGGAATACTGTGAAGATCTTGTTATTCAACCAACATTTGTTTATGGTCATCCAATTGAAATAAGTCCTTTAGCTAAAAAGAATGTTGAAGACCCTCGTTTCACAGATAGATTTGAATTATTTATTGATGGTAGAGAATATGCGAACGCATTTACTGAGTTAAATGATCCAATTGATCAAAAGGAACGTTTCTTAAGTCAAATAGAAGAAAAAGAATTAGGTAACGCTGAAGCAAATGAAATGGATATTGATTATGTAGAAGCGCTAGAATATGGTATGCCACCTGCGGGTGGGTTAGGTGTTGGAGTAGATAGATTAATAATGTTATTAACTGAGTCTGTTTCTATAAGAGACGTACTACTATTCCCACATATGAAACCAAGAGGTAACTAAAAGAACTGATTTCAGTTCTTTTTTTTAGTGTATTATTAGTTTTAAATCCAATATAAATATATAATTAGAATTAGAAAATAATGAGGTGATATTATGATACACAATAATATATATGAACTTATTGGGAATACTCCAATAATAAAACTAAATAAACTAACTGATAAATCATCAGCTGATATTTATTTAAAACTAGAATGGTTTAATCCTGGTGGAAGTGTAAAAGATAGAATAGCTATAAGTATGATTGAAGCAGCTGAGGAAGAAGGTCTTCTTAAAAAAGGAGATACTATTATAGAGCCAACAAGTGGTAATACAGGAATTGGGCTTGCGATGGTTGCGGCTTCTAAAGGATATGATATTATCCTTACAATGCCAGAAAGCTTAAGTATTGAAAGAAGAAAAATACTGAAAGGATATGGTGCTGAGTTAATACTAACTAAAGGTATGGATGATGCTATTAGTATTGCAAAAGAGTTATCAGATAAACATGGATACTTTATGCCAATGCAATTTGAAAATATAAATAATCCACTTGCGCATATGAAAAATACAGCTATTGAAATAATTAATGATATTCCTGATTTAGATTACTTTATTGTATCTGTTGGAACTGGTGGAACAATTACAGGTGTTGGAACAATTCTAAAGCAACATAATCCAAATATTAGTATAAAAGCAATTGAACCAAAAAATTCTTCTGTACTAAGTGGTAATGATGCAGGAAAACATAAAATTCAAGGAATTGGCGCTGGATTTATACCAGAAATTTTAGATACTACAATATATGATGAAGTAATCCAAATAGAAGATAAGTATGCTTTTGAAACAGCAAGATTACTAGCTAAGGAATTAGGATTGTTTGTAGGAATATCTACAGGAGCTAATGTATACGCAGCTCTTGAATTAGCTAAAAAGGTAGGGCCTAATAAAAAAATATTAACAGTTTCTCCAAGTAACGCTGAGAGATATTTATCTACAGAGTTATTTGATGACTAGTTTTATGTGTAAAATAACAAAAACCCTCTAAATTTAGAGGGTTTTATTATTATAGTTTTGACATTAAGCTGCAATCTGCATCAGTCATATTTTCATTTAGAATAATACGTGCAGGCATTCCAACTGCTGTTGCATTTGAAGGTACATCTTTAAGTACTACTGCATTTGCTCCAACTCTTGCATTAGCACCAATCTTTATATCTCCTAAGATTTTAGCTCCAGCTGCAATCATTACTCCATCACATAAGGATGGATGTCTTTTCTTGCCTGATTCATTGCCAGTACCACCTAAAGTTACTTGATGGTAAATGAGAACATTGTTACCAATAATAGAAGTTTCACCAATAACAGTTCCAGTTCCATGATCAATCATAAAGTTCTTTCCTATTACTGCTGCTGGATGAATTTCAACTCCAGTAAAAAATCTTCCAAGCCCACTAACTATTCTAGCTAAGAGCTTTAAATGAATTTCCCATAATAAATGTGCTAATCTATATACCCATACCGCATGCATCCCGTTAGACGTTATAATTATTGATAACGTACTAGTTGATGCAGGATCTTTTCTTTTGACAGTTCTAATATCACTTCTAAGTCCCATGTAATCACCTCGATTGTATATATAGTATATATCATGTTTAAATTTTTTATAAGTAATAAGCATTTAAAAAAACACTATATTTCTATAGTGTTTTTATATTTCTTTTCCGATAACTAATTCTTTATCTTCATAAATAAATATTCCTAAGTTTTCAGCTATTTCTACAAATACATCAACAATACTTACATATTCATAATCCATTAAATCAAATACAATTGCTAATGTTTCATTCATTTTAGAATTAATGAATTCATGATCATCTCTTCTTTCCATAATCATGTTTTCAATATTAACTTCTAAATCGTCTAATTCTACAATATCTGTATTAATATCATTACTTTCCATATCTGCTCTAAGATCAAATATATATAGTAAGAATAATATCATATCGCTATATTCTACAAAATCATCACATTTAGATTGAAATAATGTTTCAAAATAGATCTTAATAATATCAAATTGTGTATGTAAGTAATTAAATCCAACTTCGAATATTGTTTCTAAGTCTTCATCTACTTCTTGTTTTTCTACAACCATATTATAGATATGATTTAAAACCTCATATACTGGTTCTATTCTTTCATATATTACAGAATGATTTTTAATAAATTCTTCAACAGTGTCGTTATTTTCTATTTTCCATGATGCATAATCTTTATATATTGAATTATCCAAGAGCCACATCCAATGTCATCATAACTGCAAAACCAATCATAGCTCCAATAGTTGCTATTTTTGTAGTTTCCATCATTTGTGATTCAGGAATAAGTTCTTCAATAACGACATAAATCATTGCTCCTGCTGCAAAACTAAGTGCATAAGGAAGTGTGTTTCTCATAGAAATAGCAAGTATTGCTCCAACAACTCCTGCAAGTGGTTCAACCATTCCGCTAAATTGTCCGATCATAAATGCTTTTGTTCTACTCATACCTTCTCTTCTAAGTGGAACACTTACAGCAGCACCCTCAGGAAAGTTTTGTAATCCAATACCAATAGCAAGAGCAACAGCTCCTCCAATTGCAGCACTAGCTGCAGTACTAGATCCAAAAGCACTAGCTGCGTATCCAAATGCAACACCAACTGCAAGACCTTCAGGTATATTATGTAATGTAATAGCAAGTACTAATAACGTACTTCTATGCCAAGATGATTTTAAACCTTCTTCATGATGAGACATTACATGCATATGTGGTAAAAATCTATCAACAAGAAGTAAAAATAACCCTCCAGCTAAGAAACCAATAGCTACCGGTAACCAAGGTATTAGTCCTAATTCTTCTGATAAATTAATAGCAGGTGCTAGTAAGCTCCAAAAAGAAGCAGCTATCATTACCCCAGCACTAAATCCCAACATTCCGTTGAACAGTTTTTTTGAAACGTTTTTAAATGGAAATACTAAAGCTGCACCAAGTGCAGTAACTCCATATGTAAACATAGTCCCAAGAAAAGCTGCCAGAATCGGATTCTCATATATCCATTCTGTCATAATAATTCCCCCTAAGCTTTATTTACAGATCCAAATAAAGTCATTTTTTCAATACAAGTATCTACAATTGCTTGAGTACCTGGAGCAAGTAATTTACGAGGATCGAATCCTTTACCTTGTAAATCTTTACCAGCTTCAACATATACTCTTGTAGCAGCTGCGAATACTAATTGACATTCAGTATTTACATTTATTTTAGAAACACCAAGTGTAATTGCTTCTTTAACCATTTCACTAGGAATTCCAGTTCCACCATGTAATACAAGTGGCATATTTCCAGTTATATCTTGAATATCTTTAAGCACATCTAATCTCAATCCTGTCCAGTTTTCTGGATATTGTCCATGAATATTACCAATTCCAGCAGCAAGCATAGTTACACCTAAATCAGCAATCATTTTACATTCTTTAGGGTCAGCAACTTCTCCACCACCAACAATACCATCTTCTTCTCCACCAATACTACCAACTTCAGCTTCAACACTAATTCCTCTTTCGTTAGCATATTTAACTATATCAGTAGTTTTTTGTACATTTTCTTCAATTGAATAGTGTGATCCATCAAACATTACACTACTAAATCCAGCTTCAATACAAGCTTTAGCTCCTTCATAAGATCCATGATCTAAATGAAGTGATACTGGTACAGTAATATTATAAAAATCTAACATTCCTTCAACCATAGCAACAACAGTTTTGTAACCTGTCATATATTTAGCAGCACCTTCAGATACACCTAAGATTACTGGTGATTTCATTTGTTGTGCAGCAGTTAAAACCGCTTTTGTCCATTCCATATTATTGATATTAAATTGTCCAACAGCATATCCTTCTTTTCTAGCTGTTTCTAACATTTCTTTTGATGATACAAGTCCCATATTTTTATTCCTCCTAATATTTTATAATTTCATAGATAATTATACATTATTCTGTTTTAAATGTAAACTAATCAGCGCTATTTAGAAATTGTAAATGTTTCCATAAAAAAACACTGCNNCTTCCAACATATCCAAAATTAAATTTTAAATCATCACAAACCTGTGTAACATCTTTAAGTAAATCTAAGTAATTTCCAGCAACGGTTATTAAAGCAACAGGTCTAATAACTTCTCCGTTTTCAACTAAGAAACCAGAAGCTTGTAAACTGAAATCACCACTAATAGGATTAGCTCCAGCATGAGTACCAGCTAAATCAGTAATAATAATACCCTTTTTCATTGATTTAACAGCATCATCATATTTATATTCACCTGGTTTAATATAGAAGTTTGTAGGAGATATTCCTCTTCCTATAAATCCATTACCAGTTGATTTTATATTATCTTTTTTAGCAGTTTTTAAGTTATGCATAAACCCAGTTAATACACCATCTTTAATTAACTCTTTATAACTTGTAGCAACACCTTCATCATCAAATGCTCCAGATTTAGCTGACTTTTTCATGAAAGGATCATCAACAACAGTAACTAAACTACTACCAACAACTTCTCCAACTTTACCTTTTAATAAAGATATATTTTTTTGAACACTTTCAGCTGAGAACATAGAAACATGAGGCATTAACAAACTTGCGCTTGCTTCTTTTGAAAGCAATATTTCATACTCTCCAGATTCACAAGGAGTAGCTCCAAGAAGCGCTACAGCTTTTTTAGCTGCAAGGCTAGCAAGTGCTTCATAATCAAAATCAGCATAATCATTTGATCTAATATATTCAAATGAAGATCTTTGATCTTTACCGTCATTTGCTATTACTTGTGCTCCAATCATAGCGTCATTTACTAATTTTTCTAAGTTTAATCCTTTAGAATTTCTAATTCTAACTTTATTACTTCCCTCACCATAATACGTTTGTACCATAATGATTCTTTTATCTTTTTCAATAATCATTTTCTCTAATTCTAATGCATCTTCTATTTTTTGTTTAGCAGATACATCATAAATAGATTCATTATATAATCCTTCAATCTTTTTATACTCTTTGTCACCTTCATATATGAATACTTCATCTTCAGATTCAATAGTTTTAGCAGATGATATAATACTGTCTACTAAAAAACCAATAACATCATCAGTTAAAACTTCAGTAGTCACAGTACCCATTTTACCTTCGTAAATACCTTTAACACTAAGTTTTTGTGTACTTGCTATAGTATATTTATCTAATTCACCTTTAAATGCTGAAATATCAAATTCGTTACTATCATTAAAATAAACTTGTAAATCTTCAATACCTTTTTTAGATGCTGCCTCAAATAGTTTATCAAAATTCATTAGATAGCTCCTCCTCTTCCACCAACAGTAATTTCTGAAAGTCTAATTGTTGGTTGTCCTACATCCGTAGGAATACTTCCTGAAAGACTACCACACAT
>JRFF01000064.1 GCA_000753575.1 Candidatus Izimoplasma sp. HR2 | reverse complement strand
TCAATTTTTTCTCCAGTAAATCTAAATTTTTCCATAATTATCACCTTGTACTTTTAATATAGTCATCTAGCCAATCAGATTCAATATCTTTAGGGAGTAAGTTCTTGCCTTTAAATTGCTTATTCTCAATTTTTTCTTTACGTGCTTTATTATATTTAATTGCTTCATCAATACTAGTAATCTTATTTCTAGCCCAATCAGTCGCAATTTTTTCAAAGAAATTATAATTAGGAATTTGTCCTTCTGTATAACCAATTACATAAACAAATAAGAAGTTAATTAAAGATTCACTTAATAATTCACTATCTAATAGTTTATCAATTATTTTTAATTCAGCGGTAGCTGGTTTAACACCAAATAACGCTTCTAACAATTCCACAGGTTTTAAGTTTTTACACATTTCAATAATTTCATTATTTGTATTAACACCTGTAATTTCTTCTTTTTTCACACCTTTAGTTGGTAAAGATTTCTTCTCAAACTGATACCAGTTTCTAGCAGCATGATTCAATTTATCTAAATCAACAGAACGATCTCTTTTAACTGAATCCATAAATGCTTTTTGCATTGTTATTTCATCAAGTCCATAAATATAAGATAATCTCTCAATTTTTTCTCTAACTTTAGAAGTAATCTTACGATGATCTACAAAGTTTTTAGATAGACCTTCAAAGAATAACTCAAAATCAAAGTTATGATTTAATGATATCTTAGATTTAGATCTAGACATATAATTATCATTAGTTTCTATTGGACTAGGTAAACTATCAAATACTTCATCAAAGTTAGTAGTGATATTTTTAAATCCATCTTTTTCAATATTACTAATTCTAAATAAACTAACTAATTCATCAAAATTACTTTTTCCAATTTCTGTAAATAAATACGCCCCTAAATTACCATCTTTAATAAACTCTTCAGCTGTAAGAGGAGCCTTTAACTCATATAAAAACATTTCTTCGTTTTGATAAACAACTAATAACCCTATAGCTTCTAATTTCTTTCTTGCATCACTAAATGCTTTAGGTTTTAAAGAAAGAATATCATATAACTTTTTATGTAAATAAATAGGAGTTTTCAATCTTGAACGATCAATTAAAGACCATAATGTTAAATATAAACTAAATGCTTTACATCCAATAAGTGGTTGATAAAGTAACGTAACTACGTTACGCTCATCTATATCAATATTCTGATATGTAATTAGTTTAAATTTATCAAGTCTTGGTAACTCCATGGTACCCTCCTAAGGATGTAGTCCTGTTCCTTTAAATTCCGCTTTTGTATCGATATGATTATATAAAGCAAATATTAATTTCATTGGTTTATATAATCCTAATATTCTATATGTTTGTACTTTAACATCTACAGCTGTTTCAAGTGGTGTAACCTGAACAATAGATACAATTATATGGTATCCACTTGCTTGAAGAAATATTTCTCCATGACGGTCATCTTCACTTTTAATATTTATTTTTTTAGATTTAGCGTAAGCAATTACTATTTCTTTAATATTGTTATATCTAGATTTATAATAATGAGTTCTTAAATATTGATTTGAATGTAATTCTTTTGTTTCTTCTAAGTTACTAGCAAAGTCAAATAATGCCATCTACAACACCTCTAATTCTTTAATTACTTTGTTAAACTCTTTTCTAGTAGTAAGTACCGATGAAGAATTATCAATAACATAATCTGCGAGTTTAACTTTATCTTCAATTGGCATTTGTGATTCAATCTTAAGTAATGCGTATTCTTTTTTAATAGAATCTCTACCAATTAATCTTTCAATTTGTAATTTTGGTGTAGTATATACAACTATTGTTTTATCAACTAATTTCACAAAATCAGTCTCAAAAAGTAAAGGAACATCAATTACTATAATATTCGCCCCTAATTCTTCATGTTTTTTAACTTCAGATAACGTAATAGATCTAACTCTTGGATGAATGATATTGTTTAATTTCTTTCTTTTAACATTATCATTAAAAATAGCTCTTCCTAATTTCTTACGGTTAACATCATTATTTGTAAGAAGAATTTCTTTACCAAATAATGTTAAAACTTCATTGTAAGCATTGCATCCTTTTCTAAGTAAATCAAATGATATTTTATCAGTGTCTACTACAGGAATTCCGTAGTTTTTAAACATGTCTGCGACAGTTGATTTACCCGTAGCTATTCCCCCCGTTAATCCTATAATTAGTGCCATAATTACCACTCCTTAAAGGTATTATACCCTCGAAAAGATTATAACATAAGTTCATTGAAGTAAAAAGAAGTCTTTCTTTAAAATATCAATTAATTTGTTGACATTTTGGACAATAATAACTTCCTCTTCCATTGACCTTTTTCTTTTCAATTATAGTAGAGCACTTTGGACAATGCTCTCCTTTTTTCATATGAACATTAAGTTCATTTTGAAATCTTCCTGTAACCCCTAAACTTGATGTATAACTTCTAATAGTAGTTCCGCCTAGTTCAATGGCTTTATACAACACATTTGTTGCATTCTTTATAATATTATTGAAATCATTATCGTTTAAAGTGTTTGGTTTTCTCTCAGGATGAAGATTAGATAAAAACAATACTTCATCAACATATATATTTCCTAGACCAGTAATAATACTTTGATCTAATAGACAAGTTTTAATAGCTGTCCCTTTATTTTCGAGTTTTCCTCTTAAATATTTAACAGTCATTAGTTTATCGTAAGGTTCATACCCTAGTTTACTAATAGGATATGTCGTATAAATTTCATCTAAATTTCTTAAATCCATTGTCCCAAATTTTCTAACATCATTGTATCTAAGAGTTGTCCCATCTGTGAAATTAAAGACTATATGTTCGTGTTTCTCTAATCTATCAGATTTATCTTTAATAAAATATTTACCTTCCATTCTTAGATGAGAAATTAATGCAATATCTTCAAATATAAAAATCAGATATTTACCATATCTGTTTATATCTTTTAATGTTTGTCCAACTAATCTATTTCTAAACTCAGAAATTGATACATCTTTTATAATTTTAGAATAGTGAATATCAATTGATTCAATAGTTTTACCTAAAATCAGATTATTTAAAGTTCTTCTTACCGTTTCTACCTCTGGAAGTTCTGGCATATTATTTCCCCCATTTATTATAATGAACCTTAGATTCATCATACCTTTTAACAATAGGTCTTTGATTTTTAGGATAACCAATTGCTATCATACAAAACGGATGAATATCACCTGTGATATTCAATACCTTCTCAATATGTTTATATCTAACTGGATCAGGATATACTCCTATCCAAACTCCCCCAAGACCTAAATTAGTAGCTTCTAATAATATGTTTTCAGTTGCTGCACTTAAATCTTGAATATTAAATAACGGTGATTTATCCCCTGGTTTAATCATTGGTATTATACATAAAGTAGCTGTATTAAGCGGTCTAGCTCCACCACTTGTTTTCACAAGTTCATTTAATATTTCTCTATCATCAACTACAATAAATTCCCATGGTTGTTGATTATTAGCTGACGGTGCTTGCATTCCTGATTCAAGCAATTTAGTAACTAGATCACTTGGAACTGGTTTATCTATAAAGTTTCTTATACTATTTCTTTTCATAATTAAACTCATAATTTTTCTCCCGGATTTACATGTACAACGACATGACATACTTTTTCATCACTATATAATAATTCTGAAACTTTATCAGCTATATCATGACCTTCTTTAATACTCATATTTCCATCAACTTTAATATCAACTAATGCTTGATAATAAGGACCATAAGCAATCATATCAATATTATCAACATCCATTACTCCGTTAATATCTACAATCTTAACTTTATATTCACCACATATCTCAGGATGAACTGCTTTACCTTGTAACGCAGTTATAGCTTCATAAATAATTCTAACCCCGATATTAATAATGAATAAAGCAATAATGATAGATGCTATCTTATCACCTTTCAGTAATATAGAAATCTCTAGCTTTTCACCAATTAATACACTTAATATCCCAATAAATACAACAATACTACTAAAGACATCAGTTAGAGATTCTCTACCTGAAGCTTTAATAATTAAGCTATCTTGTTCTTCACCCTTTTTAATTAAATATCTAGCTAAGATTAATTTAATAATCACAACAAAAACAACTACTATTAATGTAATAAATCCAGGTATAACAACTGGATCATTATAATTAATAATAACCTCTTTACCAAGACCATAAGCAATTATTAATATAAACACACCTAACATTAAACTTAAAATGTATTCAAATTTACCATGACCAAAAGGATGTTCATCATCAGCTGGCTTTAAAGAATGTCTAATTCCTAATATTACGAATATATCACTCAGTAAATCACTAATACTATGAATACCATCCGCAATTAAAGCTACACTGTTAAATAGAAATCCTGTAATAATCTTTATAATAACTAAAAATATATTAACAAGAAAACTTCTCTTCATAATTGATTCTAACTTCATAAACTCACCTCTATTTAGTTTCAAATAAGTTTTTACCCATTGATTCATCTACCTTTAAAGGTACTTTTAAACTAATACAATTTTCCATTACTTCTACTACTAATTTTTCCATTAAATCAATTTCATCTTTATCTACTTCAAATACAAGTTCATCATGTATTTGAAGTAATAATTTAGATTTAAGTTTTAATTTATTCATTTCATCATAAATCTTAATCATTGCTATTTTTATAATATCCGCTGCACTACCTTGAATAGGCGCATTCATTGCATTTCTTTTTCCAGCTTCCCTTTGCATATAAATACTACTATTAAGTTCAGGAATATATCTTCTACGATTATAAATAGTTTCAGCATATCCTAATCTTTTAGTATCGCCAACTACTTTATCCATAAATACCTTAATACCATTAAATCTTTCATAGTACTTAGTAATAAACTTTTCCGCATCTTTAGGATTAATATTAATCTCTTCACTTAGTCCCCAAGCTGATTGCCCATATATAATTCCAAAGTTTACAGCTTTTGCTTGTCTTCTTTCTAAAGATGAAATTTCATCTTTATCAAAGATTTGTTTTGCAGTCATAGTGTGAATATCTTCATTGTTATTAAACGCTTTAATTAAAGTTTCTTCATTAGCCATATCAGCAAGAACTCTTAACTCAATTTGAGAATAATCACTAGCTAACAAAAGATTCCCTTTTTGAGGAATAAATACTTTTCTTATTTCTCTGCCTTCAGCATATCTTATCGGTATATTTTGTAAATTAGGTTCAACACTACTAAGTCTACCTGTACTAGTAAATGCTTGTCTATAAATAGTATGAATCTTTCCATCTGATAAAACTGAGTTTTCAAGACCAACTATATAAGTACTATACAATTTAGATAAAGTACGATAAGTCATAACCTTTTCAATAATTGGATGGTGATGTCTTAATTTATTTAAAATATCAACATTAGTAGAATATCCTGTTTTAGTTTTTTTAGCATAAGGTAAGTTTAGTTTATCAAATAAAACTTCACCTAACTGTTTAGGACTACTAACATTAAACTCAACACCCGCAAGAGAATGAATTTCTAAAACTAATTTATCAATTTTTTCTTTATTTTCATAATTTAATTTATGAAGTAAACCCATATCAACATTTATTCCAGTACTTTCCATACTAGCTAAAACACTTGATAAAGGTAATTCTATATTATAAAACAAATCATATTGATTATTTGTCTTTAACTCTTTAATCATCTCTTTTTTCAACTCTTTAATAGCTTTTGCTTTCTTAACTGCGTATAAACTGTATTTATCGATACTAGGAACACTGTATTTAACTCCTTTTTGATATACTTCCTCTAAATATGAAACATCGTCATATTCAAAATTAGATACAACAACTCTAAAATCTTCTTTAGTATTATTAGGATTTAAAATGTATGCTGCGAGTAATAGATCAAATTCAACACCATTTAACTCGTAACCATCTCTTTTTAATACAACTTTCATCATCTTAGCATTAAAGACATTTTTCTTTATTGCTTCATCACTTAAATACATTTGCATTGCGAGTGATTGATGGACAACATCATAAGGTATAAAGAAGTTACCAAATTTATTAACTAATCCAAAACCTAGAGTTGTAGCTTCATGGTA
>JRFF01000063.1 GCA_000753575.1 Candidatus Izimoplasma sp. HR2 | reverse complement strand
TATTGGTGATACAAAGAAAGAAATAACACTTTTAGTTATTGTAGAACCATCATTTCTTTTACTAACAACAAACGCAAATTTTAAAATTCTAAACACAGCTATAAAAAAACTGGCTACCGATGATAGTAATAAAACTACTACAATATTTGCAACCTCACTTGCAGAGTCAGATAGGTAATCAATAAAGATAATCATTAAAATGAATAATGATAATCCTAAACCAAGTAAACCTACTGAAATCTTAAGAAATATTTTCTCAAAGTAATTAAAACTTTTTTTATTGTTATCCAAAATATCACTCCTCTTATATTTATATTATATTAGAATGTTTATATTTTGAACTAATATACTCAAACTAGAAATTATAGAAAAGTATATTTTTATAAAAATTGTCTCTAAATCCAATTGTTAAATTAGAATTTAGAGACAACCATAATTAAAGATATAGGTTATTATCTTGTTCATTTTCTATAAAATATAGTAGATATATTAATATGAATAATCAAATAACATATGTAAACATAGTCAATCAACTCTTATTGTTATGATTAAACTTAATAAAAGGAATATATCAAAATATAAATAACAAATAATATATAGTGGTCATAACATTTTTAACCTTAAATAATATTATTAACTTAACTATAAGCCAGTCAAAAAGAAATAGATTACTATAATCTCATTCCACCATTTACACTTAATACATGACCTGTAATATATGACGCTTCATCACTTGCTAAGAAGAGTGCAGCATTTGCAATTTCAGATGGCTGTCCTAATCTTTTCAGCATTGTTAAACCAGCAAATTTTGTAAGTAAATCTTCTGGAACTGTTTTTAAAATATCAGTCATTATGTATCCAGGACTAATAGCATTTACTCGAACTGGAACACCTTTTCTAGCAAATTCTTTTGCCCAACTTTTAGTAAGACCAATCATCCCTGCTTTTGTCGCTGCGTAATTTGCTTGTCCAATATTTCCAAATTCTCCAACAACACTTGAGATATTAATTATTGATCCTCCACCAATAACTTCCATTTGTGGACCAACATATCTTACTAAGTTAAAGACACCTTTTAAGTTAACATCCATAACTAAATTCCATTGATCATCTGTCATTTTTCTAGTCATACTATCTCTAGTAACTCCAGCATTATTTACTAATATATCAATTCTTTCATACTTTTTAATTATTTCATCATAAAATGTTTTACATGCTTCTGTATTTGTAATATTTAGATTATAACCAATAACATTTTTGTGTTCATAACTTAACTTAGTCATATCTGCAGCTATTACTATAGCTCCTTCATTTGCAAATCTTAAAGCCATTTCCATACCAAGACCTTTAGCTCCGCCTGTAACTACGGCTATTTTACCTTCTAATCTCATTATTTTACCTCCACATTTTTAACAATAATTGCAGTACCCATTCCACCACCTATACAAAGTGACGCAAGTCCGTAATTACTATTTCTTTTTTTCATTTCATGAATTAATGTAGTTGTTATTCTATTACCACTAGCTCCAACAGGATGACCAAGTGCAATAGCTCCACCGTTAACGTTAGTAATATTTAATATTTCTTCTTTACTTAAATCATGTTCACTAACAAGTTCTGACAATACTCCTAAACTTTGAGCAGCAAATGCTTCATTAAGTTCTAAAAGATCCATATCAGATAATTTAAGTCCTGTATTATTTAAGACATTTCTTATCGCAGGAACTGGTCCTAGACCCATATATAATGGTTCTACTCCACCTTGAGCAATTCCAACTATCTCAACTAATGGCGTTAAATTATATTCTTTAACAGCTTCTTCACTTGCTACTAACATAAAACTAGCACCGTCATTAATACCAGAACTGTTTCCCGCAGTAACACTACCGTCACGTTTGAATGCAGCTCTTAATTTTCCTAACTTTTCTAATGTTGTAACTCTTTTTGGATACTCATCTGTATCTACTAATGTTTCTGACCTTCTAGTTTTTACTAAAACAGGAACAATTTCTTCTTTAAATTTTCCATTATCAATTGCTTTAATAGCAGTTAATTGTGAATTTATAGCAAATTCATCTTGTTCTTCTCTAGTAAGTCCAAATTTCTCAACAATATTTTCTGCAGTAATTCCCATATGTACATTATTAAACGCATCAGTTAAGGCATCATAAATCATATGATCTTTTAAAGTCCAATCTCCCATTTTAATTCCATTTCTTACTTTTTCAGGAGTTAAGAATGGTGCTTTACTCATTGATTCAGTACCACCAGCAATAACAAGATTATGAATTCCTGCTTTAATACTAGTGTAAGCATTCATTATTGTTTTCATACCACTACCACATACCATATTAATACTATATGCAGGAACTTCTACTGGTAAACCAGCACCAATAGATACTTGTCTAGCTACACCTTGACCAAGTCCTGCAGGTAATATATTACCAACAATCACTTCATCAATTCTAGACTTATCAACTTTTGTTTCATTTAATATATCTTTTACTACAATACTTCCAAGCTCTGCAGGATGTACAGAGCTAAGTGCACCCATAAAACTACCGATAGGTGTTCTTTTAGCTGATACAATAAATACTTTACTCATAATACCCTCCTATTAAATCTTAAAATATTTTATTTACCATCTATATTTTATCTTATAATAGATAAATTAAATAGTATTTTTATAAATAATTATAAATAGATATATAAATAAAGAAAAAAAGATATCTCAAGCGAGATATCTTTAAAATTATTCAGTTATGATTTCAAAAATAATTGATTTCTTTTTAACTACTTCATTTGTAATTATGAATGCACCAATAACCTCTTTAATTATCGATTCAATATCATCTTTATTATTATAAAGAATAGCTAGAGTATCACCTTTTGAAACTTTATCTCCAACTTTTTTGTTTAGTACTATACCTACATCAGGATCTATTTCATCTTCCTTAGTTTCACGTCCTGCTCCTAATTTCATTGCAGCAACACCAATAGTTAATGCATCAATATCTGAAATATATCCATCAGCTTCAGCTTTAACTTCAATAATTTCTTTTACGTGAATAAAGTCATCTAAATCACCCAAAATACCGCCTTGAGCTTTAATAAACTCTAACTGTTTATCAAGTGCAGCACCACTTGTTACTTTTTCATCAACTAATTTCTTAGCTTCTTCTAAAGTGCTAACGATACCTCCAGCATAAACCATGTATGCCCCAATTTCATTGCATAATTCTGTAAGATCTTCTGGTCCATCACCTTTTAAAGTATTTATAGCTTCTAATACTTCTAATTTATTACCAACTGCATATCCTAAAGGTTGAGACATATCAGTAATAAATGCAACAACTTTTTTACCAAATGAATTACCAATTCCTACCATTACTTTAGATAATTTGCGAGCATCTTCAATAGTTTTCATAAATGCACCTTCACCAATTTTTACATCTAAAACAATTACATCACTACCACTAGCAAGTTTCTTACTCATAATACTAGAAGCAATAAGAGGAATACTAGGAACAGTTGCTGTAACATCCCTAAGTGCGTATAATAATTTATCCGCAGGCGTTAAATTCGCAGTTTGTCCTGCAACAGCTATTCCAATTTCATTTACTTGTTTAACAAAATCTTCTATTTCAATATCAATACTTAATCCTTCAATACTTTCAAGTTTATCTAAAGTACCACCAGTATGACCAAGCCCTCTACCGCTTAGTTTAGCAACTTTAGCACCACAACTAGCAACTAAAGGTCCTAAAACTAAAGTCGTTTTATCTCCAACTCCACCAGTTGAATGTTTATCTACTTTAATACCATGAACCACAGATAAATCAATAACATCACCACTATTTAACATAGCTTCTGTTAATGCAGAACTTTCTTCTGTAGTCATACCTTTAAAATAAATAGCCATTAATAAACTACTCATTTGATAATCAGGAATTATCTTGTTTGTATAGTTTTCTATAATGAATATAATCTCTTCTTTTGTTAATTCGTAGCCATCTCTTTTCTTTTCAATAAGGTCTACCATTCTCATTAGTACCAACTCCTTGATATGATTATATCATATTATTAAACATTATGAATATCTAGCACAAAAAAAAGAGAAAAATTTACTTTATCTCTTTTTTAAACACATTTAGTTGTTCTTGAATAATTGCTTTCACTTTATTTGATAATTCAATACTATTTAAATCTTTATAATCTTCATATTTTAAAACTGGATGAATATGAATATAAGATTTATGTCTTTTATAAGGGAAAGTACCAAATATTTTATCTAAATTATATAAAGTACCAATCAATATATCAGATTTAGGTTTAATAGCTAATTTAAATGCACCTGGTTTAAATTCTATCATTTCATTTGAAAATGATCTTTTACCTTCTGGGAATATGCCTACTGAATGACCATATTTATATCTTTTAATCCCATTAATAATAGATTCTGCAGCGCTTCTATTAGCAACTCTTCCGATAGGAATATTACCAATAATTGACATCCACGGTCCTAAAAAAGGGAAAGTAAATAATGGTTCCTTAGCTATAAAGCATAAAGGGTGATTATTAAATATAGGCTTTAAAGCAATAATATCGTAATTTTCCTGATGATTTCCTACAAAAATAAATTTTCCTTCTGGAATATTTTCTTTACCACTAACAATAACTTTTAGTCTTAATAATCTTTGCCCAAGTCTTAATAAACTATTTCCGAATTTATGATCTAACATATCTAGCGTATCAGTATTCTTTCTAACTTTCCCCCAAAAGTACATAATTAGTAATTGGATATAAATTGAGACTGGCCATGAAATAATAATCGCTAATAGTAACAACGAATATGGTATTACAGTATCAAAACCACTATCAGTAATTCCAAATAACCAGCTAAATAGGAAAGTAAATGCTCCCCAGAAGAAATAGAAACTAAATGTATACATAATTATTCAATCCTTTCATAAACAGAGAAGTTAAGGTCTCCACTTATTTTTTCACTAACTTTATTATATTTAGAGTAATCAATATTTTTAAAATAAACATTACCATCATACTCTTTATTAACATGTGTAATATATAATTTATCCGCTAAATCTAGCGTTAAATCATAAATAATCTTACCACCAATTATAAAAACTTCTTCATCTTTTGGGAAATCTTTTAAGTAACTAATAATATCATTAGTTATCTCAATACCTGGATAGGTATAATCAGTTAAAGTTGCAATAATACTAGTTCTTCCGGGTAAAGGTTTATTAATATAAGAAATTATTGATTTAAATGTTAATTCTCCCATAATAACTTTTTTACCCATAGTCATTTCTTTAAAATATTTCATATCTTCTTTATAGTGCCACGGTAACATATTACCTTTACCTATTAAGTTATCTTTTCCAATAGCTACTATTAAATTTACCATTAAACACTCACCTTACCTTTAATTCCTGGGTAAGGATTATACTCAGTTAATTTAAAATCACTATATTTAAAATCTTCTATATTCGTAATATCTTTATTTATTAACATTTTAGGTAATTTACGTGGTGTTCTAGTTAATTGAAGATCAATTTGCTCTAAATGATCATTATAAACATGAGTATCCCCTAAAGTATGAATAAATTCTCCTGCTTCTAAGCCAGTAACTTGTGCAATCATCATTGTAAGTAAAGCATAACTAGCTATATTAAATGGAACACCTAAAAAAGTATCCGCACTTCTTTGATATAATTGACAACTAAGTTTGCCATCATTCACATAAAAATGAAACATCATATGACAAGGTGGTAAAGCCATATCTTCAATTAAGGCAGGATGCCATGCATTAACGATTAATCTTCTTGAAGTAGGGTTGTTTTTAATGTTGTATATTACTTCAGTTAGTTGATCTTTATATTTTCCATCAGGACCTTCAAAGTGTCTCCACTGTCTACCGTAAACTGGTCCAAGTTCTCCATGCTTTTTTGCGAATTCATTATTACTTTTTACTAATTCAACGAATTCTTTTAATGATTCACCATTATAATCACTTGATTTAGTAAAATTACGGTATGGCCACTCATTCCAAATTCTTACTCCATTATCAACTAAGTACTTAATATTAGTATTTCCAGTAATAAACCATAGTAATTCATGAATAATTGATTTTAAATGTACTTTCTTAGTAGTAACTAAAGGAAATCCTTCACTTAAATCAAATCTCATCTGATATCCAAAAGTACTTATAGTTCCAGTACCAGTTCTATCACTCTTAGGAGTTCCAACTTCTTTAATATGTCTAAGTAAATCTAAATATTGTTTCATAAGTAACACTCCTAACTCTATTTTTTTCTTTTTATTACTTCTTTTATAAATATAGCAATAGCTAAAATAGCCGGTACTGTAGGCGTAAAAGGCCCCATCCAAACTAAAACATAGGTAGCAGAAAAAGTAATTAATAAGTCATTATTTGTAATGACTCCAACTATTAATGCGACCCAAGCAGGAATATAAAAGATAGCTGCGCCAATAAAAATATATAAAAACATATCTTTTACAAAGATGTTTTCTCTTATCCATTTCCACATATTAGCACCTTCTTTAAAAGCTGTATATATTATACCAAATCTTAACATATTTTTAAAGTATCTTATCTATATAAAGCAAAAAAGTGCATCTCTGCACTTTTTAATAATATTATATATGGGAATAATATTACTTGTCGTTTTTAGTATTGATAAAAGTTATTTTTTCAGCAATGATTTCCGGATAAGTAAAAGTTTTACCATCACTACATTCATATGAACGTTGTGCTAGTCTTGCTTTTACACCTACAGTAGAACCTTTTTTACAATATTGAACTGTATTTTCAGCAATACCACTCCATAACGTACACCTTAAAAAGTCTGTGTCATATTGCCCGCTTTCAGCATTTTTAAAACCTCTTTGAATAGCCATAGTAATGGTTGTAACACTCCTACCATCATCTAAAGTCTTTAACTCTGGATCATATACTAAACGACCTACTAGAATAGTTTGATTTAACATAATACCTCCTTTTATTAAATATTATATGGGAAGTATTGATATAGTCTTATCTACTAAAATAACACCATAAGATTTTTTTCAATTATTAAATCAAGTTTTTTCCAAATATCATTCTATATGTTTATATAATGAAGCATAATTAAAAATATTTCTCAAATTTATATTTATTAGTAAAAAAAAGAACTAATTAAAGTTCTTTTTAAAAGCTAATTTCTACGTCTTCTCTTTTTGTAGTCTCTGCTTCAAAGAATTCTTTTTTCTCCATATGAATCATTCCTGCAACTATACTTCTTGGGAAAGTTACAATAACAGTATTAATTCTTGATACATTTGAGTTATAAAGTCTTCTTGCTGCTTGAAGATGTTCTTCAACATCACTGATTGATGCTTGAAGGTTTGAGAATAATTTCTCTGCTTTTAAATCAGGATATGCTTCAACTGCAATATTTATTCCTGATTGAACAGCATCCATTTTTCCCATAAATTCTTGTTTTTCTTGTAAAGATAATGTTTTAGGTAACCCAGCACGCCATTTAGTAACGTTTTCAAAAGTTTCAGCTTCATGTTTAGCATAACCTTTTACTGTGTTTACAATTTTAGTTAAGACATCAAATCTTTTTGTTAAAGCTACATCAATTCCTGATTCAGCTTCATTTATTTTAACTTCCATTTGTCTTAAGCTATTCATTACTCCTATATACCATAATAATGGGACTACGATTAATACTACGACTACGATTAATACTACAAAAATTGGATCCAATTAAATCACTCCTTCTTAAATATATTATTGTTTAATTTTAATTCAGTTACAACATCTTTTATAACATATAATTCTCTTTTAAACTCTTCAAAACTACTTTCGTTTAGTTCTCTAAACATTTTTAGTTCGAATGTATCTTTAAAATTATTAATTCCTAAATATAATTTTGTATCAATAAATGAGAAATAGATCTTCCCTTTATTATTCTTTTCAAAATCCATTAAAGATTCCATTAAATGTGGTGTAAGAACATAAAAAGCTGAATGTTCATTAGTTGTATAAGTTTTAAATTTTTTATTAAAATCAATACTTTCCAACTTAACTTTCTTATATTTTCTCTTACTATGTGGTCTGGCTCCTTCTAATACTTGAAGATATCCATCAAATGTTTTATTAAATTCAAATTCAAATATCCTTCCTAAGAAGTAGGATACATAATAAGTTCTTGTACCATTTTTAGTATGTTCTACATGTCTTTCTTCTAATTTAACATCACTAGATATAAAATCAACACCATCGATTTTACCCGCTAAATAGTCTTCGACATGATATCTATCTGCTCTTTTAAGAAATTCAGTAGCATAAACTGTATTTAAAGATAATCCTCTTGAAGGTTCAAATACACCTTCATCAACAAACTTTGTAATTACTTCTGCTAGTACCTCATGCTTAAATTTATTACTAAGTTTCTTAAATTTACTAGCACCGAGTGCCATATAGATAACCCCTGGAACTAATAATATTAACCCCCAAGGTCCATAATTTATTAAAGCTACAAATAATATTACTGAAAGCAAACTTAATCCTGAACCAATAATAACCTGTTTTTCAATATTTTTCTTTTCCTGCTGAAACCTAATTAATTCACTATTCATATGTTTACCTCCTATGTAATTCTACACTATTTTAGCCAAAAAATAAACAATTATTAAAAAAATACTATTTAAAAGTTCTAGTTGCAGAAATTGCTTTTTGCCAATTATTATATAGGTTATTTCTAACACTTTCATCCATTTTTGGATTAAAGTGTTTATCTTTTACAATTAGTTTTTCAATTTCTTCAATATTTTTATAAAAACCAATAGCTAATCCACTTATAAACGCAGCTCCTAAAGCAGTAGATTCATTAATCTTAGGTCTTACTATTTCAATATTTAAAATATCGCTTTGAAATTGCATTAAAAAGTTATTTAATGATGCTCCACCATCTACTTTTAACGTTTTAGGAGTTATTCCTGATTCTAAACTCATTACATCTATTACATCTTTAGTTTGATAAGCGAGTGATTCTAGTGTTGCTCTCGTTATATGTGCACTTGTTGTTCCTCTTGTAAGCCCAAATATTGCACCTTTAGCATCAGTATCCCAGTAAGGAGTACCTAAACCTACAAATGCAGGTATTACATATACTCCATAATTGCTATCTACACTCATTGCAATCTTTTCAGATTCACTTGCTTCAGCAAAGAATCCTAAACTATCTCTAAGCCACTGAATAGCACTTCCTGCAACAAAAACACTTCCTTCAAGTGCATAAGTTACTACACCGTCAATTGAATAAGCAATTGTTGTTAATAATCCTTTTTTGGATATTGTCGGAGTAGTTCCTGTATTCATTAACATAAAACAACCAGTTCCATAAGTATTCTTAATTTCTCCTTTATCTAAACATAACTGTCCAAATAACGCAGCTTGTTGATCTCCTAAAATACCTGCAATAGGTATTTCAGCTCCAAAGAATGTATGTCTTGCGGTAATTCCAAATATAGCGTTAGAATCACAAACTTCAGGTAAAACATTATTATTTATTCCAAGAATATTAAGTAATTCTTGATCCCATTCTTTAGTAAAGATATTATACATTAATGTTCTAGAGGCATTAGTATAATCAGTTTTATGTATCTTATTTCCACTTAACTTATATAAAAGCCATGTATCAACAGTCCCAAACATTAAATTACCTTGGACCATTAATTCCTTAGTTCCATCTATATTATCTAATATCCACTTCACTTTAGTGGCTGAAAAATAAGGATCAATTAATAATCCTGTTTTAGATTTAAAAAGATCATTTAATCCTTTTTCTTTTAAATCGTCACATATATCTTTACTCTGTTTTGATTGCCAAACAATTGCGTTATAAACGGGAGTACCATCACGTTTATCCCAAAGTATAGTTGTTTCTCTTTGGTTGGTAATACCAATACTAGCAATTTCTTCTGGTAGTACTTCTGCGGAATGTAAACACTCAGCTGTAGTACTTAATACAGATGTCCAAATATCAATCGCATCTTGTTCAAC
>JRFF01000062.1 GCA_000753575.1 Candidatus Izimoplasma sp. HR2 | reverse complement strand
AAATATATACCATTAACTTTTTGTTTTGATATTAATAAATCTATGCAATTAAAAACTCCAGCCATCACAACACTAGCTCCAATTTCTCTGCCACCAGATTTAAATATTTTATCGGGATTTTGTTTGTCTTTATATTTATAAAACATAATACCCCAAATATTATTGTTTAATGGAAATGCATCAAAATTATAATGATTGATTGCCATAAAAGAAGCTCTAAATGAATCTTTGTGGTTCCATATCAATTTACATTCTATATCGCTATCCAATATTTCCGTTACCATATACCCAATTTGATTTCTCATAGGAAACCATAAAGTATCAGAAATAATTTCTTCTTCTATTGATATATATTCTTTAAATTTCATTTTTTACCAAACAATTCTTTCTCAGTTATTATTTTAAAAATCCATTCTTTTCTAACACAGTACGCTTTTGCTGCTTTCCATTTAGCTTGATTAACCACCCAATTTTTATTCTCTGTCATCATTGTCTTGCTGCTTTTTGATTTACTTTTAGTTGGAGGTTTTGTTTGTTTATATGGTTTTACCTCAATCAAATATATATCACCCTTTTTCGTTTTAATTACAAAGTCGGGATAATATGATCTAAATTTCGGCTTATTAAACTTTATCGGGTTGATAGGGTCTTGATATTTGATAATTATTTCTTCACTAGACCATTCAACAATTCCACTACTATAATCACACCATCTACAGAATGCGGCTTCCCAACTACTCATCAAGCGGATTTTTCCTTTTCCTTTATATTTCTCTGGATAAACAGGTGTGTAATACCCATTATGTGGTTTTTGATTCTTTATATCATTAAACATTATTCACATCCAATTATATATATTAGGATATTTATCTTTGTGAACTACCCATTAGCTAACGCAATATGGGCTTCCTGATTCATCGATACAGGTGATGGTGTTTTATCACCTTTCGTATCTCCACAGGCGTGTATTAGGATCGTTCCAACCCTATTGTTTATGAAGATAATGGCTGCATTGGTTTTATATTAAGATCTTCTAAACACATTACATTGAAAACCAAGAATGAAAAAATTCATCCCATTAGCTAACGCAATATGGGTTTTCTTTTTAGGTGGTTATAAACTCTTCTCTATTACTAAAAAATTATCTATTCCACTTAAACACAATTCTAATCCATTATCATATTCCAATTCATCTATCACCATTAAATCTATACCATTTTTGTCACAATATTCTCTCTTAATCCCATCTTTATATTTTGAATAATAACCACTATGCCAATATGTTCCATTAAACTCAATTGCTTTTCTTAATTCTGGTATCCATATATCTAATTCTAAATAATTTCCTGTTCTAGGATTTATTATATTTGTCCTATCTCCTGATATTACTTCCTCATTTAAAATCGATTTTACATAATTTAATATATTAATTTCTTTATTGGATCTTCTTTCAAAACATATTGGACATCTTTGACCACTTTTAAACTTACTTGGCATTACTTTATATTCATGACCATAATTACATTTTATTTTGATTTTTGTTTTAGTATTCTTATATTCAGATAATAATTCATATTCTTCTTGGTCTAATGTCTGGATAAAATTTTCTTTAGCTTGAATTGGACATTTACCTGCACATATTGGACATCTACTACCTTTTTTAAAATTATTTGGTGTTGAACAACTGTACTCATGACCTTTATTACATCTTATTTTAACTTTTGTTTGTGAGTTTTTATAATCAGATAATAACGCATAACCAACACTTTCAACCAATTCTTTAAAAATATATCCATAATTATTTTTGTTAAATTCATATATTACCAAAATTCATTTATTTTTGTTTTTTCTCATCTTTTGATTTCCATTCTTTGTCGAGCATTAAAAAAAACTTTTTAGTTTCTTCATCATTCATATCACCCAAAGATTTCCCTGTATCAGCTAATTTTTTTTTGACAAATTTTTGATAATCTGATTCCTCGTTAATATTTTCAACATACAAATCAATTTTTTCTAACAAATCCATTTTATTATTTCTCCTTTTTTATTATTTTATCTATTAAATATATTTTTTCATATCATAAATAAACATTATTCAATATGTATTTATAAAATATAAATACATATAAGACATTAAATGGAGGATTTTTAAATATGACAATAGGATATCAAAGAACAGGTTATACTGAACCATTCATAACCGATATTGATATTACATCTGGAGACGATCTAAAAACCACTGTAATATATACGGAAACAAATGTAGCAGTATCTACAATAAATGAAGCAATATCTATCAACAAAACAGAATATAAAAACTCACCTACTTTTGGTGTTGTTGCAACCACATTAACAGTATTATTAGGAAATGGAACAACCGTACCTCTAGTTGTAACCAATAACAATTTTAGAATCGGTGATATATTTGAGGATACTGTTGGATTTGCATATGAAGTTGTTGGTGTACAGGGTAATAATATCACTCTACATCGTGATATTGTTGCAACATTAACCGAAAAAAATGTATTATTGACAGTAGCAAAAAAGTTACATTTATTTGAACAAAAAGCAACCAAAGATTATTTAATTGGTGATAAAGTATTAGAAAGTATTGGTATTGTTGGTATTTCACCTGATCCATACCCAATATTACCAGAATTTCTTACGGGTATTGAAATTCCTGATACTGAAGTTTTGACTGATGCAGCAGCAACTCGTGATTATTATTTCAATACAACTAATTTTTCAAGTATTATTGTAGATATTATCACAACTAGGGGAGCAACGGTTATAGTATATCCATTACCATTAGAAGATAATTTAACCGTTGTAGGAAAAGCGAGTGACACGACAACTATAGCAGATGATGGTGATTCAGAAAGAGTAAAATATTCTGATGTCGCCGCTCCTAATACAAAAATTGTTGTTACCAAAACACAAGCTGGTGATATGACAAACTATGTTTTTTCTGTTCATGGAATAAAATAACAATGGAGTTATAATGAATAATATAACAGAAATTAACACAGCTACAAATATTAATGATTTAATAGAAATAAATAATATAATTGAATCTGGACCATTTATATCAGATGGTCCACCAATACAAGGTGGTATCGGATTTGATGAAATAGGTGATACATTTATTATTGGATAATCTAAACACATTTAAGGAGTTATTATGGCAATACAAACAATAGAATATTTAAAAAGTAAATTTGAAACAGGTGATATTCCAATAGAAGATGATTTTGTTGATCTTATAGATACTTTATCAACTCCATCTGATACTAAATTAGGATTTTTAAATAAAAGCAATTGGGTTGATAGTGAACAAATTTCAATTACATTAGACACACCAATGGATTCAATCGTAGAAGCTAATGTTTCTGTTTACGAAGAAATACCACAAACAGGACTCACCAATAGTATTTGGGATATTATTACTGGAGAATTAGGTTTTACGTTGGCTGATAGTGCATATGCAGTGATATTAACTCCATCGGCAACTACCGGAGATAGTATTAATTTTACTTTAGGTAGTGGTTCATGGTCATCTTCTGATATTGGTAAAATTATTAAAAATGTTTCTGAAAGTGAAACCGGAGAAGCTAGAATTATATCAATTGTTGATGATATTGCTACGTGTAAGATTACTATTGATTTTACCGACACTAATGCAATTGCTGGTGGTGATTGGGAATTATATTCAGGCGAGTTTATTGATGGTGGATTTGCATTGAGTAGTGCTACACAAGTAGGAATTCCCGGTACACCACAAGTATTTGAAAGTTCAACAACTTATTATATATCAGTTGCAATGTTAACATCTACTAAAGCTATTGTTTGTTATAGAGATGCTGTTAATTCAAATTTTGGTACTGCATGTATTCTAGATGTTTCCGGTACTACAATTACTCATGGTACACCACAAGTATTTGAAAGTGCGGCAACTCAGGAAGTCTCAGTTGCAATGTTAACATCTACTAAAGCTATTGTTTGTTATCAGGATGTTGGTAATTCAAATTTTGGTACTGCATGTATTCTAGATGTTTCCGGTACTACAATTACTCATGGTACACCACAAGTATTTGAAAGTGCGGCAACTCAGGAAGTCTCAGTTGCAATGTTAACATCTACTAAAGCTATTGTTTGTTATCAGGATGCTGTTAATTCAAATTTTGGTACTGCATGTATTCTAGATGTTTCCGGTACTACAATTACTCATGGTACACCACAAGTATTTGAAAGTTCAACAACTCAGGAAGTCTCAGTTGCAATGTTAACATCTACTAAAGCTATTGTTTGTTATAGAGATGTTGGTAATTCAAGTTTTGGTACTGCATGTATTCTGGATATTTCTAACAGCACAATTACTTCCGGTACACCACAAGTATTTGAAAGTGCGATAACATATTTTATCTCAGTTGCAATGTTAACATCTACTAAAGCTATTGTTTGTTATCAGGATGCTGGTAATTCATATTTTGGTACTGCATGTATTCTGGATATTTCTAACAGCACAATTACTTCCGGTACACCACAAGTATTTAAAAGTTCAAAAACTCAGGAAGTCTCAGTTGCAATGTTAACATCTACTAAAGCTATTGTTTGTTATAGAGATGCTGTTAATTCAAGTTTTGGTACTGCATGTATTCTGGATGTTTCCGGTACTACAATTACTCATGGTACACCACAAGTATTTGAAAGTTCAACAACTCAGGAAGTCTCAGTTGCAATGTTAACATCTACTAAAGCTATTGTTTGTTATAGAGATGTTGGTAATACAAGTTTTGGTACTGCATGTATTTTAAATACTGAAATTCCTTTATATATTTCTTCTCAACATGTTCCAGCTATCAGTAATAATAATGATTCAGTAGATACAACTTATTATATTGATCTCAATTCTGTTACTGCGACTGAAACATTAAATAGTCAAATTGTTAATTATACATTCTCTTTTAATCCTACTTTTACTGATAGTGATTTAACTGGTGGAACTTTCATTATTATTGGAAGTGGACAATCAACAGTCCGAAATATCGTTTCATCACTCAATACAGTTCATGGTGGTACAGAAGGCAATTGGTATATTAATACTAATATCACTTATTCATCTGAAACGTGGATCGCAGCGACAACTAATTCAGCTCATGGGGCTTTATCACAAGCTGAAGCTATAGCAGTAAATAATATGTCTGGTACTGATGTTGGTAATGTTATTGATGTTAATTGGCCGGAGTTTGGCACTAAGTTTGCTTGTGCTATTATTTTATATAGTAATGACATTAACAAAACACCAAATATTGACAAAATAGAATTTAATTATGATGCTAATGTACTCAATCAATTAGAAACTGATCAATATACAATCGATATTCCATCTACCAATATCATAAATGTTACTGCTCCATTAACAGGTGGTTCTAGGAATGCTAGAGTTTATATTTCAAAATAAAAATAGGAGATACCATGAAATTATCACATGATGAATTACAACTATATATTGATGACCATGAATTTAATAAGAGTGTGAGAGGTCAACCAACCACAAAAATATTAATGGCTTTAGTTGAAATATTAATTAATAAAGATTTGATACAAGTCTCGGATTTACCTGATGATATTGTAATTTTTTTAAATAAAGTCAAAAAATAAATGGCCAAAATACCTTGGGGAATAGAATGGCAGAACGAAGAGCCTGATACTCAAATAAAAGAAATTGAAGAAAGCATTTCTTGGATTATTAAGGCTATCCCAGAACCAGAACCGGAAGCTATATTACCTGATTATACTATTATGCCAGTGATCACACAATATGAAATTCTAGTAAATGATTTTATTGAATCTGTTATTGTTGATGAAACTAATGTTAGTATTGGAGTACAAATAACAGGTGATGTCGGAAATCCATTTAATTTTGTTAAGATTGGATATGTATCACCAAAAGGAACTGGTACATTAGAAACTATCGTGCCTAATGTTGATGATTTACCAGAATATGATACTATAGATCTATTTGCTTTTGTGCCTTCTAGTGAAACATCTCAAACTGATATAATAACTATAAGAGCAACCGCAACAGATAATGATACACCAATTCCTGACATATATCAAATAACAGGAACTTTTGAAATCACAACAAATAATAATTGGAGTGATGTTATTGTTACTCTTGATGAGATTTTATCAGCATGAGATTGGAAAAATATACAATAAAATAATGGAGAGAACAATGGATATTTTAGACAGAATTAATTCAAATTTATACAATTATGACGAAATGAGAGACATGGAAATCGTTTTGGAAATGGCTATGTTAATTGATGATAAAACTATAATCAATGAGGCATTTAGTTTAAATACATTCAAAACAGGTATGGATGCTCTGATGAAGAAGATTGGATTACATACCCATAAATCAGGCGAAGGACTCATTGCTATAGCATTAAAATCTGGTAAGGTGATGTCCGAATTCGTCTGGCACGCTCTTAAGGCGGCGGTCGGAAACGAAGAATCAAAAGTTCGCGTAAAAGAATTAGCAAACACAGAAATTAAAAAAGAAGATTTTGTAAATTTCCTTTTAAAACTTGATACTGTAACCCTTCATATGATTACTGGTCCAATTCATATGATTGATGCTATCACAGGTTGGCATATCGGAACTCATATTAAATCTAAAGTAGAAGATACACTAACAAAAGCAAAAAATGCTATTAAAAATCTAATTGATGCTGCCAAAGGAACAGAAAAATCCGTTAAAAAGAAATTAAAATCTCTAATGAATGGAATAGTCAGACTGTTTGGTTTAGAAGATGAAAAAACATTAATTAAACAAATATAAAAATAGGAGATAATCTAATGTTTGAAATTTTATTAGCTTATTCGTGTGGATTAATTGATAGATTTAGAGGGGATAAAGTTGATGTTGTGTATAGCAAAACCATTGAAGCTATAATATATGGTCTTATGGTTGGTACATTAATAGGGTTGAATTGGTGGCAAGTGTTAATTTTTGCTCTCCTATGGGCAACAGGTGCAGCTTTTGGTTGGGGTCAGCCTCTTGGTTCCATGTTATTTGATAAAGAAATGGATCAGAATAATTTGGAATCATGGCAATTTGGGATTTTTAAAACTAATGTTATACTAGCCAATGTTTTAAGAGGATTGATTTGGGGTGCTTGTGTTACTCCTATGATTTATTTTAGCCCTGCTGTCGGTCTGGTTGCAGGATCTATGGGTATTATATTTCCCACTGCAATATGGTTATCTAAAAAATTACCATTTATTAATACAGATGTTTGGGCAAGACAAGAATTTTATAGAGGATGGTTAGTTGGAATTGTTTCATTACTATCATCTTATATTTAATACATAAAAAGAAAGGTTATAATTACTATATTTTTAGAATTATTTTATTGTTTATTAATTGAATTTATAGTATTATGTTTATATCAAAAACAACTTAATACAAAGGGGTAAAAATGGATATTATTAATAAGATTGATTTGGTGTTAGAAAATGAAAATAATGAAAAAGAAATCATGGATGGAATTAAAAATGTTTTTGAAAAACATTTTTCGAACGGTTGGTTTAATTTGCGAAAGATTTCATCTGATTCAATAGGTTTTTCTTTTGGTATTATTGGTGACAAGAAAGAATTATCATCTGGTATTCTTGATAATGACCCAGTTCACCATAAATTCATGATTCGCAAAGAAGAAATGGGTTGGGAGGTTAAAAATCTTTTTGGATCTATCGCAATTAACCCCAAAGAAAAATATATGGCAATGTCTTCGGTAAAAACAAAATTTAGAAAAACAAAAGGAGATACTAAAAAAATTATTTCAACCTTTGATAAATGGTTTGTTAAATTAAAATCATTAATTAAAGATAATGAAGAAAATATTTATCAACGATCCAACTACTCAGATAAATTTTTCAAATAAAAAATGAGAGGAAGTTATGTATATATTAGATAAGATTAATTTGATGTTAGATGAAGAAGGAGAAACTACAGGGACAACTACAGGGGATGTTGCAAAAATACCTCAAGGCACTAAGAAAATGTTCAAAAAGAAAAAAAGAAGAATGGTGAAGATTGTAAAAAAGATGAACTTGGTGAATTATAATCAGACAAGTATGTAAATGTAACAAAGAAGGTTATAATTACATATTTTAAACAATAATATTAAATAAAATATCCTAACGGATAGTGATTATTGTTGTGACAAAAAGAACCAGTCACAACAATAATCACACCAATTCATTACATATACCTTTTCATATACACCCTCTAGTATATAACTCTTGGTGTATAATAGACTTTAGTTTAACATGGATTATAATTTTTGTCAACATAGAGAAAAAATAAATATTGATATTATATCATGTTTACAAAATTTAATCTATTTGATATAATTATTAACA
>JRFF01000061.1 GCA_000753575.1 Candidatus Izimoplasma sp. HR2 | reverse complement strand
TTTATTCCCTCACATTTCTATCAACTGTATCATTAATTGGTAAACCATCATCATCTTCAATCCAAACTTCATCATCTTCTATAGAATCATATACATAATTAGATGGATGTTCAAAATGTTCATAACTATAAAGTGCTCGTATCGTATCATCTATCTGAACACCATCATCTGGTATATTAGTTGCATATGTTGTACCCTGCATAACCTGACCACCAAGTTCACCTTCTCTTAATTCTATATCTGCTTCACGATCTTCCCATGTCTCATCAGATGTATAATAATTCTGAATAACTTTATGAATTCGACTCGTTTCACAGACTGGAGAAAATAAATACCCTTGAACCTTAAATGTTAAATCCCATCGAAGAATTCTATATCCAGCTTCATCTAGTTCGATAGGACTTTCTTTCGTTGCACTTTCATATACTACACGCAATTCCAATTTATCAGTACCCGTTTCATCTGATTCACCCAAACCAGTAATATTTAATTCTGGAATTGTTATACGTATATAAGTTTCTGGTGTAAAAAATGGAAAAATTTGTTCAACAATTTGTGTAATATCAACCATATATTCTGATACTATCTGTAATTTAAAAGTAAAATCATATGGAACAGGATTAAAATATTGTTGGGTCGTACCACTATCATTAACAATAGAAATTTTGTGATTACGGTTTGTTTGTCGATCTTGCGCATATTCAACATTTTCTAAATCTACTGCCATCATAGGAAGAACTTGATCACGTCTATCCCCAGCTTCTTGAAGTTCTTTCCACCAAAATTGCTTCGTTTTTGGGGCGAATCGAAGAGGAATTTTCACGTATTTTATAACAGCACCAGTATCTTGATTATAACGGGCTATGCTTATGTCATTAAAGAGGTCTAAAAATTGGATGATAATTTTTCTTAACACATTATAATGATAATGTTGTTGTGCTGGCATTATTTAACTCCTTGTATAATATTTATAATTTTATTTATTTCTGTGACTTGATCTTTCATAAAATCATCATCCCATATTTCCAATAATTTAATATTTAATTCCTTACATAATTCTCTCTTTCTTTTATCTCTTTCTATGTGATCTGGTAAACTATGCCAATAATTACCTTGATATTCTATTCCAATATTTAATTCAGGGTAATATATATCCAATTCTAATCCATTTAATACTTCTCTGTCATTATAAATAACATTACCTATATCATATTCTTTTAACATTTTTTGTAATAATCTCTGACCAGTTGAACCTGCACAATGGGGGCATCTAGTATAATTATATTTAAAACTACTAGGTATAACATTCCATTCATGATCTTCTGGGCATTTCAATTTTACTTTTGTTGTTATATTAATATATTCACCTATTAATTCATAACCTTCTTGGTCTAATGTCTGGATAAATTTTTCTTTGGCTTGAATTGGACACAATCCCGCACATTTTGGACATCGATGACCTTGTTGAAAACTATTTGGTGTTACACTATATTCATGATCTTCTGAGCATTTTAGTTTAACTTTTGTTTGTGTATTCTTATATTCAGATAATAATTCATATCCTTCTTTTTCTAGTAATTCCATAAATTGTTCTTTTGCTTGAATTGGACACATGTTTGAACATTTTGGACATCTTAATCCATTTTTAAAACTATTTGGTTTAACATTATAAATATGACCTTCAAAACATTTTATTTCTACTTTTGTCTTATTATTCTTATATTCAGATAATAGTTCATATCTTTCTTTGTTCAATAAGTCTAAAAAATCTTTCTTTGCTTGAATAGGACATTGACCTGAACATTTAGGACATCTATTATCATGGCCTGTAAAATTACTTGGTATTGTTTCCCATATATGACCCTTTAAACATTTTAATTTTACTTTTGTACTAGTATTTTTATATTCAGATAATAATTCATAACCTTCACTTTCTAATAATTTAATAAATTGTTCTTTTACTTGTATTGGACATTTACCTGCACATTTAGGACATCTAGCACCATTTTTAAAACTATATGGTCTAACATAATATTCATGACCTTTATCACATTTTAATAATACTTTTGTTCTATTATTAATATATTCACTAATTAATTTATATTCTATACTACAAATTAATTGTAAAAATTGTTCTTTTGCTTGTTCTGGACATTTATTAGAACATTTAGGACATCTATCACCAATTTTGAATTTACTCGGAACTGCCATATATTCATGACCTTCTGGGCATTTTATTTTAACTTTTATAAGAGAACCTTTATATTCAGATAATAATTCATAACCCTCTTCGGACAATAATTCTAAAAATTGTTCTTTTGCTTGAATAGGACATTGACTTGAACATTTAGGACATCTACTGCCTTGTTTAAAGCTGTATGGTTTAACATTATAAATATGACCTATAGGACATTTTAATTTAACTTTTATATGACTATTTTTATATTCAGATAACAATTCATAACCTTCTTTCTCAACAAATACAGCAAACATATCAGAATAATTTTGTGTTGACATTTAATATTCCTTTAACTTCTTTTCATTATATACACGACCGTATTATCAACTTCAGAATCGATTTTTCTAGGAAACCCATAATATTGAAATTCTGGTTCTTTTAATAAAGCTTGTATAAGTCTATCATATATTTTCTGTCTATTTTTTCGATCAGCAACAAACGTTATTTGATTTGGTTTATATTGTTTTGTGAACATACTCAAACATTTGGCCACATAATTTAAAATTAATATTGTATTCTTAGTTTCATATTTCTCTGACATATCAACATTTATATCACCATTTCCCTTATGAACCCCAAATTTTACTGTCCATTTATTATCTTCTGTATGAAATCCTCTAAATATAAATTCAATATCATCAACATAAAAAAGATATCCATTATATCTCTTAACATATATAGGTGTATCCAAATTATTATAATTAGTCATATTAACTTCAACTAATATCACACCCTCGTTATATACATCTAAAAATTCTTTAAATTTCATTAATCATCTCTTTTTAATAATATATGTCACAATCTTATCAGTCTGTGAATATTTTTTATCCAAAGTACCATAATATTGAAATTCTGGTCTCATCAAAAGAGCTTCTACTATTCTTTCATATGTTAATTGTCTACTCTTTCTATCAGCAACAAATGTTAACTGTTCTGGTTTATATCTAATAGTGAATAAACTCATACATTTTATTACATTTTTTAGTACCAAAATAGTATTTTTTGTTTCGTGTTTCCCAGACATTTCAATATCAAGTTTTCCGTTACCTTTATGAACACCAAATTTAATTATCCATTTATTAGATTCTATATGAGTACCTTTAAATAAAAATTCTACATCCTTGATAAAAAATATATATCCATTATAATTTTTAATATATTCTGGTATTTTAAGATCACCAAAATTAGTCATATCAATTTCAGCAATCATAACAGAATCATCATAACCACCAGTATATGATTCTAAAAATCCTTTAAATTTCATTAATCACCTTGTTCTTTTTTGCCATCTTCTTCCATCTTCTTTAATCTTGTATAATAATCTTTTAATTCAGAAAGATGATCTAATGCAATTCGTTTAGCTATTTCTCTATTACTGGTATGTTCATATTCAACTTCTATACCCATTTTCAATTCTTTAGGGTCAACGTCATCTTCAGTAACACCTTCCTCTTTTGCTCTACCTTTATTTATAAATTCATCAACAAAATCAACATTATTTATTGATTCATTTATAGAATCATCTTCAAGAAATATTTTAAATTTCATTTTTCACCTACCTTGTAATTTATTTATGAACCAATTAGGTGGCAATTTCAGTAACAGTAATTGATGATAATAATTTTCCAGCAAATTTACGTCCAGTAGAACTCCCATTAAAATATATGGTATTAGCAGCACCAAGATTTGCACCTATCCTGATTTTAAATATTTGTTCTAATGTAGACCCAGCCTGAATTACACATCTCATTTTAAGATTCATTATTTGTGTTGCTCCTGCACCAGTAGGCATTGAAACCACCGATAAAGCATCAATTTCAGAATCACGAAACAATGCTGCTGTTAAACCAAGATCCCCAGTAGAAAATCCAACATTAGTAACAACATCAATAACTAAATTATTTGATGAATTAGTAGGTGTAATATTAACAGTCATCACTTCATATCCTTCAGTATTTTGAGGTATTGAATCATCCCATAATATTGCACTACCGAGCCCAGTTGTATATTCACCATCAAGGGTATATACAAACTGAACAACTTTTCCACCTAAATCAAGTAATGAACCATTATCATATAAATCACCTGTAAAATTTATATCACCAGTAACATCTAATTCATATTGTGGATTGTTATTACCACCAATTCCAACACTAATAATATCAATTGCATCACCTATAATCATTTGATGTGTTGCATTTGTTAATGATGGTTGTGCATTTTTACCAATACAAATTAAATTACTTCCTGTTATTACATTATCACCAGCACTTTCACCGATGAATATGTTATTACCACCTGTTGTAATACTAAGCCCTGTTTGATATCCAATTAAAATATTATCATCACCAGTCATTGTTTCATTACCACCAACAATCATAACAGAATTTGATGAATCAGATGAGTTACTTAATGATGCGATACCAGTAAAACTTGGTGTATCCGTAGTATTCAAATCTTGGTCAAATGGATTCGGTAAAGATGATGCCCCTGTATTTACCCATTCACCACCTTGATATTGTAATATATCATCTTCTTGTACACTAGAGATTGTAATATCAGACAAATCCCCTATACTTTTAGTTTCAATAAAAGGATCAACTAATTCAGATAAAACAGTATCAAGAGTTACTGTTTTACTTGAACCACTTTTATATACCAAAAAAATCTCATCCCCATTTAATGTTGCTGTTAATGGGTATATTGTTTCATCATAAAATCTTGCCATTTATTCCTCCATTAATATTAACCATAAAGATTTTCGTCATTATGATCAAATAGTGGTATATAATCATGATCAAGAAGTGCTGTGGGAAATCCAGACTCATTTTGAAAAATCCTATAATGCCCTATAAAATTAACACCTAACGGTTTATATATTCCACTCAATCTACTATATACAACTCTCTGTTTATCAAATCTCTTTACACGAGTATTTACCAATTCTATCGCTATAATCTTATAATCTTTAACATTTAACTGTTCTAATGCTTCATTTGTAACAGTAAATGTGTAATAATACCATTCATTATCCTGTTCTATGAGACCAACTGTACCGCTTACATATGTCTTATTATCAGGATTAGCTATATCATAATAATTGATTGTTTTATCACTATCAACAAACAATACATCGGCATCAACAGATCCCTCTTGTAAAAATGTATATATATTATCATCATCTTCAACAGTCATTCTCCATTCTAAATCCAAAAGATTACCTTCCTCATCTTTTGGAATAGTCCCGTAAAATGATGCAACATCACCTATATTATCAATTGCAGCAAAACCAATATAATCATTGGGGTCATTTTCTACCTTGTCAGAATCAGCCCAAAGAATAACTAATTGTGGTAAACCACCTGGATCAGTTTCATTCAATAAAACTTTAGCAGGTTCAACTAATTTATTATCAACATCATAACAATTAACCTGTAAAACATTTTCTTGATATGGATGATCAATAACCCAAGCCCACCACCAAATACCAATTTCTGTTTCTGGATCTTCATAATAATATTTAGTTATCTCTTTCGGATCACCGCTTTCATCAATATCAACAGAATCAAACACCCATATATCCTGTGTTATTGTCGAATCATCAATTCCATCACCATCAGAATCATAAGAATCACCAACCGCAATACCTGATTTAATAAACGCTTCACTATCCGCTTCTGGTGCGTTTTCTATATATAATGTATTATTATCACCTAAATATGATATTTCAGGATAATAAACAATATTGTCGGCAGTTCGAACTTGAAATAAAATCTCCTTGCGATTAAGCCCATGTCGTATTTTCCATGAAATAGGATCATATTCATCTACTGCCTTAGAAGCCTTGGATATAATAACAATACCTGCTGTTGGTGCATCCCATTCAATAATCACCCTAGAATCATCAACAACTTCTATACTAACAGGTATTTGTTTTTCAAAATCATCTGAATATGATGTTATTACTACATTCATTGTTAATAAAGTATGAGCAATTGACCATGTTTCAACAGAATCCCTTTGGATATATATAAAATTATCAGGATCAAATATAACATTATCCAACGTCTTTGTTATACTTTGCCATGAATTAGGACTCTCATATAAACCAAATTCAGTACCGGTAAGATCAGTATATGGGGCATAAATTAAATTATATTCTGTTTGTCTGTTGATTGGACGCATCAACTCCCAATTATAATAAAGGGATTCTGATATTTGTTTTGGTAAAATTTCAAAATTTGTCATTGGTTCAACATTCAAATCCAAATCAACTCTATAATACGGAGATAGAACTTTATCATCAGTATCATTTGTTGTACCTGTTGCGAGATAACCTTGTGGGTAATCAGCCACATCAAATTTCGAATACCAAAATTCACCAGCACCTATAAGACCGGTTGGAGTCTCTTTTCCATACAAACTCGTATAAATATGATCATTATAATCATCTGATGAAATAACGCCTGTGGTATCATCATGCCATCTTTCCAACACATTAAAAATATTATTAGAATTTCCACAAAGAAGTTCAAATATTATATACATTGAAGCATATGTACCTTTTCGTTTCATCAACCATACTAGTTCAGCAGCATATTCCCTGAATCGATCTGAAAAATAATCAGGAATATCATCATATTTATCAACACCGTAAAAAGTAGGAACATATCCCAAAAATCTCTCATCACATTCCCAACCATCCCGAAGAGTCCATACATTTTTAAGTAGTTCATAACCCTCTGAATATACTTGATCGAAATATGTATCAAGAAATTCGATAAGATTATCTTTACGATTATTTACTGGTAATGCAGCCTGTACCCAATCTTTAAGACCATTATAAACAATATGATATGTATCAGGGTCAGATATATTTTCTTTAGTTGTTAAATATATCTCACCAAAATATATAAACATTTTATCTGTATTAACATAATTTCTTATAATAAAATCAACTTCATAATCAGTTTCATAAAAATCATGAGCAAATTCCTTTAACCAATCATGAAATGAACTATCTTTTCTAAAATAAATCTCAGTACCATTTTCAAGAACTTCATTTGTATCAATATCACCCCATCCAATAGGACTTGTATCATAATCATAATCATATACTTGAATACTAACATTATCACTATCATAATATGGTTCATCAGCTATATCATCAGAATCATATATTAATGTTGGATCAGCAGGGTCATCAGGAACAAGAGTAGATATTTCAGCAACACTAAATTTAAAATATTTCTTTTCGGCTGGTTCACCATAAACAGGAACAAGTCTTATAGGAACAAATCCATAATCATCTTTTTTTGCGTATAAATTAATATAACTACCACCACCAACAACTAATTCACCGGCACTATCACCACCCCTCATCATTACAGCAACAGAAGCAGGATCATCATTTATATCAACATTATCCAAAAAATATGAAGCATTAGGGCTTCTATCCCACCAGCCATTCCAAGCAACATCATCAGAAGTAAATATTTGTGCTTGGTCTGCTTCTGTGTCAAAAGTTGGATATCTATCTAATGTATCAACAAAAGGTGTACTTGTTTCATTATGTGTTACTCCACCAACAAATATAATATCTTCAAATACAACACTTCTATGTAAATTTGTAATATCTGATTGTTGATATTCCGAATTTGAGGATACAACCAAAGCGTTCATGAAATCTTTTAAAAGAAAATATGGTGAATCAGTAAATCTACTCATTTTATCCCTCGTTTACGAATATACAAAAATCAGAAGCCAATTGAGGAAACTGATTATGGCCAAGTTGAATTGGTTGAATAATATTATACACATCATCAACACTACTGCGATTATCTCTAAAATAACCAGTATTAATAAAATATGGGAAATAATTTCTAACATTTTGTGAATATATATACATTTCATCGGGAACAATAGAACAAGTGCCTGTCCATGTACCTTCAAAATATTCACAGTCTGATTGATTATCTATGTCTCCCACTCTAACAGGATCACGATACGTCATAACATCTCGAACAACCAAACTACTAATCCCTCTTATCAAAGGAAAATCGTCTGTTGGTGAAACATTACCCATATCCATGATATAATTGTATATTTCACGGAAATCAATAATATCTCCAAATTTTCTATTAGAATTAGCAAAATAATATATTAATTTATTTTTTATAGTTTCTTTAACCTGGGTCCAACTATAAGTTCTCCTAACCTTTAAACCAAAATCCAAACGAAAATATATAAGTTCAGGTAATATAAATTCCTCCCAAATACCCAACATTTTACGTGGTTCTAAATATTCAATAAGTTCAGTTTCCCATTCGGGATTAAACTTATTGTCAACACTATAATCTTCTGGAAATAATAATGTTTTTAATGGATTACCAGAAATATTGTTACTAAACTCATCATCAATTGTCTTTGCGGTCATTTTAATATTATTATAAACCTCATTATCCCACTCTGTTGGAATTGTGGAAATATATGCTCTATTGTAATATGTTGTATCCAAAACAGTAGGATTTTGTTCTTGTTCACCCCACGCATTGGCTTTGGTAATATCACCCCTTGATCCCAAATTACCCATATAATCAATTTTAGTAACATTCCTTAACTGTGAATGAGAATATGAAGAACCACCTATTTTCAAATCATCAACATTTTCTGGCATAGAACCACCAACAGAAGCATTATCATTCAATGTTGTATATCTATCATCAGGAATAATTATATCTTGAGTAATATTATTCAAAAATGGAACATCAATAACACCCAAAATTGTATCTGATATAGGTTTATTATCACCACCAAATACATTCTGTGAAATAGCACCATCTAAACCTAATGTTTTAATGGGATAAATTTTTATATCATCATCAAGGTCTGGAATATTTCTAGTATTTGAAAAAATAACAACCGACCTTTTATATTTGTCGTATGAAAATAGATATACATTATCCTCGCTAACAAGACCGGAAATATCATCAAAAAAATCTGATGTTCTAGTCCATGAATCTTCAGTGTCACCAATAGTTACCAAAACAGATTCATCATTTTCGTAGGGATATACACCCATATTCCAATTCTGAAAAGGCAATACTATTTGATTACTCACAATATCTGCACCAGTATATTCTAACGGTGATTGTAATGGTTCACCTTGTTTCATTGTTACATCAAATTCAACATATTCATAAGTTATTTCTAGTTCAGCATCATAATCAGTATCAAATAAAGTTGGACAGGTATAAGTAAAATCATCAACCATACAATAATATATAAT
>JRFF01000060.1:12686-15495 GCA_000753575.1 Candidatus Izimoplasma sp. HR2 | reverse complement strand
GGTGTTGAAGTTACTCGAGGTGGCGACATTAACCTATTGCCTAAAACTACAGTAGGAAGTGTTAATTTAGGCAACTCAGGAACGCTTTCAAGTATCTACGCTTTAGTTGATAGTATGCAGGCATTTCTTGCAGATGGATTACTTATAGACGGTACAATCCTTATAAGTGGCGTTGCTGCTGAAAAGTTCAAAACAACTACAACTGCATATTACACAATTGACGGAGTTCAATATTCCGATGCCGCAGCAGACAATCTTACGTTCACAGCAGCCTACACAATAAATACAGGTGCTGCAGCTGGGATCTTCTACGGTATATTTTTAGTTCAGGTAAACGGTGCCGGGACAGTTTCAACATTAGCTCCAGGTGCGGATCAAGTCTATACAACTTCTGCTTTGGCTTTGGCTGCTTTGCCGGATGCCGCAGCAGATAATGTTCAGCTAGGATATATAATTGTGGGAGCAACTACTGATGTTGACTGGGTTGCTAATACCGATGACATGACAGATGCCTCAGATTGTACAACTGCAACTTTTACAGATATTTCAGTGAAAACTTTACCTGGCGCAAGACCCTAATAAAAAATGGAAGTTAATATTATGAAAAAGTTTATACTTGTATTGGTTTTGACATCTATTTTATTTTGTGAAACAATTCCTAAAAACTCTGCATTCTTAGGTGATAGAAGGTGTGGTATTGGTGTTGAGATCACTGCGGGTGGTACTATAAAACTACTATCTAAAAATGTAATAGGAACTATTGAGGGCGTACCGTCAAATGAAGATTTGTCAGACAGTACACAAGCGGCGATTGATAGTGTGAGGGCTATTTCTGTTAAAAAATGGAAGTTAATATTATGAAAAAGTTTATACTTGTATTGGTTTTGACATCTATTTTATTTTGTGAAACAATTCCTAAAAACTCTGCATTCTTAGGTAATAGAAAGCGTGGTATTGGTGTTGAGGTCACTGCGGGTGGCGACATTAACCTACTATCTAAAAATGTAGTAGGAACTATTGAGGGCGTACCGTCAAATGAAGATTTGTCAGACAGTACACAAGCGGCGATTGATAGTGTGAGGGCTATTTCTGCTAAAACATGGATAGATAGCTCAAGTCAGGCAATTGTAGTTATACCAAATAAATTAAGTGTTGGCGTATTAGCTGTTAATGGTGGGTATTATGTCAATATTACAACCGTTAATGCTGCAACTTACGATTTATTAGTAAGTGACTATATACTCAATGTGACCTATACAGCCACAGGTGCAGTTACAAGCTTAACACTGCCAACTGCTCAAGTTGTAGAGGGTAGGATCATTGTAATTAAAGATACTGGTAATGCAACAACGAATAGCATTACAATAGACACTGAGGGCGGTGCTTTAATAGATGGTAGTGCAACATTTGTATCGTCAAGTGATTATGATGCAATAAGCTTGTATTGTGACGGTACGAATTGGTATGTATTTTAGGAGTTGATTATGAAGAAACTTATTCTAATATTTCTAATATCACTTATTCTTATTGGTGCATATTATAGAAAAAATGACCCAAGAACATTCGTAATACAGCACGGTGCAACTTCTATAAATCCTGTAGGAATTGCAAGTGGAGCTACTTTAGTTTCATACGGAATTGGTGTAGCATTAGAATATAGCAATAGCGTTACTGATATTGCCTGTGCAAATTACAGGCTACCTCAATATGTAGATATTTCAGAGCCATTGAGTATCAGAATAGCATTTACATCTGACACGAATACGGGTAATGTTTTATGGAGAGTTGCTTATTTAATAACTGACTATAATGATGATATGAGTGCAAGTGGAACGGATGTTGATAATGCAGTGACCGTTTCAACTACGGCAGACGGATATGTAGGAGCTTTATTTACATTACCTACACCAAGCTCAACCGACAAAGTAGTTCAGGTTAGATTGAGTAGAATAGGTGGCGATGCTTTAGATACTAATACAGGGAATGTTTACATGATAGGAATGTCATTAGTTGGTAAACGATTTAAGTGCGACCTTTAATTCAAGGAGTAAATTATGTCATATAAAGCAAAGAGTGGATTAACGAATGATGGTGTAATGTGGGATGATATTCAAGTAAGTTTGAGTAATGCAAAGACACCACCATCAAATGCTCCTACTTGGAGGTATTATAATCATGGAGTTGGTAGTGGTATTGAATATCCTGTATTAGGATTTGCAGTAAATGATTATGTATTCTTTGACTTTCAAAGTTATCATGCTATGAAGTTAGACTCTATATTAGAAACACACTTCCATTATACAACTCCGAATGATGGTGACACTAAGAAGTTCAAATTTCAATTAGATGTTATTTCAGCTTATGTAAATGGAACGTGGGGTGCACCTACAGGAAGTCCATTTACAACTGAATGCTTAATGGATGCGGATTTCAGCGGTACTCATAAACTACACGAAACAGGAACAGTACCCGCAGTTAATTCAACTGTAAGTACGTTATATAAATGTAAACTTACAAGAATAGCAGCGACTGATAATGAATACGCAAGTGAAGTATATGTAGAATTTATTGATGGTCACATACAAAAAGATGGTAATGGTAGTTTAACAGAATACACTAAGTAAATTAAAGTCTTAAGTGACTAATAGGAAAGTAATGGAATGCCAAAAGATAAAAGCAAGGAAGTATTTATGGAAATAACCAATAAAGAAATTTATGAGTTGTTGCAAGATACACACAAGCAAACAGTCAAGACAAATGGTAGAGTTACAAAGCTCGAAAAAAAATCTTTAGGTTTATGGATAAGTGA
>JRFF01000060.1:0-12675 GCA_000753575.1 Candidatus Izimoplasma sp. HR2 | reverse complement strand
CCGGTATTAGATTTGGTAAGTAAAATATTTACATAAGGATTAAAAAATGAAAAAGTATATAGTAGGATTTTTAAAAGGATTACTCTCTCCAGTATTTTTTCTGATTGATGCGGTTTTCACAGTAAAAGATATAAAAGCATTTAGAGCTATTGTTTTCATGGTTTTATTATTTGCCTATGTATTGGGTGGTTTGACTTATGATCTTGTAAAAGAATACGGTTCTATAGCATTTCATAGATGGTTTAAAACTGAGATCATGGAAAAGCCTATTCCGGTAACTAATATCAATTCAGATATTCCAAATACTGAAAGCACAAATAATGAAGATAAATTAAATTAAAAAATAAGTGAGGGATTAAAAATGTCAAAAGACAAAAAGTTAACCGTTGTAAGAATGTGCAGAAGATGTAACGGTAATATCTATGAAGAAATTAACCACAACTGCAATAAAAGTTTATTCAAAAGAGGTATGAAGTTCGCAACCAATCCTCCAAAGAACGGTAATATAGTTCACATGACAAAGGAAGAAGTTAAGAACTACAAACCGGAGCCGGCTGTAATAGTTGAAGATCCTAAAGATGTAAAAGCTGGTGAAAAATTTCTTGAAGTTTGTGGATCTGTAGCAAAGCAACTTGAATCTGCTAAGAACGAAAAAGAACTTTCAGCTATTAGCGAGAGATTTACTAAGGCACTTGACAAGTTTAAGAAAACTAAGCCGTCAACACTTCCAGAAATTGTTGAAGTGATCGAAAAGAAAGTTGAAGAACTAAAGGAATCTTTTACCAAAAAGTAAATTGAGATCTTAATTATGAAAAAGTTCAAAATAGTTATACTTCATGGTATCGGTCAACAAGTCCAGGGATATTCTAAAGAATTTCAAGAAGATCTTTTAAAACGCATTAAGAAAAATACTAAAGAAAAATTTAAACTTTCTTTTGAAGAAATAACTTACTCAGATATCATAGATAATAAGGTAAAGACTTTTACCGATCGAGAATGCAAACTCAATGTAAGCTATGAAGAAATGCGTGAAATGTTTAATTATTATGCGAATGATGCTATTGCTTATGGAGTTCCAAGTGTTAAGAAAAACATACTTAAACGAATATCTGAGAGGGATAAACCAGACAAGCAGGTTCATACGATCTACGTTGCTCATTCTCTAGGTGGTATTATTTTATTTGATTATCTTACTCACTTTGGAATAGTGCCGGGATCTATATTTACTTTAGGGTCGCCACTGGGTTTATATCTTGAATATCAGAGTAATAAAAACAAGATTAAAAAGATCACTAAAAAGCCTCTTTGGATAAATATCATAGGTCAAGACGATATTATTGCAAAGCCTCTGTTTGACACTAAAGAAGTTGACATGAATTACGTTGCCAAGATCGGAGTTCTAGGTCAAAGGCAAACTCCATTCTGTCATACGGCTTACTTTAATTCGAATGATGGTAATGTGATAAAACCGATCGCTAAAAGAATATCTATGCTTATTCAGAAAAAATTTGAGATTAGGAAGTATAAAAAGTACGTAAAAAACTTATGGAATATTTAGTACATAGGTTGTTTTAAGCATTGAAAAATGTTATATTGTAGATGGATTAACTATTTGCTTTTTAAGCATTGTTAGCCCCACTGATAAGAGTCCTCTAACCCGGGACTCTTTTTTTATTACTTGACAAGCAAGTATTTTATTATTACATTGGTATAAACAATCAGTGAGGGTGTAATGAAAAAAACAACGAATACGGCAAAATCTTTTGCCGATGTTAGCGAAACGGATTTAAGGTGCGGTAAACTTGACGGCAGTGGAAACCTAGCCAAACCCATTAAAATAGATTCAAGCAACATGACGCTTGACGAATACGAAAAAGCAGTGAAAAACCTGAAAGTAAATGAATACATACAAACTCCCAAACATTTATATAAGTTTATAGATTTCAACAAAGCATTACGTGAAGCAATTAAGAATAATCAATACGTTAGAATGATAAGAAATGAAGACGGCAAACTTATAAGGATTAAACCTTAAAATTTTCGTACATCAATAGTAGCAATAGTTGAAATAATACTCACAAGTTCTATTAAAACTATTGCGGTGTCAAAGAACAACAAATTATAGACTGGGACAATAACATCATGAATAGGATAAGCTATCGTTACTTAGAACGCGTATATGGTCTAACTAAGACAGTTTTACCTCCTACTCTTCTGATGTGTGCTGTAACAAGCACCGTCTTAATTCGCTTGACGGGCTTTCTACTCTTACTTTTCATAGTTTCTCCTATGGTTAAGTTAAGTAGGTATAATCTACCTACTGCTGTGAGCGCACCATGCGCTAACAATAAAGTTAACCCCACTGAATGTGTTCACAGCTAAGAGTAATCAATAGTATTGTACCCAGTCTATTTATTTCAAAGAACACTAAATTAAAAGAAAAATGTACACCACTTAACCAACAGGATAAAGTATGCTAAGAAAAAAAATACAGACTGTGATATGTAAGCAATTCGTTCCTTGGTTGAAGGAGTTTTCGGGGTGGAATCTACCACCGTATTATGTTTATACTCATACAACTTTCTCTCAACAATGTAGTGCAATATCAAAATGCCAAATAATGCAGAAGTCAGCAAAAATAATATGGCAAAAAGATATGCAAATCCAAAATCAAGAAGTTCTTCATAAAGTATAGTAAACACTGCTGCTGATCCTGTAGATATGTTTAATATGGTTTTCACAAAACTTTTATATTCTGCTAAGTACAAAATATATTTTTCGTTTTTATCTCCCATCTTTTAATCTTCTCTCTTTAAATATTTTCACTAACATCGAATAAAAGACCGCAAGGTACATTTATTCGTCTTTGTTTTTTATCTGAATTGTTTACAAATTCAGATACTTAACAAGCTATGGAAAGGGACGCGTAGCGAAACTTAAATATTTTTTTACAAAATACTTGACATTCAAGGATTTTAGAGTTATATTTCTCTCAAAGTTAAACAAAACAGCGGAGAGTAAAATGAAATCTAAAAACAAATCATGGAAGTCAAGACTAAAGGCTAGGGATCTTGACGAAAAACACAAAGAAGATATGAAATTGTATAAATGGGTGGGAGTTGCTGGGTTTTTCGTCTGGTGTTTTCTTGCTTATGTAATTGTATATGTAATTTAAATAAGGTATTATTATGAAGATTAAAAAGGTAACGATATTAGAAACTGGCAAGTCAAAGCGATGTGATACGTTGGCAAAGGCTATTGAACACCTTAGAGAAAACGGCATTGTTGCAAGATCTGAAACTATTGTGGATCACTTCGGTTTTCACAAGAGAAGGGGAGTGATTCTTAATAGCTACACCGATCAGTATAAAAGATTTACGATAGTTAAAGGTTAANNAATGGAGACGAGTAAAAGCGTTGTTTACAAATGCCATTTACTTGATGTTAGTTGCCGTTAAATAATAAATAAGGAGAGGAAATGTGCTTAACAATAAAAGATGCAATGGGTATTATTGGAGCTAGTACAGATATGTATAAAAAGTACAAACTCCAATGCCCTCCACAAACTAAACAAGGAAGATACCAAAAAGATTTTATTAAAAAAGAATTGAATGAATATTTGGGAGAAATAAATATGCACGGAATGTTGATAGCATATTTAGAAAAACACCCCAAAGAACAAAAAGAATACCTCAAAACATTTGATTACTACAAATACTTAAAAAGAGCAGAACAATGGACAGGATCACTAATGGCAACCTAACGAATGAAAAAAATGAGTGCAACGGCTTTTTTCGTAGTTAACAAATAATTAAATCAGTGGGGTTAAAAAATGGCAAGACCAAATAATGTAAAAATAAGAATGATTTGTAATGAATGTGATAAAACTTACACAGGATTTATAAGTTCTATTTGTCCTGAATGCCAAAGTCATAATACGATAGACTTAAAAACTGCTCAGGAAAATTTCAACTATGCGAAATTCCAGGGCGATGTAGATTATTCAAATGGTATGGTAAATTTAAACAGCGAGGGTAATGATGATTAGAAAAAGCTATGATGATAATTTTAGTAAAGAAGTGAGAATGAAGTCAATCGGTGGATCTGATGCTGCAGTCGTACTAGGATTGAGTAAATATAAGAGTGCTATTGATCTTTGGCTCGAAAAAACAGGGCAAAAAGAACCGGACGATTTATCTGATAATGAAGCTGTAGAATGGGGCAATATACTTGAGCCTGTTATTGCTAATCAATTTTCTAAAAAGACCGGAAAGGAATTGATAATTGACACTGATGTTTTGTATCATTCAGACTATGATTTTATTTCAGCAAATATAGATCGTGATATTGTCGGTGAAGATGCCGGTCTTGAATGTAAAAACACCAGTGAATATATGCTATCGCAGTGGGAAGATGAGGAAGTTCCTGTATTGGCACTCGTTCAATGTCAGCACTATATGTTCGTTACCGGAAGTCCTAGGTGGTATGTAGCTGGATTGATCGGTGGTAATAAGCTTAGATGGAAACCTATTGAACGTGATAATGAACTTATTGAAATGATGCTTGAAAAATATAAATCATTTTGGAAGTGTGTAGAAACTAATACAATGCCGGAAGTTGATGAATTTGGAGTGAATGAAGGCACTCTTAAATATTTGTATCCGGATAGTAACGGATTGACCATAGATTCATCTTCTATTGATTCTGAAGTTGAAAAACTAATGAAGCTCAAGCAAGATAAAAAAGTTATAGATTCTCAAATCAAAGAAAAAGAATTATCTATAAAAGATTTTCTTGAAGATAATGAAGTTGGTAGATCTTTAAATTTTCAAGTTACCTGGAAAACTCAAACAGCCAACCGCATAGATTCTAAAAGATTTAAATCAGACCATCCGGAATTGTCAAAGCAATACTACAATGAAAGCAAGTCAAGAGTTTTAAGAGTGAAAAAACTATAAAAGAAAATCCTTGACAAATAAGGAATAATAATATAACTTAAATTAACTTTAAATTTAAATCAGTGAGGGTAAAAATGGCAAATAACGAAGGTGTGAAAAACGCACTAACAAAAGAAAAGGATAAATCGCTAAGTGCGGCAAGGCAAAAATACAATAGTGTAAGCACGATGCTTGAAGGTATGAAGGAAAGTATGTTGGCAATACTGCCAAAGTATATGACACCTGAGAGAATGGCAAGAATAGTTCTTATAAACTGCAAGCAAAACCCAAAGTTGTTAAATTGTACTGACTCTAGTATTGCCGGCGCTGTAATTCAATCCGTACAACTTGGAATAGAGCCGGTACTTGGAAATGCTTATTTAATTCCTTACGGAAATGAATGTGTTTTTCAACTTGGATATCCCGGTCTTATAGATTTATTCTATAGGCATAAAAACGCAGGTATTTTAGATGTTCATATTGTTCACGAAAATGATGAATTTGATTATGAACTTGGTACATCTGCAGGTATTAAACACAAGCCGGCTAAGTCAAACAGAGGGATTGCAACTCATTATTACTGTGTAATCGAGTTAACAACCGGATTTAAAAGATTTGGAGTTATGGACATTGAAGAAATAAAGGCACACGCTCAGAAATATTCACAAGCTTATAGAGCCAAGAAAAAAGACAGTCCGTGGTTTACTGCCTTTCCATCAATGGCAAAGAAAACAGTTGCTATTCAAGTGCTAGCATTCAGTCCTAAATCTGCTGTAATGCAACAAGCATTATCTTCTGATGGGTCTATGAGAGATTTTAATCCAGATGACGATAGTATTTTTGAAACTAAAGCAAAGTACGAAGATCCTGTAATCAATCCAGACGATGAGAGAACTACAACTCAAAAAAAGAAAACTGCTGGAAAGGAAAAAATCGAATCTGCTGAAGTTGTAGAACCTAAAGAAACTGAAACTTCAACCGAACCTTCGATCAATGACAAGTTTAAAATCAAATGTGATGAGTACGGTATCACAGGCGAAGTTCTTGTAAGGTATTTCAATGAAGTTGTTGAATGGAAAATTGAAAACGCTGAAGATATTTACACGAACGAAGACTTCGAAACTTTTAGAAATGACTTTGTAAATAAAGGCACTAATCTAAATGCACTTAAAGATATCAAAAAATCAATGTAAGTTACAGGCTCTTAATTGAGCCTTATTTTTTACGATCCGTTTAAAAACAAACAAAATCAGTGAGGTTAAAATGGGAAAAATAAACGCAATAGAGAAAATTTCAGAGATTCAGAACGGTTTTGAAGATACTGAAATAGTTTTAAAGAACCAAGTTAAGAAGTGGGAAAATGTAGAAATATCCAGAGAAAACAAAAAACAAGTAGCTGAAGCTGAAAAAGATCACAGAGAAAAAAGGTACGCTTTACAGAATATTGAAAAGGATATCAAGTCACATCTTAACTCAGTGAAAAAAGATACTTCAACTAAAATAGCCAAACTAATTGAGATCATAGAATCTGAAGAACAAAGATTTAAAGAATTCAGATTGAAATTAGATGCTGAAGATTTAGCAGAAAAAACAAGACTTCAAAAGATCGAGCAAGATCGCATTGATAAGATAAATCAAACTATCACAGACTTTGAAAATGATAGTAAGAATTTTATCAACGAATGCAAGACCTCTGATGAAGTATCTCAAGCTGCCATAAACTTACCTGCTTATGACTTTCAGGAGTTGAAAGCTGAATCAATCGAAGCTCTTGATAGGATTAAAGAATACCGCATTAAAGTCAAATATGATTTAATCGCTAAAGAAAAAGCTGTGAAACTCGAAGCTGAAAACGCAGATATGAAAGCAAAGCTTGAAAAATATGAAGAACTTGAAAAGCAAAAAAAGATCGATCAAGATAAAGTTGAAGAAGCTAAAGAATCTGAAAATGGTTATTCGGAAGTTGGAATTGAACCTGCAATAATACTACCAGAGCCTTCAGAAAAAAGTATTGGCGAGAAAATTAGCGAAGTATCTAAAGCTATTCGGGGTGCAGGTGCTACGGCCGAAGAGTTTAGTGAAGCAGCTATTAGTGTTGCTCAATCTGGAATAAATCCCTTTCCTGTTATCAAAGTTGTAAACGGCTCTATCTCTATTTCATACAGCGAAAACGGCATTATGAAAAACTTGTCAATTACTACGATTGACGGAAAGGTTAAAGAGTTCTTTGAAAAATATATTAGTGAAATGTTGGAGGGATTAAAATGAAACATAGCAATGAGAAAATAATTGAAGTATTTAAAATTTATTGTGATAAAAGTGGTGAAAGTAGTTATAGAAAAAATTTGCAAGAGCCATTTGTAAATAGCGGGTATTATTTCGCAACAAATTCAAGTGAAGCTATCTATCTAAAAAAAGATGTAATTGCATTACCATTTATCAAGCTAGAAAAACCTGACATTAGCTTTTTAATAAAACCCGATAATGATAAATATTGGTCTTCTAAAATATCAATTGAAAAACTCAAGCAAGGTATTGAATCAAATAGAAAAATGGTAGAGAAAATAAATTCAGTAGAAAATAAATGCAATGAATGTGAAGGCACTGGAGAAACGGAATGTCATTGCTGTGGGTCTGAGATTGAGTGTGAAGATTGTAGAGGTTCTGGAAAGATAAATCAATATATTCCAACCGGACAAATGGTAGTAGATTCTGAACAAATATTTAATTTGAATGGTAAGTTGTTTTTTATTGCAAGATTAAAAAATTTAATCAGGGCTTGTAAAATTCTTGGAATAAGTGAAGTTATACTTCACAATAACCCAAATAACAACAAACAAATATTTATTGAATTAGATGAATTAACGATCATGATTATGCCAACTTTCAAAGATGATTTGAGTAAATTTAAAGATTTAACTCAGGGAGTTTAATGCAAAAAATTCCTAAGAGATATGTTCCTCACGTTGCAATAAAGCTTATTAAGATACTTGAAAAGCTTATTTCAAAGTATGAAGAAATTAAAAACTCTCAGGATATTAGGAAAGCTTATCTTATTTATATCGGTGGTGGGTATTGTCAGCTTTGCAACTTCATAGGTACGCAAAAAGCCAGTTGCCAAAACTTATGCCCTTATTTTATCTTTACCGGAAAACTTTGCACAGAAGAACGGACTTACGATGCGCTTGACAGTGTTTGCGATCGGAATACTAGCAAGAATATCCAAGTAAAAATATTGAATAATAGGATAGCTTTCCTTCAAGGAATAGTTGAAAAATTAAAAGAAATGGAGGGTTAAATGGTAATAACCTACACTAATATAAGATCAACTTCAAACAAACTTTTAAAAGCTTTCTTCATTGAATGCTTTGGATTGTATGGTAGAACTACTGTAAAAGAATTACTTCAAAGAGAACGTGAGCTAGGTTTAAATTTAGCGATTACGATTTATAAGCAGCTTGGACTTTCAGGAATTGCACAGACTTACTATATCAAAGAAAAAAAGCTTCATAAATTCGTTAAATTTCGCTTTGGTAGAGCTGTAAAGTATTTGGTTTATTACAAAAATGGAATGCTAATCAATACGGGTATTAAAAAATGATGAAATCAGTTATAGGAGCTATAGGCAAGGCAGGGCGTAGTTCTAAAGGTATTAAATTAGATGTTGAGTATAGGAGAGATGGAACTAAATCATGTACTAGATGTGAATACTCAAAGCATACAAATACTAGATATTTCTGCTCAGCTATAAATGAATCGGTAAGTCCCGGTTATATTTGCAATAAATATAAATACCAACCCAAGAAGGTAATAACAGAATCCGAGAAAATAGAGCGAAAAAAAGAATGGAATAAAAAAAAGATAATAGATCAGCGTAACGAACGCAGTAAAATAGTGGCACTGGGTCAAGTTGACAATCCTATAAATCATAAGTGTATTTGTATTAAATGCTTCAAGGGAACTAAAGAGGGTGTGTTGTATTATTTCAGAGATACCAAGACAATAAACCCTAGCAGATTGATATATAAAGGTGTGAGAGGTATTGTAGTTCATTTGATGAGTATTAAAACAGATCAGTTTAATAAATATTTTCAGGTGGTTTAAAATGATTACAGATAAAGATACTATTCACGAAATAAACAATATACGACAGCTTTTAGTAAGTGGTATTGGATTTGCCGTTGAGCATGGTAAAAGTTTTAATAACACCGTTGAAGATCCTAACGGTAAAAAGAAAACTGTGCAGAAACATATTAAGGATCTTGTAAATAAGATCGATCAAAGATTAGAGAAACTAATAAAAATAAAGGAGTAATTATGCCAAAGAAAAACCAAGTAAGAATACCAAAACCACAAACTCAAATAATGGGTAGAAATAAAGCTTGCAGTTGTGGGTCAGGCAAGAAGTTTAAGAAATGCTGTGAACCACTACAGCACCAGTTAGCAGCGAAAATCACAGCTCTTGACTTTCATATTCAATCAGAAATAAAGAAAATTTTAATTGAAGCCGGTATTGATCACAAAGATAAGCATCTTGTTTTACGGTCCCGAAAAGCAGACCATACAGAAACTTCAGAGATTTATTACCATTTAGGCAAGTTTGACATCTTGAAGGTTAATTTCTTAAGTGAAAGGATCTTAGCAACCAGAGAACAACGAGTAAACGTAATCAATTCAGAGTTTGACAAGTTAGTTTCTTTTGAGAATTTAATGGTGAAAAAAGATGAGAAATCTTAGTTGCTTTAAATGCAGTTTTCATAGATGCGTAAATCATAACTATTGCACGTTAAATGGCTGTGAACTTAAAGAAGGTTATTTTTATAATGCAAATAATAAAATAGTCAAGGAAAGTATTAGACATCCAAGCGACAACTTCAAGCAAGTTGAAAATAATGCTGTAAGTGACGAAAAAGCAATGAGTTTTGAAGAAAGTCTAGTATTGCTAGCATAAATTTTCTTTGTTAAATCTTTAAATGGTAGTATATTTATAGTATGGTTAAGGGTCAAAAATATGAAATGTGCAAGCCTACGAAATATACTTTTGAGTACTGTTTTAATGAGGTGAAGCTCTTGTTTGACATGGTTTATTCTGAGGGATCTAAAGTTTTATCCTTACAGGATATGGTAAAAAAAAGACCTTATTCAGTTCAAAGATGGTCTGAATGGAAGAAAAACGAAAAGTTCAAATTAGAGCCTGAATATGATGACTTTTCGGAAGCTATAAAAAAGATTGAAGAGGAATTAGAGAATAGATTAGATATGTTGGCTCTCTCCGGTCAAGTGAATACTACTATGGCTATATTCATTAAAAAGACTAAATATAAGCGTATTGAACATGGTAAGAAATATAATGAATTACCGGAAAAAGAAACTACCGATCAAGACAAAGAGATCACTGAAATAGAAGATTCAATGACCGCAACTGAAGCAAGTAAGATCTATAATGAAATGATAAAGAATAGTAAGGAATAATAATGTCCGCAAAGTGTATAAATAAAAAATGTCCGGTGTTTGAGAATTGTGAACGCCCTTTAATAGATCTTGACAGGGAGCATATTAAAGATAAGAGTATATTTCACTACGAAAGTAACGAGGCTAACGGACACCCTTGCTTTATCCAGAGAAAAAAGATAGTTGAAAATAAGTCTTGACTTTCATGAATTGAGATATTAGATTGGTAGGGTATTAACTGCTAAGGTACACAATGAAATCACAACTTACATACGATATACGGAAGTAGCTTAATCCTTAGCAGGTCAAGTCATTTGATTTGATAAGCTGCTTTCTATATTGTTTATGGGGTTAAAAGTGGCTGAAAAAAGAATGTTTACTAAAATGATCATTGATAGTGATGCCTTTCTGGATATGCCATTAAGCACACAAGCACTATATTTTCATTTATGTATGCGTGCAGATGATGATGGATTTATAAATAATTCTAAAAAGATAATAAGGATTGTGCAAGCTGCAAAGGATGAAATCAAAACATTATTGGATGAAAAATTTATAATAGAATTTGCAAGTGGAATAATTGTTATAAAACATTGGAAAATGCACAATTATATTAGAAGTGATCGATATAAACCAACTGTTTATGTAAATGAAATGAATCTTTTACGCATAAAAGATAATAAATCATACACATTGTCACCAATTGGTATACCAGATGCATACCAATTGGATGCACAGAGTAGTTTAGATAAGAGTAGTTTAGATAAGAGTAATAAAGAAGTAAAACGAGACCCACTTTTCCCTGAATATAAAAACTCTGATTTTAAAAGCTTTGGTGATATTTTTAAAAAGATACAAGAAAATTTCAGCAATTCATATTATACTGGTAAAATAGAAAATGAATTTAAATTTAGAAGCCAAAAAGGGTTAATGAGCACATGGAAAAGGATTACAATATACAACAAAGCTGTAGAGTTGATGTTGTCAGATGATAAAGAATATAAAATAATGGAGGGATACAATGACAGTAAATGAACTAATAGAAAGATTGCAATTGGTGGAAGACAAGGCAGTAGATGTAATTATAACAGACCCAAATCAACTTGGATGGACAAACATAAAGTTCGTAAATGAACTATCTTCTCAAGTAAATATCGTTGGAGATGATGCAACATTATTCGCAGATAACCTTTAAATTAAGTGGAGTGACAAATGGATGAGATATTACCTCATAAAAGAATAGATCACTCTAAATGTTATTCATTAAATGGAGTTAACACTAATACTATGGAATGCTTTTGGGGTATCTTAAAAAGAGGTATCATAGGACAATATCATAAAGTAAGTGATAAATATCTACCTCTACACATTAGTGAGTTTACATACAAATTCAATAGAAGAAAAGATGAAATTTGCGACATATTCAACAATGCAATATTAAGGGCTGTAACAGTTTGAATTGATCAGTGTTCTATGTTACCTAATATTTGCAATATCCATAATGCAGATGGCTATATTTATCAAAGTTGATCAGTGTTCTAAATAATATAAAATCGGGAGATAATAACATGACAGGAATAACATTTCAAATAGTAATAGGTAAATGGTCAAAACCTAAGATAAGACTAGGGAAATTTGTATATGGAATCTGCTTAGGTTGGATTACATTTAGTATTGTACTAGCAGATGTAGAAATGACAATAGGTGAGCAAGGACAAACAATTAAGAAACTTGAACGTATGCAATCTAAATCAGATAATAAACTACACAAAATAAAGCTGATATGTGATAGTAATAAGTCGTATAAATTAAGTGGAGTTGAAATGTCTAAACAAATATACAATGTCATGTCAAGGTTATAGATTTTATAAAATTACAAATTGGGATATAACGAACGGGGCAAAAAGGAGGTTTGAAATGAGAGAATTTACAATGATAGAACTTAAGTCAGGAGAATATATTGACATTGATGATATTCCTGAAAGGATTGAAGAAATGCAAGTATTGTTAAATGCTCAAGATAAGAAGATTAACGAATTGAAAACTTCATCTTTTGACATTGTTAGCGGTACGGTTTGCGATTGGTGGTTACATAATACTCAGGTAGAAGCTGATGGCAGATGTCACCATTGTCAAGGAACTACAATAATTACAAGAGAGCAAAATTAACACACACCGGTGGTGCGAAAAACAAGGATTGTGCAACAATATTATATTTTCGCTTTGTTGTACGAATACTAAAAATCAAATAAGGAGAAAAATTATGAACATCAATGATCTAAAAACA
>JRFF01000059.1 GCA_000753575.1 Candidatus Izimoplasma sp. HR2 | reverse complement strand
TGTTATGTAGATGTTTATAATAAAAACGAAAATGGGATTAACATAATAGAGGTAAAAGCTACTACCAGTAATAAATTCCTTAATCTTGGATGGAAAGAAGATGGAGTTAAAATTAGTATCTTTTATGTTAATGATGATAATATTTTAAGATTAAAAGAGGAAATTGATCCTGACATCTTAAATAATAAGAAATATATTAAAAATAGAAATAAACTTTTAAACAGATTTACTGATGAAGGAGTTTATGTTTATGACCTTGCGTTTCAAAGATATGTTATAGAAGAAGATATTAAAGATGCTAAGTACTATTTAGGTGTTTTAAATCATGAATACGTCTTTGATGGGACATATATTGACGGAGAACCTCTTTATACAGAAGAATCAACTAGATTAGTAGATTTAACTAAAATTACTAAAGAATTACTTCCAAAAATCAAAAATGATATTTTAGAAGTAATATATAGAATCACAGAAGATGATGAATCACCAGTAAGAATAGGAAAACACTGCCAACTCAAGAAAATGAGAGAGTGTATTTATAAAGATTTATGTTACGATCAATTCCCTAAAAAGAATAGTTTATTAATGTATATGAATAAACATCATGGATTCAAAGATGAATCAGGTGAAAAACATGAAGTTTATGACCTGATTGAAGAAGGGATCACATCAATGGTTGATATTCCACATGAATGGCTTACTAGAAGGAATAATCAAATACAAAGAGATGTAGCTATAACTAAAAAAGAATTTATAGATAGAGATAAAATTAGAGCTGCGATAGATTTGATAAAATATCCTATCTATCACTTAGACTTTGAGAGTTTTCCTTGTCCTTTACCAAGGTTTAAAGGAGAACGTCCTTATATGCAAAGTTTATTCCAATTTAGCTTACATATTGAGAAATCTCCTGGAATTTGTGATAAAGAAAAAGATCATTATGAATTTTTGGCTTATGATATGTCTGATTTAAGAGAAAAACTAGTAGAAAAACTCTGTGATTTAATAAAAGATGATGGTGGTAGTGTTTTAGTCTTTAATCAAGCTTTTGAAAAGACAAGAATAAAAGAACTAGCCGAGTTTTTCCCTGAATATAGTGAAAAACTACTAAGTATTAACGAAAGATTATTTGATTTAATGCATATAGTAAAAACAAACACTAAATTATTTGAAGATTTAGGTTTTGGACATGATAGAGCAAAACAAGTTAACTATTATCACGAAGATTTAAGTGGTTCATATAGTATAAAGAAAGTTTTGCCTATATTTAGTGAATTAACTTACAATGGAATGGATATAGGTAATGGTATGGAAGCTGTTTATGCTTATGCAGGGTTTAAGGACTTAACTAAGACAGAATTAGAAGTTAAAAGACATTCATTAACACTCTATTGTCAGCAAGATACATGGGCAATGGTAGAAATACTAGATAATTTACGAAAGATATAGCTTATTTAGTTTACAATTAGGATTAATATGATATAATTACTAAGGTAATTTTTAATTAGGAGGAAACAAATAATGACAAAAGTAGATAAAATCTCTGGATCTAAAGTTAGAATCGAGATTGAAGTAACAAAAGAACAATTTGAACATGGGTTAGATCACGCATTTAATCATGTTAAAGAAGAAGTTGAAGTAAAAGGATTTAGAAAAGGTAGTGTACCTAGAGCAATCTTTGAAAAAAAATTCGGAGTAGAATCTTTATATGAAGAAGCAATTAATCATTGTATTCAAGACTCTTATGTTGAAGCTATAACTAGCCAAAACGTAATGGTAGTAGCTCAACCTAAAATCGACTTAGATATTACAAAAGTTGAAAGAGGTAAATCATTTAAATATGTAGCTGAGGTAGCAGTTAAACCTGAAGTAACTTTAGGAGAATACAAAAATCTTAAATTTAACAAGCTAAGTGATATTGTATTACCACTTACAGTTGATGTTGAGATTACTAAATTATTAGAACAAAACGCTGAATTAGCGCTTAAAGAAGAGGGAACTCTTGAAGATGGTAACACTGCAATCTTTGATTTTGAAGGATTCACAGATGGTGAACCATTTGAAGGTGGAAAAGCTGAAAATTACGAATTATTAATTGGTAGTGGGCAATTTATCCCAGGATTCGAACCACAAATGATCGGTATGGCATTAGGAGAAGAAAAAGAAATTAATGTAACTTTCCCTGAAGAGTATCAATCAGAAAATTTAAAAGGAAAAGACGCTGTTTTCAAAGTAAAACTTCATGAAATGAAAGTAAAAGAACTTCCTGAGTTAAACGACGAGTTTGTAACTGAATTAGAACGTGAAGGAATCAAAACTGTTGAAGATTTAAAAGCAGATACAATGAAAACTTTACAAACTAGTTTAGAACTTAAAAACAAAAATACATTAATCGACTTCGCAGTAGCAGAAGCTGCTAGTAACGCTAGTTTTGAGTTACCTGAAGAAATGATTAAAGAAGAAAAAAATCGTTTAATGGACAATGTTACACAACAAGCTAAACAATATAATCTAGATTTAGATACTTACTTACAATATACAGGTATTCCAAAAGATGAATTTGAAAAGAACTTAATGAAAGATGCTGAAAAATCACTTGGATTTAACTTAGTTATTGAAGAAATTGCTAAAATTGAAGATATTCAAGCAACTGATGAAGAAAGAGATGTAAAATACGCTGAAATCGCTGCACAATACAAAATGGATGTTACTCAAGTTAAAGCGGCAGTTAACGTAGAAGCTGTAAACCAAGAAGTAGTATACAGAAAAACAATCGATTTCTTAGTTGAAAACTTAGATATCACTAAATAATAAATAAAAACATCACAAACGTGATGTTTTTTTATGTTAAAATATAGAAGAGACTTAAATAGGAGGAACTATATGTATAAACTCGCAGTATTTGATTTAGATGGAACACTACTAAACAGTAAACATACAGTAAGCAAAGAAAATTTAGAAGCAATTAGCTTACTTCGTGAGAATAATATTAAAGTAGTAATAGCGACAGGAAGAGCTAATGAGTTACTTAAACCGTATGTAAAATCACTTAATATTACAGAAGATATAATAACGTGCAACGGTACAGTTATAGGACACCCACATAAAGATAAAATGTTTTATGAAGATATAGTACCAAAAGATCAAGTTAGAAAAGTACTAGAAATGTGTTTAGAATATGGACATCATTTCCTAATATACACAAGTAAAGCAATAGTTTCTCGTAAAAATGATTGGGAGAGATTTTTAATAGAAAAAGATATATCTTTAGAGAATGATTTTAAAGTAAATATCATTATTACAGAAGATATAGATGATATAGTTGATAACTACAACGCAAATAAAGTACTAATAAGAGAAAGAAATCAAGAAAAATATATTCAGTTAATAGAAAGAATTAAAGATTTTGACAAAATATCATATACTCAAAGTTCTAGTACACACCTTGATATTGGCCCTTTAAACAACTCTAAAGGAAATGCAGTAAAAATACTGTGTAATAAATTTGGGTACAACCTAGAAGAAGTTATTGCCTTTGGAGACCAAATGAACGATATATCAATGATTAGTATAGTAGGATTAGGTGTTGCGATGGGAAATGCAACAGAAGAAGTTAAAAAGTCTGCTGATTTTGTAACATTAACAAATGATGAAAACGGCGTTGCTTACGCTATAAAAACTAAAATATTGAATTAATATAACTATTTATAAAGAATAGAGGTGCATTATGAAGATAAACGGTAAACCTGTCTCAGATGGGATAGCTATGTACAATGTATATAAGCTAAATAATCAAATAATTAGTGTTAATAATGATTTAATATCTGTTATTGAACTAGAAATTAAGAAATTTCATAAAGCAATAGATGAATCTACAATAGAATTAGATAGATTAAAAGATATCGCCTCTAAAAGGCGAGAATTAGCTAATTTAGAAGTGTTTAGTTCTCATAAATTAATAGTGAATGATCCACTAATAATTAACGAAGTAGAAGAAATAATAAGAAAAACAAGATTAAATGCTGCATCAGCTTATAAAAATGTAATTGATAAGTATATTTTAAAGTTTGATACTATGAAAAATGAGTATATGAGTGAAAGATCTAATGATATTACAGATATTTACCAAAGAGTAGTGGGGAAATTAGTAAATCAAAATATTGATTTTAACTTTGTTATGACAAAAGAAGTTATTTTAGTAGCTAAAGATATCACTCCATCAATGGTATTATCTTTAAACACTAAATTAATAAAAGGAATTATATTAGAAAATGGTGGAAAGACATCACATAGCTCATTAATGATTAAGAATTTAGGAATACCTTTAGTTATAGGGGTAAAAGAGAATATTGATCTACTATCTAGTGGTGATTATATTATCATGGATGGTGAATTAGGAGATATTATTTCATCTCCTACAAGTGATGAAATATATGATTATATCATTTTACAAAATAAGCGAAAAGAAGAAAGAGAATTTTTAGCTAAATTTATCAATAAAGCAACTATTACAAAAGATGGTTCTAAAATTGAAATATTAGCTAATATAAATAATGATTTAGAAGTGGAATTAGCGCTTAAGAACGGAGCTGAGGGTATTGGCCTTTTTAGAACTGAATTTATGTATTTAGATACATTAGATTTTCCTTCTGAGGATGAACTTTTTAATTCATATAAAAAAGTTCTATATGCTTTTCCAAATAAAAAAGTGATTATTAGAACTTTAGATATTGGTGGAGACAAAATACCAAAACATATTGAATTCAACAAGCAAGATGAATTACGTGGACTACCATTAACACTAGCTAATAAAGAAGTGTTAAAGGCCCAAATAAAAGCATTATTAAGATCTAATAAACATGGGAACTTATCAATTATGTTCCCAATGGTTGGCTCAATAGATTCATTAAAAGAAGCCATACAATTAGTCTATATATCTCACTATGAGTTAACTGATAGCGGGATAGAAGTTAATGTTAATTATAAATTAGGAATCATGGTTGAAGAAATGGATGTAGTAAATGATATCGAAAGTTTTGCTAAAGAAGTTGATTTCTTTAGTATTGGTACAAACGACCTTCTACAATCTATGTATAATATTGATAGACAAAATACTGATAATACTAATGATAAACTGTATTTAAAACCTGAATTTTTAAAAACTATAAAAAAAGTGATTAATATATCTCATAAAGCAGGGATTTCTACTAGTTTGTGTGGAGAAATTGCATGTGATATTGATGTAGTTCCAAAACTTATAAAATATGGAATTGATAGTTTAAGCATGAGTCCTAAAAAGATATTAAAAACTAGATATTTAATTAGTAATATATCTAATAAATAACATATGTAAAGGCATTTATTTTCATTTCACTATCTTTATTTTTATAAGTAAGATATAATAGGTAAAACGTTAATATAACAGTATTTTCAAATTGCTTTTATGTTGTAAAATAATGAAAATCAAGGTATAATAACACTATAAAAGAAGATATATATAAGAGGTGATATTTATGTACAAATCAAATGTTCTAACTGAAGGACTATTACCAAGTATCGCAATTCGCGGAATTGCGCCTTTTCCTCATACAGATCTTCGAATTGAAGTAGGACGTGTAATATCTAAGAATGCTTTACTAGACGCTGAAAAGAATTTTAATAACTATGTACTTTTATTAATTCAAGAAAATCCTATGCATGATGCGCCAACCCCTACAAATGTACTAAAAGTAGGTGTTGTGGCTAGAATAGGAATTAAAATAAAATTACCAAACGGAAACTATAAAGTTAAGTTTGATCCAATAGTTAGAGCTAAAATACTTAATATTGAACAAGTAAACCCATTTTTCATTACTAGATTTAATACTATGCCAACTGTTCAAGACGATATAGATCATGAAATGGCACTTGTAAGAATGCTTGCAAAACAAGTTATTGATAATAACAAGGTTATTCTTAAAAATCCAAAAGCTAGTTTAGATGCTATTCAAAATGGTGTATCTAGTGAGAAACTATGTGATGTAGTGGCTAATGGGCTTAAAATAGCGGAAAATCTTAAGTTTAAATATATTGAAACTGATTCTTTAAATAAGAGATTATCATATTTACTTGAAGATATTGAAAAAGAAAAGTATTTAAGTAAAATTGAGAACGATATTAATATGACAGTTAAGAGAAACATTGATGAAAATCAAAAAGAATACTACTTAAGAGAAAAAATGAAAGCTATTCAAGAAGAACTTGGAGATAAAGTTAAGAAAGAAAGCGACATTGAAGAACTTAAAGTTAAAATAATTGCTAAGAAAATGCCGAAACATATTGAAGAGAAAGCTATATATGAACTTCAAAGATACCAATCTTTACCAGCATCAAGCGGTGAATCTGGTGTTATAAGAACATATTTAGATTTCCTTATCGATTTACCATGGCACGAAGTTAGTATTGATGAAAAAGATATTAATAAAGCAGAGAAAGCTCTTGATTCTACTCACTTTGGACTTGAAAAAGTAAAAGAAAGAATTATTGAGTACCTTGCAGTTAAAATCCTTACAGGGAAAAACCCACAAACTATCCTTTGTTTAGTAGGCCCTCCTGGTGTAGGTAAAACTACTTTAGCTCAAAGTATTGGGCTTGCTTTAGGTAGAAAATTCGTTAAACAATCTTTAGGTGGAGTAAAAGATGAATCTGAGATAAGAGGACATCGTCGTACTTACTTAGGGGCTTTACCAGGTAGAATATTACAAGGTATGAAAAAAGCAAAAGTTATAAATCCAGTATTTTTACTAGATGAAGTAGATAAATTAGGTAGTGATTACAAAGGAGATCCAAGTGCAGCGTTACTAGAAGTACTAGATCCTGAACAAAACGCTAAATTTAGCGATCATTACTTAGAAGAACAATATGATTTAAGTCAAGTTTTATTCATTGCGACAGCTAATTACCTTGGTAATATCCCGTCTGCACTGAGAGATAGAATGGAAATTATAGAATTATCAAGTTATACAGAAATAGAAAAATTTAATATCGCTCGTGAACACTTAATTAATAAACAGACTAGTACTCACGGACTAGATGGTTCTAAATTTAGTATTACTGATGATGGCTTAATGCTACTTATTAGATCATATACAAGAGAAGCTGGAGTTAGACAGTTAGATCGTTTAATAGGAACTCTTGTAAGGAAATCTATAAAAATGATTTTAGGAGATAAAATTGAAAGTGTTGAGATTTCTGAAGAAAATGTAACTGATTTCTTAGGAAAAGTTAAATATACAAATACTAAATCAGAGACTGAAGATCAAGTAGGAGTAGTTACAGGACTTGCATATACACAGTTTGGTGGAGACACTTTACCTGTAGAAGTAACTTACTACAAAGGTACTGGTAAACTGATGTTAACAGGTAAACTAGGAGATGTAATGAAAGAGTCAGCACAAGCTGCTTTGTCATATGTTAAATCAAATAGTGATAAATATAAAATAGATCCTGGTTTCTACAATGAACATGATATTCATATTCACGTTCCTGAAGGAGCAGTTCCAAAAGATGGTCCAAGTGCTGGAGTAACCATTACAACGGCTATAGTATCAGCTTTAACAGATAGAAAAGTAGATCACTTTATTGGTATGACAGGTGAAATTACACTAAGAGGACGTATTTTACCAATAGGTGGACTTAAAGAAAAATCTATTGCAGCACACAGATCTGGTTTAAAAACAATTATGATTCCAAAAGACAATAAAAAAGACCTAGAAGATATCCCACAAGATATTAAAGATCAACTGGAAATTATCCCAGTAGCTACAATTGATGAAATTATTGAAAAAGTATTAAAATAGAACTGACAATGTCAGTTCTATTTTTATATAAATATGAAAATAGGTGAATATACGCTAATTGATCATATTAAAATACATACAATAAAATACACAGTAAATAATAAAATAATATTATTGACTAAACTAACAAAATTTTAAGTATTGGTATTCTATATAAACTTTAAGTAGGTAAAGTGTAACGATTTTTCACTATCAAAAACAAATAAAGCATCTAAATGAATATACATTATGTAAACCATCATAATACATCTTAATTAAAGGCTTTAGAAGATTTAATATAATATATTACTTGACACATGACCACTGGTCATATATAATACAAGTATAAAATACAGTAGAGGTGAGTCATATGCCACAACCAACATTCTTCAATTTAACCAAATTAAAGAGAACCAAAATATTTGATGCTGGATTTTTAGAATTCTCTTCACGTAATTATTATGAAGCATCAATAAATACGATAGTTTTAGAAGCTGGGATTCCTAAAGGGAGTTTTTATCAATACTTTTTCGATAAAGATGACTTTTATTGGTATATAATCAATAGAGTTATAGATGAACAGATAACAAAATACGATAAATTACTAGAAGGTGCTAATGGAAACTTCATAAAAGCGGAAGAACATCTATTTTTCCATTTCGCAGTACTACTAGAAAACTATAAATACCGTAATTTGATTAGAAATGTCTTTGATTCATCATATTTTGATGTTACAAATAGTTTAATCTCCTCAGGGGGAGTAGATTATGACATGATCTATGGACTTATTAATCAAAAAAGAGCTAAAATAGTGAAGAAAATGACTAAAGATGAATTTATAATAGTATTTGGGATGATGAGAAATATACTAAATAACTCGATAATATCAATGATATCTAAAGATTTATCTACTAAAGACGCAATTCAATTTTATCAAACTCAAGTAAACTTCTTATTGAAAGGAATCTTATAATGGAAAAAGACAAAAAGATTGTAGTAAGCTCCTGTTTGGCGGGAATAAACTGTAAATATGATGGTGGTAATAATATTAATCCAAAGATATTAAAGCTTCTTCAAGAAGAAAAGATTATATTAGTGTGTCCTGAAGAGCTTGGAGGGATGACTACACCTCGTATTCCATCAGAAATAGTAAATAATAAAGTGTTATCTAAAATGGGTATAGATGTTACAAATGAGTTTAATAAAGGCGCAGCTGAAGCCTTAAAGGTAGCAAAGAGTGTAAATGCTGATACAGCGATTCTCCAACAAAGAAGTCCATCGTGCGGTAGTAAAATGATATATGATGGTACTTTCAGTGGTAAATTAGTAAAAGGTAAAGGCGTGACTACTAAATTATTTAGTGAAAATGGAATAAAAGTACTTACAATTGATGATATTTAAGACTACTTCGGTAGTCTTTTTAATTTGTTTATGATATAATTACTATTAATATATTAATAGTAAAATGTCATAATTGTATTCAATTGGTATAAATTTGATATAGTTTATCGATGTTTTTGAATATTATGACAAAATTACGTGCTTTGATTATTTTTAACTAATCAATCTTATGGTAAAATAAAATATAAATGGAGGTATCACATGAAAAAATGGAATTTAGATGCATTATACACATCTTTCGATTCAATAGAATTTCAAAATGCACTAGTAGAAACTGAAAAAATGATTAGTGATTTAACAGAATTTGCTTCAAAAGCCTTTATTGATAGTAATGATGCTGTTAACAAGATTAATACATATCTAGAAAAAACTGAGAAACTTCGAAAAGTATTAGTTAGAGCTTATATGTATTGCTCATTAAACTTATCTGTAGATGCTTTAAACGAAGAAGCTAGAGAATATTTAAATAAAATGCAACAGTTATCAGCTAAAACAACGCTATCAAGAACATTATTTTCTAAATGGGTACCTACGTTAGGTAATCTAGAGGAATTAATTGATAATAACGATACATTAAAAGAAGTTGAATATTATTTAAATAGAATAGTTGGTGGATCTAGATACTTACTAAGTGATAAAGAAGAGATGTTACTCTCAAAATTACAACAAACAGGTTCAACTGCGTGGGGACAACTGCAAAGTGAGTTAACCGCAACACTTAAAGTTGATTATAACGGCAAAATAATCACTTTATCTGAGGTTAGAAATTTAAGCAGTAATAAAGACCCTAAAGTAAGAAAAGCAGCTTACGAGGCAGAATTAGCCGCATATCCAAAAATAGCACAAAGTGTTGCTTATGCTTTAAATGGTGTTAAAGGTGAAGTAAATACACTATGTGATTTAAGAGGCTTTGAAAGTGCTCTTGATCAGGCAATATACCAATCTAGAATGGAAAAAAGCACTTTAGATGCTTTAATTGAATCAATGAAAGAGTATTTACCTCATTTCCATAAGTATTTAAGAAGAAAAGGTGAACTTTTAGGTCATAAAAATGGACTTCCATATTATGATATATTCGCTCCAATGGGGGAATCTTCTAAAGAATTCACTATTGAAGAAGCAATGGATTATATATTTGATAATTTTAGTACATTTAGTCCTGAATTAGAAGCTTTAGCACGTCGTGCCAAAGATGAAGAGTGGATTGATTATACTCCAAGACAAGGTAAAAGAGGTGGAGCATTCTGTGCTAATATTCATTCAATTAAACAATCACGTATAATGACTAATTTTAGCGGGTCATTTAGTGGAGTAATTACTTTAGCACATGAACTAGGACATGCATATCATGGTGACCAAATCTTTAAAGAAAGATTAGTCAATGCCAGTTATACAATGCCTGTTGCTGAAACTGCATCAACTTTCTGTGAAACAATTGTAAAAAATGCAGCTTTAAAAGATGCTGAAAAAGCAGAAAAGATAACTATCCTTGAACAGTCTTTAAAAGGCTCTACACAGGTAGTTGTAGATATTTTATCAAGATTTATATTTGAGGGAGAAGTATTTGATAAACGTAAAACTACTCCATTAAATCCTAGAATGTTAAATGAAATGATGATATCAGCACAAAAAACTGCTTATGGAGATAGTCTTGACCATGACTATTTAATGCCTTATGCGTGGCTAAATAAAGGACATTACTATAGAGGAGGATTATCTTTTTATAACTTCCCTTATGCCTTTGGATTATTATTCGCAAAAGGAATTTATGCTGAATTTATTATACAAGGAGCTCCATTTGTAGAGAAAATCAACTTATTATTAAGAAAAACAGGACAAATGAGCGTTGAAGATGTGGCTAGTTTAGTAGGTTTAGACATATCAAGTAGAGAATTTTGGAATAGTAGTTTAGACGTTGTTGTAAAAGAGATAGATTTATTCTTAGAATTAACTAAATAGTTATAAAAGTTGGTGTAAACCAACTTTTTTATAATAAAATATGTGAGAAATGATATAATTATATTAAAGAGGTGATATTATGAACCAATATATTAAATATATCGATAAATCTAAAGTAGAATATGCCTATTTAATAGGAAGTTACTCTAGAAATGAACATAATGAATTTAGTGATATAGATATCATATGTGCTTTAAAAGACGGATTAAGCACCTTTAGTGATAATAAGTTTATAGATGGAGTATATGTTTCAGTACATTATGATTCACAATTAGATATGATTGGTAATTATACAGATCCTCATAAGTATATTATGGGACATGTTGGTATTAAAGATATGGTAGTAATTTATGATCCTGGTAATTTAGTAACTAATTTTAAAGAAAAATGTATGAAAATTGATTATTTTTATGAATTTTCTAATAAAATTAATGATTATGTTAACAAAGAAACAATTGAATGGATTGAAGAGGTTAATAAATCAGTAAACGGATATATCTATTTTAATCCTACAAAAATGCTTGAAGGTCTTCATGGACTTACTTATGGAATGTTAAGTGTTTTAAGTGTTAGTGAAGGTATTATACAAACTAAGTATGGATTATTACCCACTTATAAAGAGTATTTTATTGACGAAAACGTTTATAAATTACTAGAAAATGCATTTGGAGTAACAAAATTAGATATTAAGGAAAGAATATACAATGGATTACTGTTTTATAAAGAAATAATAAAGATTATTGAGTATCGGTTTGATGAAAAAACAGTATTTAATATAGAATTAGCTTTAAATAATATTAAGAAAGTTATTAAAGAGGTATAATATGATTGATTTTAGAAGTGATACAGTTACAAAACCAACAAAAGATATGAGAATAGCTATGGCTAACGCTATTGTTGGGGATGACGTTTACGAAGATGACCCAACAATTAAAGAATTAGAAGCCTTAGCTGCTAAAATGACTGGTAAAGAAGCTGGATTGTTTGTTACTAGTGGTACTTTGGGTAATCAATTAAGTATTTATACACATACTAAAAGAGGTGACGAGATAATTGTTGGTAGTAAAGCACATATTAAGAACTATGAGGTAGGAGCTACTGCGATTATTAGTGGTGTAAGTTATCATTTAGTTGATGAAGTTGATGGTATGATGCCACTTAAAAGTATAAAACACGGGATTAGAGGAAATGATGTTCATTATCCTGATTCAAGTCTTATTTGTTTAGAAAATGCTCATGGAAGCGGTAAAGTACTTCCTCTAGACTATATGAAAAGTGTATATGAAGTAGCTAAAGATAATAATTTAAAGATTCATTTAGATGGAGCTAGATTGTTTAACGCAGCTACATACTTAAATGTGGATGCAAGTGAGATATGTCAGTATGTAGATAGTGTTACTTTTTGCTTATCTAAAGGGCTTGCAAGCCCAATAGGGAGTGTACTATGTAGTACTAAAGAATTTATCGAAAAAGCTAGGCGTGGTAGAAAGATGCTTGGTGGTGGAATGAGACAAGTAGGTATTTTAGGAGCTGCGGGAATTATATCTTTGAAGGAAATGACTAAAAGATTAAAAATTGATCATGAAAACGCAAAATATTTAGCTGATAAACTTCAAGAAATGAAAGAAATAGAAGTAGATTATACAAGTTTAGATATAAATATGGTATTTCTTAAAAGTACTATAGATTTTGTACAACTAGAGGAATATCTCTATAAAAAAGGAATAATTATTAGCGGAAGTAGAGGTAAAAAGATAAGATTAGCGACACATAATGATATTAGTCGTGAAAATATTGATCAGTTAGTAGAATATATTAAAGAATTTATTAAGAAGTAAATAAAAAGAGCTAAAATTTAGCTCTTTTTTTTCTTTTTAGCTTTTTTACTTAATAGTTTTTCCCAATTAACAAAGATACTTTCAATACCTAGGTTTAAATCTTGTTCACCTTTTAGTAATTTAATACTCTGAACAACGATTCTTTCTTCAAATAGCGTTAAACTTAAGTAAAGTAGAAATACTAATACACTTCCAAATCCCCATAATTCAAATATTCCAACATTTCCAAGTAATAACATCCAAAATACTGAACCTCCCCAGATAATTACTGTCCAAACCTTTATAACAAGACGTAATCTAGGATTCTCTTTTGATACATATATCATGAATGGCGCAATACTAAGTGTTAAAAACAACATGAATAGTCCTGCAGCGATTATATGAAACCAAGTCCAAAATGGATATGTCTCCTCTAACGCAGGTGCTAATGATGATAATATTAAAAACCCTGTCGCAGTAATTATGTATTTATAGGCCTTCTTTAAGCTATATCTTTCTAATCTGAATAGTGAAATAACACTAAACTGAATTGTAAGGCCAGTAAACATTGCCCAAATAATAAATAATATCCTATTATCAAATCTATTCCCAATTTTACTAAAAGTATACTGAAATGGATCTTGAATAGTCCCATATAAGACTGTGAATAGGAGTGCAGCTAGTAATAGGCTCATTACTGTAATTCTAGCTCTTCGTTCCCTTAATAACTGTCTTTTAATTATCAAATTTTCTTCAGTATCTTCAATATTAATTGATAATCTTTCATTCCCTAAGTTAATTTCATTTTTCTTCTTCAATTTATCCATCTAATCACACCTTCTTACTAATTATATACTAATTTTTAATAAATATATCAATTTACAATAAAAAAGATATAATATGTTATAGTATATATATGAGAAAAGGTGATTAATATGATAATAAGAAGTGTAGAATTTAAAGGAAGCTTTGTAGAAACAGAGTTTTGTCCAACTGATAACTTGCCTGAAATAGTAATTGCAGGGCGTAGTAACGTCGGAAAAAGTAGTTTTATTAATTCGATGTTAAATCGTAAAAACATTGCACATACATCAGGAAAACCTGGTAAAACACAAACATTAAACTTCTATTTAGTTAATGAAGATTTTTATTTTGTAGATGTTCCAGGGTACGGATATGCTAAAGTTAGTAAAGTTGAACGTGAAAAATTCGGACAAATGATCGAAGAATACTTATTAAATAGAGCTAATCTAAGATTAGTAATCCTTTTAATAGATTTTAGACATAATCCAACTGAAGATGACTTATTAATGTATAACTTCTTAAAAAGTTATCATATACCTTGTCTAGTAGTAGGTACAAAATCAGATAAAATAACAAAAAATAGAACTCCTAAAAGAATAAAAGAGTTAAAAAGTGAACTTATACTACATGAAGGGGATATATTTATGCCTTATTCATCGGTTTTAAAAACTAATATGGATGAAATATATCAAATTATTAATAATTTCACTATGGAGGAAAAATAATATGAAAATATTGTTTATCGGTGGTACTGGAATTATTAGCACCGCAGTTTCTAAGTTAGTTTTAAAGAAAAATGATGAACTTTATGTATTAAACAGAGGAAATAATAATAATAAATTACCTAAAGGAGTAAAATTCTTAAAAGGTGATATAAATAATGAAGAAGAAATTAAGGATTTATTAAAAGGATACTATTTTGACGCAGTTGTGCAGTGGATAGCATACACTCCAGAACAAGTTAAAAGAGATTATAACATATTTAATGGCTTAACTAAGCAATATGTCTTTATAAGTAGTGCATCAGCTTACCAAAAGCCAGTACCTACATATCCAATTACCGAAGAAGTGCCATTAGATAACCCATATTGGGATTATTCAGACAACAAGAAACAATGTGAAGAGTATTTACAAAGTATTAGTAGTGATGACTTTAATGTTACTATAATAAGACCTTCTCATACTTATGATGAAGAGTTATTAATATACATTCTAACTGCTCATGGTAAACCTATGACGCAGATAGATCGCATTTTAAAAGGTAAGAAAGTAATTATACCTGGGGATGGAACTTCATTATGGACAATAACGTATAATGCTGATTTCGCAGTAGGATTTATTGAAGTTTTGGGAAATCCTAAAGCTTATAATGAAGCATTTCATATAACAAGTAATATTTACTATACTTGGGAACAAATAAATGAAATAATATGTAATGTTCTAGGTGTTAAACCAAATGTAATACATATTCCCACAGATTTTATTGTAAAATACGCACCACAATTTGAAGGTGGACTAAAAGGCGATAAAATGTGGAGTGGTATTTTTGATAATAGTAAAATTAAGAAATTAGCTCCTAATTTCAACCCTCAAACTAGATATGAGGATATAGTACCAATCCAAATTAAGCGAATAATGGAGAATCCTGATTTACAAACAATAGATTATGAACATAATGACATAATTGATAAAATAATAAGTGAATATGAAGCACGTATTAATAGTAATTGATTATAATGAAAGATAAAAAAGACTATAAACTAGTCTTTTTTTAATTGTTAACATAATCATGGTATTTCTATTATAAATATATAATCTATCTAATATTTTCATTATTTAATTTTCCTGAATATAGTAATATAGTATAAAAAACATATATATATTGTTGTTTTACAGTATTGGGTGAGAAATTAGTAATGAAGTTTTTAAGCTTAATACGCTTTACAAAGGTAAAATCATATGTTAAAATACGCTTAAATACAGTGAATAGGAAGAGTATAAGACATTATATCTTATAGAGAGTTAGTGATTGGTGGAAACTAACAGGTATAGTTTTAGAAGGTAGCCTAGGAGTAGTTATAATGAAATTAATAGTAGTTATAAACGTAAACTTGCGTTAAAAGATCGAGTGCTTAGCTAAAGCTAGGAACAAAGGTGGTACCACGGATTATAAATAGTTCGTCCTTATTTTAGGACGGGCTTTTTTTATATTAAAAGGAGGAAATAAAATGAAAGAATTAGAAAAGAAATACAATCACAAAGAAGTTGAAATAGGGAAATATGATTTTTGGCTTAAAGGAGACTACTTTAAAAGTGGTGATTTAAGCAAGGAACCATTCTCAATAGTCATTCCTCCGCCAAATGTCACTGGGAAACTACATTTAGGGCATGCTTGGGATAATACAATCCAAGATTTAATTATAAGAAGAAAAAGAATGCAAGGGTTTGATGCATTATATTTACCTGGTATGGATCATGCTGGTATTGCTACTCAAGCTAAAGTTGATGCTAAATTACGTGAAGAAGGTACATCTCGCTATGAAATAGGGAGAGAAGCATTCTTAAAAAAAGCTTGGGACTGGAAAGATGAGTACGCTGGACATATTAGAGAACAATGGGAAGCGCTAGGTATTAGTGTGGACTATTCGAAAGAGAGATTTACTCTTGATGAAGGTTTAAATAAAGCTGTTACTGAAGTATTTATTAAACTTTATAATAAAGGATTAATATATAGAGGAAAAAGAATAATAAACTGGGATATTCAAGCAAAAACAGCTTTAAGTAATATTGAAGTTGAACATAAAGAGCTTGAAGGTGCATTTTATTACTTTAAATACATGTTAGAAGATGGTTCTGGATATCTAGAAATAGCAACAACACGTCCTGAAACTATGTATGCAGATACTGCGTTAATGGTTCATCCTGAAGATGAAAGATTTAGAGACTATGTTGGTAAAAATGCTTATATTCCTGGAACAGATAGATTAATTCCTATTATTCAAGATAGTTACGTTGATATGGAATTTGGGACAGGGTGCGTTAAAGTAACTCCTGCTCATGATCCTAATGACTTTGAAGTAGGAAAAAGACATAATTTAGAAATGCCTTTATGTATGGAAGAAGACGGAACTATGAATAGTCTTGCTCATAAATATGATGGTATGGATAGATTTGAATGTCGCACGGCTTGTGTTATAGACTTAAAAGAAGCTGGATTATGTACAAAAATAGAAAAAATTATTCATAATGTAGGTCATTCTGAAAGAACAGGAGTAATCGTTGAACCTAGACTTTCAAAACAATGGTTTGTAGAAATGGCTCCTTTAAGCAAAGAAGCAACTGAAAACAGTGAAGTAGAATTTATTCCATCACGTTTTGAAAAAACATTCTTAAGATGGATGGACGGAACTTATGATTGGTGTATTAGTAGACAGTTATGGTGGGGACATCGTATCCCTGCTTGGTATAGAAATGACGAAGTATATGTAGGTAAAGAAGCTCCTGAAGGTAAAGGATGGAAACAAGATGAAGATGTACTAGATACATGGTTTAGTAGTGCACTTTGGCCGTTTTCTACTCTTGGTTGGCCTGATAATACTGAAGACTTCTTAAGATATTATCCAAACTCAGTAATGGTTACAGGATATGATATTATCTTCTTCTGGGTTGCTAGAATGATCTTCCAAGGACTTGAATTTACTGATAAATCACCATTTAAACAATGTTTAATTCACGGTCTTATAAGAGCTAAAGATGGTAGAAAAATGTCTAAATCGCTTGGTAACGGTGTTGACCCACTAGAAATTAAAGAAAAATACGGAATTGATACATTAAGATATTTCTTAACTACTAATAGTGCACCTGGTGCTGATTTACGTTTTGAAATAGAAAAAGTTGAATCAAGTTGGAACTTTATTAATAAATTATGGAATATTTCTAGATTTACGTTAATGAATTTAGGAGATTTCACAATTGAAGATGTAGAAATAGATACTGAAGAGCTTACTTTAGCGGATAAATGGATATTAGCTAAATTACATAAAACTATTTCAGAAATGGATTATAACTACGAAAAATTCGAATTTGGTGAAGCAGCTAGATCTATTCATAATTTCGCTTGGGATGACTTTGCGTCATGGTACGTAGAAATAGCTAAATTACCATTAAATGGCGATGATGAAGCAGCTATAAGATGTACTAAGAGTGTATTATCATATGTTTTACTAGATATCGTTAAATTACTCCATCCATTTATGCCTTTTGTTACTGAAGAAATATATCAAAAGATCCCTCACCTAGAGGAATCTATTGTAATTACTTCATGGCCCGAAGCAATCCCTGAATTTGATAATTCAAAAGCTATTAAAGACTTTGAAGTAATTCAAGAGTTAATAAAAAGTGTTCGTAATATAAGAGCCGAATACAATGTAGCTCCTAGTAAAAAAATTGATGTACTAATTAAAACATCAAATAAAGAAATCACTAAATTATTAAATGAAAATATGGATATACTAACTAAGTTTGTTAATCCTGAAAGCTTTACAATTAGCGAAGAAATAACAATAGATACTGAAGTTATATCTGTAGCTTTAATTGAATTAGAGTTATATTTACCACTTGGTAGTTTAGTAGATATTAACCAAGAAATCGCAAGACTTGAAAATGAACTTAAGAAATTAAAAGGCGAAATAGCTCGCGGTGAGGGAATGCTTAATAATCCTAACTTTGTAAATAGAGCACCTGAATCTAAAGTTAATGCTGAAAAAGAAAAATTAGGAAATTATAAGGAACAATTCAAAACTTTATCAAACAGATTAAAGGAATTAACTAAATAATGTTTGATACTATTGAAGAAGGTATAGGTTGGATTGAATCTATTAAGAGATTTGGTGATAAGTACGACTTATATAGAATGGAAATTGCTTGTAAAGAATTAGGAAATCCACAAGATAATTTAAATATTATTCATATTGCTGGTACTAATGGTAAGGGTTCAACAGTTTCTTATTTAAAACATATCTTATTAGAACAAGGATATAATGTAGGGACTTTCACAAGTCCTTACATTGTGAATTTTAATGAAAGAATTACGGAAAATCATAATGATATAAGTAATGATGATCTATTAAAATATATAAATAAAGTAAAAGAACTATATTTCAAAGTATTAGATGACTATGATGAAGTAATTACGTTCTTTGAGTTAGTTACTTTAATATCATTTATGTATTTTGATGATAAAAACTTAGATTATGTTATTTATGAAGTAGGTCTTGGTGGTAAACTTGATGCAACTAATGTAATCAAACCAATGATTACTGCAATTACATCAATTAGCTTTGATCACATGGCAATGCTTGGAGATACTATTGAAGAAATCGCTTTAAATAAATTAGGTATTGTGAAAGAAGGTATTCCTTTAGTAACTTCAGTGGTTGATGAAGAGTTAAGTCAGTTATTTATTGATTATTCTAATAATTTAAATTCTGAATTAACAGTTATTAAAAGAGAAAATATTGAAGTTATAGAATATAGTTCGCAAACGAACTTTAAATACAAGAATCAAGAATATTCCATATCAATGCTTGGTACTCATCAAGTGGTTAATGCTAGCCTTGCTATTGAAATAATTCACCAATTAAATAAATTAAAGAAATCTGATGTTTCATTAAGTAATATAAAAATGGGACTGGTTAATACATTCTGGCCTGGTAGATTTGAAATGTTTGGAAATATTGTAATTGATGGAGCTCATAATGTTGGTGGAATGAATGCTTTAAGAGATAGTGTAAAAGCCTTATTTAAAGGAAAATACATTAAAGCACTTTATACATCAATGGTTGATAAAGAATATTTTGATATAATTCAAATATTAGAATCTTTTGTTGATGAGGTACATTTCACACAATTTGATTATCCAAGATGTGAAACAGCGGATAATCTATATAACGTATCAAGTCATCCACGTAAATTTATGCATGAGGATGCAATAATTGCTTTGAATGAATTAAAAGATTTAAAGAAAAACGAAATTTTACTAGTGGCTGGTAGTTTATACTTCATTAGTTTAATTAGGAAAAATTTAAAATAGTGCCCAAGGCACTATTTTTTTATTTAAAGGAGGAAAAATATGTTTATGATTAAAGAATTACCAATAAAAGAAAGACCAAGGGAAAGGTTTATCAAGTATGGAGCGAATTCCATCCAAACTTTTGAACTAATTGCGATTATCCTAAGAACTGGTTCAAAAGATGAATCTGTAATAGAACTAGCTAAGAGAGTTACGTATAAATTTGAAACATTAAAGAATTTAAGTACTACATCAATTAAAGAATTAAAAACAATTAAAGGAATAGGGAATACTAAAGCTATAGAATTACTCGCAGCTTTTGAACTTGGTAAAAGAGTTAACAATGAAACATTTATAAATAAAAATAAACTTCATTCCCCTGAAAGTATTTATCAATATTTAAAAAGTGGACTTGAAATGAAAACTCAAGAACACTTTTTAGCACTTTATTTAAATACAAAGGGAGAATTAATTAAAAAAGAAACATTATTTATTGGAAGTTTAAATAGTTCTTTAATACATCCACGTGAAATTTTTAAACATGCAGTAATAAATAGTGCCGCAGCAATAGTAATTTGTCATAATCATCCCTCAGGTGATCCAACTCCATCAAAACAAGATATTGAAATAACTAAATTAATCCATAAAAATAGTTTAATGATGGATATTGAGTTATTGGATCATATCATCATCGGTAAAGATAGATATTATTCATTTAAAGAGAAGGGTATGATATAAAAAAAGCAGATTTCTCTGCTTTTTATTTTAGTAATTTGATAATTTCATCTTTTTCAAGCGTTGTATATCCTTTAATATCTTTAACTTTAGCTAAAGCTTTTAATGTAGTAATAGTTAAAGCATCTAAATCAATGCTTAATAACGTTTCTTTTATTTCTTTAACCAATTCACTATCATCTTCAAAAGACTCTATTGATGCTTCTTTACGAGGTAATAGTAAAACAATTAAATTACAGATTAATGCTACATAGATAATTGCTACCATTTCCCATAATCCTTCATGACTATATGTTGTTGAATGAAATAGTCCTTCTTCAGCATAATATATAATTAATACTAATAGAGTGTAAAGTCTCAAATAGAATGGAATCTTCAATGTATTAAATCGTTTATAGATAAGCATAGTAATGAAATCAGCCAAGATGACAAACGGAAGGATTAAGTTAAGAGTTAACATAAATTTTGATTCCATATCAATTCCTTCAAAGAATACTAAAGAAACTAATACAAGGATTCCTATTGAAATCGAAGTAAATACGTCAACTACTTTATATTTATACATATGGTATGTAAATAATCCTAATGCTAGTAATGGGATTGTTAAATAGAAAATATGTTGTAAGAAGTTTGCATCAATAACTGTATAATTATTATAACTACCTGTTCTATAAATTAATTGGTAATGAATAGTATCCATAATAAAGAACCAAATACCTAAAATCCATAACTCGTAAATGATTGGTTTCTTACTAATAATAACGAAGTAAAGTAATAAAATTAAAACTATTGTAATATAAACAGTAATAAACTCTTCAATTACTAAAGAATTTTGGAATACATAGAAATACATAACAACATTCGATAATAAACCAAACAATAAGAATTTCTTTTCTAGTAAATTGGGCATTAATAACTTTTTCTGAGAAATTAAAGCGCCAATTATTCCAACTAATATAAGTAATAAGATAACATTAACTAATAAACCTGGTAAATGTATCTCATCGTTATCGATTTCGAAGTAAATCGCTGCAAGTCCTATAGATAACGGTGCAAATAGGAACATAAGTGATGTAAAAAACAAGTAAAGCTTAGATGATGTTTTCATAAAATCACTCCTTTTATTTTTATACATTAATTATAACATAGTTATTTATAATAATATAAGTATAATAGTAAGTTAATTATAAAAAAAAGCAGAAAATTCTGCTTTTTATGGAGTAGGTATTAATGAGTTATCCAACCCAGTCAAAATCCAAGTATCATTAAATCTAAACTCATCACCAAGAATAGTTATTGTGGTAAATGATGTGTTTATGAATGCACCAAGTTTAATTACTGAAACTTCTGCAGGGATAGTATACGTTGTTCTAGTGTCACCACCTGGGAAACTAATAATAGTAGTTCCATCAAATGAATAAAGAACTCCATCAATTGATTTAAATGAAGTGTTTTCAGAATCTACAGTAAATTCAGTACAAACATTTTCTCCAAATGCAAAGCTATTAATGTATTCAACATTTTTAGGAATAGTTATACTTTGTAGAGGTGTTAATCTAAATGCTTGGATGTCAATTATTATGAGAGATGGAGGTAAGTAAATTGATTTAAGTGAAGAATTCCAAAAAGCCCCATTGTCAATCATAACTATACCGTCTCTAAGAATAACTTCATCGATATCAGCACCATAGAATGATAATTCTGAAATAATAACTACTCCTATAGGCGTTAAATAAGATTCTGTTCTCTTTGCTTGAGGATATAAAATTAAACTAATACCTAGTATATCAAATAAAACACCATCAACTGCTTTATAAGAAGTGTTATAAGTAGATACTGAAATATTATTAATTGGATTATCTGCAAAAGCTCCAAATTCTATGAAAGCAACTGATTTAGGTATAAATAAGTTTGTAATATTATTTAAAACAAAAGCATTTTCACCAATTGTTTCTAAGCTATTAGGAAGTTCCAAAGATTCTAAATTATTCATTTGAAAAGTTGCTTCTTCAATCGTAATTAACCCACTTGGGAGTACTAAAGATGTAAGTTCATTATCATAAAAAGCTTCTTTACCAATTGTTTCTACACTATCAGGAATAACTAAAGTTGTTAATTTATTATTAGTAAATGCAGAGTTACCTATAGATTTCACAGTATTTGGGATATTTACTCTTGTCACCGTAGAATAAGCTCCACTAAATGAATGATCACCTATTTCAGTAACAGGAATACCTTCAATATAATGAGGTATGTATACAACCTCTGGTCCATCTAAGTAATATGAAAGAATCCTAACTTCAGTGTTATTTTTAATAAAACTATATGAAAAGTAAGATATATCTGTCCATTCATGAACTATTTCTATTTCGAAATAAGATTCAACAGCTATATTATTTGAAGAATCCTTATAATTTACAGGAAGACTATATATTCCAATAGTATTCATTTTTAATGAACTGGTATCTATTTCTAAATTTTCTTCAATCAAAGAATGATCAAAATTATCATTAATAGTAATATGGTAAGTAAAATTAGGAAGTTCACTTCCAACTTCAAAAGCAATTTGTTTATTATTCTCATTTATAATAATTTCAGGTGAAATTGTATCAATAACAGTTAAAGTAATAGAAGTTTCTTCCTTATTACCTGAAAGATCACTAACTGAATAAGTAATTGTATGAATACCTACATCTAGAGCAAATGTACTTGAAATATTAGATTTAATTCTTTTTGTAACATTGCCATCTATATCATCATTTGCTGTTAGTCCTAAACTAAGTAAATTTAATGATGTATTGTATTCAATTACCTGATTATCCGGGATATTACTAAAGATTGGTGAGACATTATCATTTTTATCAAAAATAAAATAGTATAATAGCGAAAAAGTGACTATTGATACTAACAATATTGTTATATGTATTGGTTTCATTCTCTCACCCCTTTCATATTTACTTCCTTCTATATTATAACATATAAATAATAATGCTTTTATGCTTTTAATTACATATAATTCTTGCATTACTTCCTATATTATGTATAATAAATATGGCTTTAAAGATTATCAAGTAAAATTCATTGACAAGTTCAGGGTTTTTTGGTAATATTTTAATGCTGATTAACGGCATACCGCACAGAGAAGGTTTTCAAGCGTTTACGCACCTTAATGGCGAGTCTTAACTATAATAATGAGGAGGTGCTTTATGTACGCAATAATTGAAACAGGTGGAAAACAAATTAGAGTTTCTGAAGGTTCTGTAATTTACGTTGAAAGATTAGATGTAAATGAAGGAGATAGCTACACATTCGATAAAGTTTTAATGATCGGTGGAGATAGTCTTCAAATCGGTAACCCTTACCTACCAGGTTTCACTGTTGACGCAACAGTTGAAAAACAAGGTAAACAAAAGAAAATCATAGTGTTTAAATATAAACCTAAAAAGAAATATCGTCGTAAACAAGGACATAGACAATCATACACAAAACTAACAATTGCAAAAATAAATGGTTAGTAACGAAAAATATAGGAGGTGACTTAAATGTTAATTGAAATTAATGTCTTGAAATGTATGGCTTCAAAAAAAGGTGTTGGATCAACAAAAAACGGACGTGATTCTGAATCTAAAAGACTTGGAGCGAAATTATCGGACGGTCAATTCTGTACAGCTGGTTCTATCATTTATCGTCAAAGAGGAACAAAAGTTCATCCAGGAAATAATGTTGGTAGAGGCGGAGACGACACTCTATACAGCAAAATAGATGGAATTGTTAAATTTGAACGTATTGGTAGAGATAAAAAACAAGCTTCAGTATACGCAGAATAATTTTGATGGCAAATCACAAAATGTGGTTTGCCATTTTTATTGTAAAATTGTATAATAGCCTTATGAAATTAGATTGTGAGGTAGGATTATGTTAACTAATGGAACTTATGAAGATTTAAATGAATTAGATGAACTTGCTGTCTTAGTTATTAACGATATGAAAAAATCCTTAATACCTCAGTGGGAGTTAGATTATCCAAGGTATAAAAACTTCTTTGGTGATGTAGAAACTAAATCATTATATCTATATAAAGATAATGGTAAGATTGTAGGATCTTGTACTGTACTGAGAGAAAACGATCCACCATATAAAACAATTGATTCATGGATTAAAAATAAGAGTTTAGTAATTCATAGAATGCTTGTTCATCCTGATTATCAAAATAAAGGAATCGCAAAAGTCTTTATTAATAATGCAATAAAACTTTGTAAACAAGGAAACTACGAATCAATTAAAACAGATACACATTTAAAAAATTATAAAATGAGAAACTTTTTAAAGAAAAACGGGTTTATTGAGCTTGATTATTTAGAAACAATAGATCGTTTAGCTTATGAGTTAGTTATGGAGGATTAATTATGAGTAAAGTATTAGTAGTTTGGAAATCAAATAACGATATCGATATTCACAATTTCGTAATACCTTATTGTTATAACGCTGTTATGCATGAATGGTTTGATGAAGTTGAATTATTAATTTGGGGAGCTTCTCAAGAAAAAGTTATGGAAGATACAGTAATCCAACAGAGAGTTGCTAATTTAGTTAAAAATAATGTAACTGTCTATGCATGTAAAATGTGTAGTGATAATGTTGGTGCTTCAGAAGTTTTAAAAGGATTAGGTGTTAATGTAAGATACACAGGGGATCTCTTAAGTGATAGATTAAAAGATAAGGATTATGAAGTAATAACAATATGATGAATAAAATTGTTATTCTAGGAGCTAGTGGGACAGGGAAAACACATACTTGTAGAATACTTGGTAAAAAACTTAACTTAAAAATCTTACATTTAGATTCTGTGTATTGGAAAAGAAACTGGAATAATATTAGTAAAGGTGATTTTGATATTTTAATGAAAGAATTTTTACTTGAAAATAAGTACTGGGCAATTGATGGAAACTATTCAAACAATAAACACTTTAAATATCGTTTAGATGCTGCAGATACTATTATCTATTTAGATTTTAGTAAACAAGTATCTCTTCATGGGATTCATGAAAGAGCTCATAAGTATAAACATATGGTAAGAGCTGATATGGCTGAGGGTTGTGTTGAAGGAATAGATCAAGAGTTTTTACAGTATGTAGCGTTTTATAGAAGAAAAAATATATTGTTAAAAGCAATAGTAAAAAAATATGAGAAAAAGAAGCAAGTTTTAATCTTTAAAAGTAGAGAAGAACTGAACGCTTGGGTAAATACCCTATAGGAGGTTCAAGATGTTTGTAGATTTAGTAAAAATAAAAGTATCATCAGGAAAAGGTGGAGACGGAGCGGTAGCTTTCCGTCGTGAAAAATATGTTCCTATGGGAGGACCAAGTGGAGGAGACGGTGGTAAAGGTGCCAGCGTCATTTTTAGAGGAGACGAAGGTCTTTCTACTTTAGTTGATCTAAAATACAATAAAGTATTAGCAGCTGAAGAAGGAGTAAATGGTAGAACTAAAAGAATGGATGGAGCTTACGGTAAAGATTTAATCGTAAGAGTACCTGTTGGAACTACTATATATGATGATGAAACAGGAAAAGTAATAGGAGATATTACTAATCATATGCAAGATGTAATAATTGTTAAAGGTGGACGTGGTGGACGTGGGAATGTTAAGTTTTCTACTTCTAGAAATACTGCGCCTGAAATAGCTGAAAAAGGTGAACCAGGAGTTACTAGAAATATTAGAGTTGAACTTAAAGTTTTAGCGGATGTTGGTCTTGTCGGTTTACCAAGTGTTGGTAAATCAACAATTATTAGTGTTGTTTCTAACTCTAAACCTAAAATCGCAAGTTATCACTTCACAACACTAGTTCCAAACTTAGGAGTTGTTAGAGTTGAAGAAGGTCGTAGTTTTGTTATGGCGGATTTACCTGGACTTATTGAAGGTGCGAGCCTAGGACAAGGATTAGGATTACAATTCTTAAGACACATTGAAAGAACAAGAGTTATTTTACATGTTATTGATATGTCAGGTAGTGAAGGTAGAGATCCTTTTGAGGATTATACAATAATTAATAATGAGTTAAGAACTTATAAATATAATTTATTAGCTAGACCACAAATCATTATAGCTAATAAAATGGATTTACCAGATGCTAAAGAACATTTAGAAATGTTCTTAGAACAACTTGAAGATGATTATCCAGTTATTCCAATAAGTGCAATAACGAATGATAATATGCAAGAGTTATTATATAAAACTGCTGACTTACTAGATACTACACCAAGTTTTGAATTATATGATGATAACGATATGGAAGCTGTAGTTGAATATAACTTTGAAAGAACAGAAACACTATTCGAAATTAAACTTGGGGATGACAAAGTATTTGAAATTACAGGAGATAGACTTAGTAAGATATTTGAAATGACTGATTTTAGTAAAGATCAATCATTAAAAAGATTTAGTCGTCAGTTAAGATCTCTTGGAGTAGATTTAGCTTTAAGAGAACGTGGAGTTAAAAATGGAGATACAGTACGTATCTTTGGATATGAATTTGATTTCATAGATTAATAAGTAAAAGAGCGATTACTCGCTCTTTTTTTTTAGTCTATATGATATAATATATAACAAGGGAGGTGCTTTAAATGAATAAGGATTATGATTTAATATTAACAATATTAGGTTTATTTATTATGGTTACGATTGCAATCATGGCTATTGTTGATAGTGAAGCTACTGATTTAATATCTGTGATACCTAGTTCTATTGTAGGAGGATCACTATTTATTGCAGGATATATTAGTTATAGAAACAAGTGTGATAAATAATTAAGTATATTGAATAACTGTCTCCAACACCGTTAATTACATATAGGAGCCATTTACAGGATTAATACTTATCTATCTATTTAAATTAACATATGGTATAATTATGAAGAATAAACTAGATAAATAGGGTTTGATAATAAGTTATTTACATCAAGGAAAAGGTGTTGATTATGGGGAGATTTAGAATATTATTACCAGTATTATTGATTGTCATCTTTGAATATTTCACAGATATTAGGGTTTATATAGTTGAATATAATTTTCAAATGATTTTCTTGACGAAAAATATTTATTCAATAGTAATACTATTATTTTTTATTCTTTATACAAAAAAATCGCTTGTTAGAGTTTTTACAATAATACTATTGAGTATGGTGATATTACCAGATTTTATGGTTATGATATTTTTTATGAACCAAACTCTTATTCATAATTTTTCAAGAGCATTTTTTAGATTAAACTTATTAATTGTTAATTATGATTTTAAGAGTATATTTATGCTCGTTTTCTTTGTATCAACAGGGATTTTAGCTGTTCGGAAGAGGTCATTATTTGCAATTATAGTTTCTCTTATAGCGATTGGAATATACTTATATCAGTGGAGAGTATATCAATATCCACTATTTAATGATCCTTTTGAAGAAGTTGTTTATGCTATTGAACACAATCAACTTACATCGTTACGATATTCTTTAACATATATTTCTTTGTTGATTTTACCAATCTTCTTAGGATTTTTGTCATTAGAACTTAAAAAGGAATAACCATAGTTTTTCCTTGCTTAAATGAAAACATAAAGGATTAAGGCTTTGAACTTTGTTGTGATTTTATTAATTTGGCAACATATTATATACATTGGGATTTATTTTGTACACAAGGAGTGATTTTACTTCTTGTAATATGCATTATCGGTCTCCAACACCGTTATAACAATTTAGAAGTCATCTACATTTAGTTGAAGCAATGTAGCTAGTAAAAGACGGTGCGGGTTACTATTACAATGGAGGGAAAAAGAACTTCATACAATATGCGAGTATTTGAATAAAAAAAGTTAGTATACACTAAATCGTGTCTACTAGCTTTTTATTTGTATTCTTACTTTGAGACTTATTAATAAGTTTATTTAGGACATAAATAGAATTTACGGAAAAATAAACAAATGCTACAAATAATATATAAAATATTGGAACAGCAACTACAAGTAAATCAGGAAAATACTTGTAAGCCCAAAATGCATCAAGGACATCATAAATGAAAATTCGTTTTGTTACAATTACTAAAGGACGTATGGCCAGTGCCCACAATATGGAAAGTATAACTCCTATCCATATTATATAACGGTCTTTTTTATAAAATATTGTTGTATTTAGAGTAATATATGAATATGTTAGCAGAGCACCATGGTTATACATAGCCATATAAACAGTATATGGAGGGTAATCACTATAGATTTGAGTGCCAAATAGCACCATAGCAGAATAATATATTATACTTGATAGAAGAGCGGAATATACTGCCCATATTTTTAACTTTTTTATACTAAATAGAATTGTTAAAGGAACAACGAAATAAGCAACTGTTGATAACTCAACTGGAATTTTCCCTGGTATCATAATCATATAACCAATACTGTATATAAGAACAATAAGTAACTGTATTTTAAGAACTATTTGTTGTTTTTTTATTGACAGTTTCAGCAAGAAATGAATTAAGATAAAATGGGAAATTAGGACAAGAGATGAAAGCATGTTTAAATGATTCATCATTATGTTGAAAACCATTTCCGAAAATTAATTCTGATTTTAATACTTAGATAACCTTTTTTCACCATAGCTTTCACTCCCACATCTCTATTTCTAAGCAAAAGTTGCCAAATGTTTATTACAATTCTAATCTAATTGTATCATATATTTTAGATATAACTGTATTTTATTAATTAGGGAGTACTCTCATTGTAATTTAATAACTTGTGGATAAAAAACGTGTTTTGTGAGATAAAAAAATACTTCACAAAATATATATTTACGAAGTGAAAGTAAATCACTATTTGCGTTACAAACAAAGTAGAAACTACTATATAATTACATTTCCGTTCTCCAACACAGTTGCATCATTATAGAAGTCATTTACTGACTTCTTTTTATATGATATTATGTAAGAATAAGTTGAGGGAGATGACAACATGAGAAAACACAATATTCTTGTTATCTATATAGTTGTAATAGTTTTATATTTTGTTCACTATTCACTTGGTTATGAAGTAGAGGAACATCCGTGGCTAATTAA
>JRFF01000058.1:2532-14103 GCA_000753575.1 Candidatus Izimoplasma sp. HR2 | reverse complement strand
ATATTAAGTATGAAAACGTAGTGGTTGTAGCTAACTTACCTTACTATATAACTACACCAATTATCCTTAAAATTATTGAAGAATCTAAACTAATTAAAGAGTTAGTTGTAATGACTCAATTAGAGGTTGCTAGAAGATTAACTTCTAAACCTAGTACTAAGGATTATAACTCTTTAAGTGTAGCTATTCAGTACAAAACAAAAGCTGAAATTGCAATGAAAGTACCAAAGAATGTATTTATCCCAGCACCAAATGTGGATAGTGCCATCGTAAAATTAGAAATATTAGATGATGTGTTATTAAAACCAAAATCTGAAAAACATTTTTATAACTTAGTAAGATCTTCATTTAAACAGCGTAGAAAAACATTAGTTAATAATTTACACGTGAGATATGGTGAAGAAAAAGTAAATTTAATATCTTATTTAGAGGATCTTGATTTAAATGGACAGATAAGAGCTGAAAACTTAAGTGTAAGAGATTTTATAAGATTAAGTGACTATTTATATTCAAAAAATATAAAGTAAAATAAACAAGGATATTCCTTGTTTTTTTATTTTTATAAATATGGTAAAATACATATGTGAGGTGAGTAACGTGATTAAAGAAAAAGCCTATGCAAAAATAAATTTATTCTTAAATGTTGTAAATAAGCGGTTTGATGGTTATCATGACTTAGAAATGGTTATGGCTTCTATCGAACTCCATGATTTGCTTTCTTTTAGTAAGAATCCATCAGGAAATATTACCATAACATCAGATACGGAAATAACAGCAAAATACGAGGATAATATTGTGTATAAGATAGCGTTATTCCTTCAAGAAGAGTTCCAAGTTAACGAAGGTGCTGAAATTCATATTATTAAAAATATTCCAATAGCTGCGGGACTTGCAGGGGGTAGTGCTGATGCTGCTGCTACTTTTAGAGGATTAAATAGATTGTGGAAATTAAATCTTAGTTTAGACGATATGGCTAAGCTAGGAATAAATTTTGGAGCAGATATTCCGTTTTGTATATATAATAAATTATGTATCGCAAGAGGAAAAGGAGAAGAAATACTTTTTCTTAAAAAGAAACTTAAAATCCCTATATTGTTAGTAAATCCAAATATAAGAATAAGTACTAAAGAAGTATTTAGCAAAGTTGTCGAAGAAGAACTTAAAGAAATAAAAATAAGCAATATGTCATCTGCTATTTATAATAAAAATTATGAATTGATGGCAAGAGAACTTCATAATTCATTAGAGAAAATAGCTTTTGAAATGGAGCCAAAAATAAAAGAAATTAAACACCAAATGATAGATTTAGGATTAGATGGAGCGTTGATGAGTGGCTCTGGAGCTACTGTTTTCGGGATTTCTAAAAATAAGGAAAAACTTAAATATGTATTGGAAATAATGAAGAAAGACTATTTCAAATTACTTACTAAAATTAGATAATAGTTCGATTTTAGAAATTTATTTGTAACAGTTAAATACATATGTTATAATTAGCCTAGTAGGAAAACGATAAAAAATGCGAGGTGGTAAAATGAATATTACAGACGTTAGAGTTAAGAAATTCAATGGACAAAATCGATTAAAAGCTATTGCCGCAATAACTATTGACGAATGTTTTGTTGTTCACGAATTACGCATTATCGATGGAAAAGAGGGACTATTTGTTGCTATGCCAAGCAGAAAAATGCCTAATGGAGAGTTTAAGGATGTAGCTCATCCTATTAATCAAGAAACTCGAAATAAAATCGAGAGTGTAGTAATTGAGGCCTATAATCTATTGGGAGAAGAATAAAAACATAATAAATGTAACTTTTTTAGTGAAAGTTGCATTTTATTTTTGCATTTTATATTATATAATGGTAATGTAGTATCGGTTTTAATAAATATATCTTGGAGGTACATTTAAAAATGGCTGTATTAGATGGACACAAAGTTAAATTATTTAGCTTGAGCGCAAATAAGAGACTTGCTGAAGAAATATCGGAATATAGCGGTATTCCACTTAGTAAAATAGATTTAAGTAGATTTGCTGACGGTGAAATTGGAATTAATCTAGCAGAAACTGTTAGAGGGCATCACATATTCTTAGTTCAACCAACCCATGAACCTGTTAATGAGAACATTATGGAATTATTAATTACAATTGATGCAATGAAAAGAGCATCAGCAAAAACAATTAATATTATAATGCCTTATTATGGTTACTCTAGACAAGATCGTAAATCTAAATCAAGACAACCTATTTCCGCTAAATTAGTAGCTAACTTAATTGAAGTTGCAGGAGCAACCAGAGTATTTGCTATGGATCTACATGCTGCTCAAATTCAAGGATTTTTCGATATTCCTATCGATAATTTTAGAGCTATGCCTATTTTAGTTGAATATTTTAAAGAAAAAAACATAGACGAAGAAGAATTAGTAATAGTTTCTCCAGACCATGGTGGAGCTGTTAGAGCAAGAAATATGGGTGAAAGTATGAATGCACCTATAGCTATTATTGATAAAAGAAGACCTAAACCAAATGTATCTGAAGTAATGGGTATAGTTGGAGATGTAAAAGGGAAAACAGCTATAATCATAGATGATATGATTGATACAGCTGGTACAATAACAGCTGCTGCACAAGCACTTATGGATGCTGGAGCTAAAGAAGTATATGCTTGTTGTACACATCCACTACTTTCCAAACCAGCAATTGATAGAATAAACAACTCACCATTAAAAGAAGTTGTGTGTACAAATACTATTCAACTTCCACTACATAAAAAATCACCAAAAATAGTACAACTAAGCGTTGCTAAGTTGTTTGCTAAAGGGTTATTAAACGTTGTTTATGACAGACCTCTTAGTAGTCTATTTATATACAGAGGTAAAGATTTAAAATAAGTTAAATATAAAGTAGATTCTTCCTAAAGAATCTACTTTTTTTATTGAAAAAATGGTATAATAAAAAATAGAGGTGATAACATGGAAACTTATCAAATAGTACTACTAATAATGGCTGTAATCCTTCTTTTTATAATATTAATTATCTTACTTTTACCGAGAAAAAAAGAGGAAAACAACTTATTGGGAGAATTAACTGGGAAAATTAAAGAAGAAAACTTTAATCTCTCAAAAACAATTATTAAAGAAAATAGTGATCTTAAACTAGAATTAGCTAATTCTATTGGTAAAAGTAGTAAAGAAAATATTAAAGATTTAAATGAGTTTAAAGAAGGATTAAACAAAGAAATCCTTGAAAACTTTGAATCGTTAAATAATAAAATAGAACAACAGATGGATCGTATTAATAAAAAAGTGGAATTCCGCTTAAGTGAGGGATTTGAAAAAACTAACAAAACATTTACAAACATAGTAGAAAGACTTACAAAAATAGATGAAGCTCAGAAGAATATTGAAAAATTATCTACTGACGTTGTGTCTTTACAAAACGTATTAACTGACAAAAAATCAAGAGGTACTTTTGGCGAAGTTCAATTAAATCATATTTTAACTTCAATATTTGGTGAAAAAAATGATATGGTATTTGAAATCCAAGCCACGTTATCAAATGGAAAAATAGCTGACGCTCTTATTCATATTCCTGATCCAATGGGAGATTTAGCTGTGGATTCTAAGTTTCCACTCGAAAACTATCAAAGAATGATTGATAAAGAAGCTACAGATAGAGAAATAGTTGAGGCTACAAGAAAATTTAAATCAGATCTTAAAAAACATATTGATGATATAGCTTCAAAATACATAATTCCAACTGAAACAAGCGACCAAGCAATAATGTTTATACCTGCTGAAGCGATATTTGCTGAATTAAATGCATATCACCAAGATATAATTGATTATGCACAAAGAAAAAGAGTGTGGATTGCTTCACCAACAACATTAATGAGCTTATTAACGACAGTTCAAGTTTTACTTAGAAATGTAAAAAGAGATAAACATATTAAAGTAATTCAACGTGAACTTGTTAAACTAGGGGATGATTTTACAAAATATCAAACTCGTTGGGATAAATTATCAAGAAGTATTGACACAGTTAATAAAAGCGTTAAAGATATCCATATTACAACTAATAAAATTGGAAAAAGATTTAATGAAATTTCTCAGGTTCAACTTGAAGAAAAAGAAGAATCATCCGAAAGTACATCTGAAAGTACTGATTTAGTTGACAATTAAGAGTTATTTGTTATTATATTTGTATAAACGATGATTGGAAAAGTAATACTTAAAACTGTATTAAGCGATTCTAGGGTGGTGCGAGCTAGATTATAAGATAAGTATGAATAACACCATGAGTGATGGAAGAATTTAGTAGACCCATCCGTATTCCTGCGTTAAAGGATCGAGTGCTAGTTAATCTAGAACTAAGGTGGTACCACGGAATATTTTCGTCCTTAAACGTTTGTTTAAGGACGTTTTTTTATAGAAAAAGGAGTGATTTAATGAAAACAACAGTAAAAGAATTATATGAAAGATTTGAAGAGTTAAATGATCAAGAAGTAACGTTATTTGGGTGGGTTAGAAATAACCGAGCTCAAAAAGAGTTTGGATTTATTAATTTAAATGATGGTACTTTCTTTGAAACTATTCAAGTTGTTTATGAAAATGGGATATTAAATAATTTTAAAGAAACTCAAAAATTTAGAGTAGGAAGTTCATTAAGAGTTAAGGGAATTTTAGTAGTAACTCCTTCAATGAAACAACCATTTGAAATTAAAGCAAGGGAAGTTGAAATGTTAGGTGATTCTTTAGAAGATTATCCTATTCAACCAAAAAGACATTCACGTGAGTTTTTAAGAGAAAACGCACATCTAAGACCTAGAACTAATTTATTTAGTGCTGTATTTAGAGTGAGAAGTATCTTGAATCATGCTATACACACTTTCTTCCAAGATAGAAACTTTGTACATTTAGCTGCTCCACTTATTACTGCAAGTGATGCTGAAGGTGCTGGTGAAACTTTTAAAGTTACAACTTTAGATTTAGAAAACATTCCTAGAACTGAAGATGGAGAACTTGATTATCATGAAGATTTCTTCCAAAAGAAAGCGAATCTTACTGTATCAGGGCAACTTCAAGCTGAAGCATTCGCGTTAGCTTTTAAAGATGTATATACGTTTGGGCCTACATTTAGAGCTGAAAACTCTAATACTACAACTCATGCTTCTGAATTTTGGATGATTGAACCAGAGATTGCATTCGCAGATATTCATGACGATATGCAGTTAGCTGAAGATATGGTTAAATTTATTATTGATTATGTTTTAAAAAGAGCTCCAAAAGAAATGGAATTCTTTAATAAATTTGTTCAAAAAGGGTTGTTAGAAAAATTGGATAAAGTTGTATCTAGTGATTTTATTAGAATAACGCATAAAGAAGCTATTGAAGTGCTTTTAAAAAGTGGACAAAAATTTGAAAACTTACCAAAACATGGAGAAGATTTAGCGACTGAACACGAGAAATTCTTAGTTAAACATTTTGATGGTCCTGTATTTGTAATAGACTGGCCAAAAGGTATTAAAGCATTTTATATGAGAATGAATGATGATAATGAAACAGTAGCTGCCATGGACTTACTAGTTCCTGGTAGTGGTGAATTAATTGGCGGTAGCCAAAGAGAAGAACGTTTAGAGTATTTAGAAAAAAGAATGGAAGAAATGAATGTTCCTAAAGAAGAGCTATGGTGGTATTTAGATCTTCGTAAATATGGTGGATGTAAACATGCAGGGTTTGGACTTGGTTTTGATAGAATGTTAATGTATTTAACAGGTGTTGAAAATATCAGAGATGTAATACCTTTCCCAAGAACTCCTAGAAACTGTGAATTCTAGATAAATAGCAAAAGGAAGCCAAATTGGCTTCCTTTTTTTATAACGAGAAGATCTTGGATTTACTTTTTAACTGCTTCAAGTAATGTAGACGCCATTCCTACGACACCTTGCATATCTGAAGGGATAATTAATTTAGTAGCTTGTCCATTAGCAACTTCAATCATTGCTTTATAAGATTCTAATCTTAATACTGCTTCAGTTGGTCCAGCTTTTTTAATTAATTCAATACCTTTTGCAGTTGCAGTTTGAACTTCGACAATAGCTTCTGCTTTACCTTGTGCTTCTTGAATTCTAACTTCTTTTTCAGCTTCAGCTCTAAGTATTGCAGCTGCTTTTTCACCTTGTGCGTTAAGAATTTGTGATTGTTTGTTACCTTCAGCTAGTAAGATAGCTTGACGTTTTTCACGTTCTGCACGCATTTGTTTTTCCATTGCTTCACGAATATCTTTAGGTGGAATAATATTTTTAACTTCTACACGGTTAATTTTTATTCCCCATGGATCTGTTGCTTCATCTAAGATTATTCTCATTTTAGTGTTAATTAAATCTCTTGATGTTAACGATTGATCTAATTCTAAATCCCCAATAATATTACGTAACGTTGTAGCTGTAAGATTTTCTATAGCTTTCATAGGTCTATCTACACCATAAGTATATAATTTAGGGTCTGTTACTTGATAGAATACTACTGTATCTATTTGCATAGTAACATTATCTTTTGTAATAACTGGTTGTGGTGGGAAATCTACCACTTGTTCTTTAATTGATACTTTCTTTGCGATTCTTTCTACAAACGGAATAACGAAGTGAATTCCTACACCTTTTGTTTCAGTGTATGCACCAAATCTTTCGATAACATATCTGTTTGCCTGTTGAACTATTGTTAATGCTGCTCCAAAAAATATTACAACGATTACTGCTAATGCTATTATAAGCATAATTCCTAAATTCATTTTTAAATCCTCCTTTTTTTCTTCCTATAATTTTTATTAAAATGGATAACTTGTCCCTTGATGTATTATATGTGTGTCTGAGAAGATATCACGAAGTGTTCTTTTTTTATTGGTAAATATAATCATTGCTAAGTCTATCCATAAACCTATACTGAATGTAAAAAGCCAATAAACTTCTCTCCAGAATACTTCTCTTAGTAGTAGGGAGAACCAAGTGATTCTTCCTGCCAGTTGTAACTGCATCATTTTTAATCCTAATGTTTGCCCCTTCATAAGTAAAACATAAAAGTACTTAATAACTAGGAAACTTATTAGGAAATACATTGATACTGCCGTATAGTACGAAAATATTATTGTTTCTGTATCCCCATTTATAACTGTGAAATCTTCTCTTAAATCTGCGCTTAAAGAGTTATATGTATCTTCTGTTATAACTTCGTCAGTTAAATCTTGGTAATAACCATCTAAAATAGCGTAATAATCATCTACATTTTCTTGATAGATAGCTAATTCTTGATCGTAATCCGGATACGGATTTTTTAGAATATCCCCTACAAATAAACTAAGTAAAATACTTAAAACAAATAAAATTGGGATTACATCTAATAAATATGCAAGACTTCTTTTGAAAAAACTTACTTTCATTAGATCTTATCTACAATCAATTTAACGCCTTCGATAGCAATAACTTCTACTTTTTCGTCAACATCAACGTCTTCTTCCCCTGATATAACTGCTAGCCAGAATTTACCATCAATTTTTACTTCCCCGCGTTCACCTTGTTTTATTTCTTTAGTACAAATAGCTACTTTACCAACTAATCTATCTGAGTTGGTGCTAATAACATTTGTTTTTAAATACTTTTTTACTACAGGACGTACTAATATTAGTAGTGAAACTGATACTACTAAGAATATTATTACTTGTACTATCCATCCAGCATCTAATAATGAAAATATAAATGCGAATAATGCACCAGCACTAAACCAAATACTAGATAAATCCATAGTATTCATTTCAATAACTGCAGCTAATATTATAACTACAAACCATATTACAATCATATATTCTTCCATACATTTACACCTCCGGTTGATTTAAATCAATTATTAGAGCGTCATCTTCACTACTCCAATTTGTTTTGAATTTGAATGACTTATTATCAGACAAATCAATACTTGCTAATTCAGCAATTTCTCTCATGAACTTCTTGTTGCACACTCTAGCATAACTAGGTTTAACTGTTATTTTATGTCTTTTTTCAGAAGGAATAGTACCAATTTGGCTTGCATCCTTACTAATAGGCTTAACAGCAACCTTTTTACTATCAATATCTAGACCTAGTAAAACGCTGTATGCGTGATCAAAATGAGAACTTGCCGATTTGTTTAATGTTATGTTTGATTCATAGAGCGTTGCTACGCCCTCTTTTGGTTTCTTTGATGCCCAAACAAATGACATATGTTCACCTCCAAATATATTTTTTAATCTTTTATAACTAAATTATATCTTAAAATAACAAAAAATACAAGAAAATTATTTAAAATTATTTTTATTTACCGCGAGTATTATTGTATAATGATTTTAATGACTAATATAAGGATGTGTTATTAATGAATAAAACTTATCATACCTCTTTTGAAAAAGATATAATAAAGAAATTTAGGCCTGGTATATGGAGCCAGTTTATCAAAGGAATTAAAAAGTATAATATGGTTCAAGAAGGGGATAAAATAGCTATCGCAATGAGTGGTGGTAAGGATAGTTTATTATTAGCTAAGTTGTTTCAAGAACTTAAAAGACATCCTTTAGTGAATTTTGAACTTGAATTTATATCAATGGATCCCGGATTTAGTGAAGAAAATCTAGAAATGCATTTTGGTAATGCTAAAAAGTTAGATGTTCCTTTAAATATTGAAAGGTCAAACATCTTTAAAATACTTGAGAAGATGGGGAAAGATAATCCTTGTTATATGTGTGCAAGATTAAGAAGAGGAGCCTTGTATAAAATGGCTCAAGATAGAGGATGTAACAAGTTAGCTCTTGGACATCATTTTGATGATGTTATTGAGACAACTATGATGAATATGCTCTATGCAGGTACATTTAAAACGATGTTACCTAAGATAAAAAGTAAGAATTTTGAAGGACTTGAATTAATAAGACCAATGTACTTAATAAAAGAAAAAGATATTATTAAATTAATGGATACCAATAACGTAGTAACAATGGATTGTGGTTGTGAACTTCAAGCTTGTCGTGTTTCAAGTAAAAGACGAGAAATGAAGTTATTAATTAAGAGTTTGAAGAAGACGTTTAGTGGAAGTGATCAAAATATATTTCATTCAGCTGAAAATGTGAATCTAGATAGTATAGCTAGATGGACAAAAGAGGGTAAAGAATATAGTTTTTATGATGAATGGGATGAATAAGTAAATTAAAAAGCACTCATTGAGTGCTTTTATTATTTTCCTAGACAAAATTTAGCAAATAACTCATCTAACAAGCTAGTTGTTGATGTATCTCCTATAATCTCCCCTAGAGTAGCCCAGGCAGTCTTTAAATCAATTTCTGGGAAGTCTATTGGCAATTCCTCTTGAATTGCCTTAATGCTGTCATATAGCGAATTAAGTGTATCGTTTAATTTGCCAATATGTCTAGCATTAGAAATATATGTTTGATCAATAATATTTACTTCGCCACTTAGGAACATATCTTTAATTAGTTTTTCTAAATTATCAATACCTGTTTTGTGAAGTGCGCTTATTTGTACGCTATTTTCAAATTTATGTGTTAATTCTTTATTTAAATCGGTTTTATTTATTATAACTATTCTTTTTTTGTGTTCTGTTAGTTTTAATAGTTCTTCATCTTCTTTAGTAAGAGCTTGATTGTTTTCTAAAACAAATAAGATGAGTTCTGCTTCTTCAATCATTTTTTTTGCTTTAGAAATACCGATGTTTTCTATTAAATCTGAAGATTCTCTAATACCAGCTGTATCTATTAAGTTTAAAATAATACCACCAATATTTATACTTCCTTCAACAACGTCTCTTGTTGTTCCTTGAATTTTGGTTACTATTGCTTTATCTTCTCTTAGTAAAGCGTTTAGTATACTTGATTTACCAACATTTGGTCTTCCTATTATTGCAGTTTTAAGGCCATCTTTAATAATTTTACCGTAATTAGATTTATTAATAAGTTTTTTAATTTTAGTTATTAAGGATTCTATTTTAGGTTTAATTAGGTTATTTGATAACTCAATTACATCATCATACTCTGGATAATCTATGTTTACTTCTATATGAGCAATTATATTTAGTAAATCAGTTCTTAAATCTACAATTAATTTGTATATTTCACCATCTAAACCTTTATTAGCTAAAGAAAGACTAAAATCTGATTTAGCTTCAATAATATCCATTACTGATTCAGCTTGTGTTAAGTCAATTCTTCCATTTAAAAAGGCTCTTTCGGTAAATTCTCCTGGGTTGGCGCTTCGCGCACCCTCTAAAAACAGTATTTCTAGTATTTTGTTCGCAACAAAAACGCCGCCGTGGCAGTTAATTTCAACAATATCTTCAGTTGTAAATGTTTTTGGTGCTCTAAACACTGTAACAAGAACCTCATCTATGGCTTTATCTTTGTAGATAATATGACCATAATGCACTGTGTGGGTATCAACTTTTTCTAAGTTATCACCTTTAAAAATCTTGTTTACAATATTTATAGATTCTTCCCCACTAAGCCTTACAATGCTTATAGCACCTTGTCCTATAGCTGTGGAAATTTGAGCAATTGTATCACTAATCATAAATATCACCTAATTTATTATATCACAATCTATTTTTTTATAGTATACTAGTTCTAGGTGATTATATATGAAAAGTAAAAAAGGATTAAAGTATTATGCAATAATATTTATATTCTCAGTTATTGCACTTGGTTTATATACAACATATTTATATTTTAAAGATGGTGAGTTAGATCCAGAGATTATATTACCATTATTATATGTACCAATAATGTTCACAGGATTCTTATTCACGTTTGACAAGTTTTTTGATAAAATATTCCCAGGTAAAGTGAAAGTATCTAATAATAAGTTTAATGCATATTTAAAAGCTGTGAGTGAAAGTATTCAAGTTGAGTGTGAATTTAGTATTGAAGAATACAAAAATTTAAGAAGTAATCAAAAATTCCAAAAAGGCTTGGGACAAGCGTTTAGGGTTTATGACAATGGTGAAAACCAAGAAATAAACTTTGAGTTTTTGGAAAGAAAATTTAAAAAAGGAAGCAATGAGTATATGGCTTTTCAAGTAGTAATTAAAGAAGTAAAAAAAATGATGGAAAATTCATAAAAAGACTATTAAAAATAGTCTTTTTGTTTTATAATAAAAGTACCATAAAATTCTATAAATGAGGTGAAAATTTATGGCATATAAAGCATTATATAGAACTTACAGACCTGCAAATTTTGATGAGATAGCGGGACAAGAACACATTACTAAAACATTTAGAAATGCGTTAAAAAACAATAAAATAGCTCACGCTTATTTATTTAGTGGACCAAGAGGTACAGGGAAAACTTCAATTGCGAAAATTATCGCAAAAGCAGTTAACTGTGAAAAAGCACCTGCTGAAAATCCATGTAATGAGTGTGATATTTGTCGTGGTATTGAAAGAAATACTATAAATGATGTTATTGAAATAGATGCTGCTAGTAATAACGGTGTTGAGGAAATAAGAGAAATTAGAGATAAAGTTAAATATTTACCAGGTGTTGG
>JRFF01000058.1:1724-2522 GCA_000753575.1 Candidatus Izimoplasma sp. HR2 | reverse complement strand
TTAAAAACTTTAGAAGAACCTCCTAAACACGTTATCTTTATTTTAGCTACTACTGAACCACATAAAATACCGGCAACTATTCATTCTCGTTGTCAACGTTTTGATTTTAGAGGTGTAAGTGTACCTGATATGATAAAAACTCTTAATATAATAATTAAAAAAGAAAATATTGGAATTGAAAAAGAAGCAATAAAAGTTATAGCTGAAAGCGCAGAAGGTGGAATGAGAGATGCCATTAGTCTTTTAGATCAAGTGGTTTCTTATACTGAAGAAAATGTAACTGTTAATGATGTTCATTCTATTAGAGGAACTGTTTCAAATGAAAAGTTATTGAATATTGCTGAAGCAATTTATGATAATAACTCAGTTGAAGCTATCAAACAATTAGATGATTTAGTTCTTTTAGGTAAAGAATCTCCAAGGTTAGTTGAGAATCTTATTAAGTTTTATCGTGATTTATTAATCTTTAAAAATGTAAACACAGAAGACGAAGATCATTTAATATATAATAATGCTACATTTATTGAATTATCAAAAAAATTAAGTAATAATATGATTTTTTATTATATTGATTGTTTAAATAAGGCGCAAAATGATATGAAATGGACTAGTAACGCTAAATTATATATGGAATTAGCTTTAATTAAGATGGTTGATAAAGTTGAAAAACAAGAAGTTGTTTTTGAAGATGAAGTTGCTGCCCTTAAAAGTGAGATAGCTTTATTAAATGAGAAAATAGAGAATATCGATATAAACCCAGTTATTAAAGAGGAACCAATTATTGAAGAAAAAGTGGTT
>JRFF01000058.1:0-1686 GCA_000753575.1 Candidatus Izimoplasma sp. HR2 | reverse complement strand
AGCGTTACTGAAAAGATAGTAGACCCTAAACCTCTTTATACTGAAGAAGATATTGATAGAACTGAAAAAGAGGAAGAAACTGAAGAAACAAATATCTTTAATACACCAATTCCAGAACCTGTAGCTATTGAAGTAATTCCTTATACTACATACGATATAAGATATGTTGAAGATATATTGAATAACGCAAAAAGAGAAGTTAAAGTAACTATGAATATGAGATGGTATGATATTGAAAGAGCATCAGATAGATTAGATTTATCTTTTGCTAAGATGATTACAGAAGGTCGATTAGTTGCTACTGATGGGCATATGATTATTATTCAATATGCTAATCCATCTATTTGTAATAGAATGATGAAACCTGATATTAAGGAAAAAATAGTAGGAATGTTAAGTAAGTTTTATAATATAGAAATTGATTACTTAGCGCTTCCTGAAGTTGTTTGGCAAGATAAATCTCAAGAGTTTATTAAAAAATGGAAACAAGGAGAAACAAATATTAAATTATCTCCTATTGATCATCCAGAACTTAGAGATATGCCAGACATTGATCATGAAGTTGAAGATATGACTCCAGATAGTGTAAAAGAAGCTATTAGTTTATTTGGATCTGATATCGTTAAGGTTAAAAAAGGAGATTAATTATGAATCAAAATATGATTAAGAAAATACAACAAATGCAAAGAGATATGGTTAAGGCTCAACAAGAGCTTGAAGCTTCTACTTTTTACGGTAGTGCTGGTGGGCAAATGGTTAAAGTTGAAATTTTCGGAAATAAACAAATGAAAAATTTATTTATTAAACCTGAAGCTATTGAATCACCTGAAGATTTAGAAATGCTTCAAGATACTATTATCGCTGCAGTTAATGATTGTATCAGAAAAATTGATGAAGAAACAGAAAGTATAATGACACAATTTACTGGTGGAGGAATGCCAGGATTATTTTAAGGATGTGATTATTTTGAGATATCCAGACGCAATAGATAAACTGATAGAAGCTTTAAGAAAATATCCGGGTGTAGGTAAGAAAACTGCAGAAAGATATGCTTTGTATACAGTTAATAGATTTAATGAAGAAGCTATTGATGAAATAGTTGATGCATATATAAGAATAAAAGAGGACATTTTCCAATGTCCTGTTTGTGGAAATATCACAGATATTGATCCTTGCTATATATGTAAGGATGACTCAAGAGATAAAAGTAAGATGATTGTTGTTGAAGAAGCAAAAGATGTAATTGTGATGGAAAAGACAAATAAATTTCATGGATTATATCATGTATTGAATGGAGCAATATCGCCAAGTGATGGTATTGGGCCTGAAGATATAAATATTAAAGGATTACTTGAAAGATTAAAAGATGAACAACTTAAAGAAGTAATTTTAGCTACAAATTTAAGTAATGAAGGAGAAACAACAGCTCAATATATAAACCGTTTATTAAGTGATACAGATATTTTAGTAACAAGGATTGCACATGGTATTCCAGCTGGTGGAAATATTGAATATGCTGATGAAATTACAATCTTTAAAGCGCTTGAAGGTAGAAGAAAAATATAATTTTTAAAAATTCATAATATTTACACAAGTTTTTTGGTATAATACAATTAGATTTGGTATAATATAATTAGAATTAATAAAAGAGGTGGTAAATATGTTTAGTGGTATTTTAGATACTGT
>JRFF01000057.1 GCA_000753575.1 Candidatus Izimoplasma sp. HR2 | reverse complement strand
ATACAAAAAGATGCTAATAAACACATATCTTTTATGTGTCTACTAACATCTTACTATTTCAAAAACTAGTATCTTTTTTAATATGATAAGAACAATATATCAAGTTGCAACTAAAAGTGTTACAACGAGATGTATCGTAAATAATTGCAACTAATGATGTACATGTTATAACAAAACCTTATTGAGCTTTTTATTTTTAACATATAGCATGCTATTTATAACAATGCATAATATTAATAAGAAACCAATACTATATAAGTAAAAAAACCTAGATTCTAGGTTTTTTTATATTTTGTATTTTTAAATTTAGTTTATACTTAATACTAATTTTTTAAATAAATAGATTTAGATGGGAAGAAGTTCAACTAATATTGTTTGCTACGAGGAATTTGTCTAGTTGCACAATGAACTCCGCCACCAAGAATATTTAGTGCCATTGAATCAATTTGGATTACTTTTCGGTCTGGGAATGCTTCTTCAAGAACTCTTTTTGCCTCTTGATCTTTTTGAAGATGACTTAAATCCATACCTTCACGATAGTACTTTTGCCCAATAACAACGTTATTTGTGATAAGAAAATTACAATAACTTTGTGCAGGTAGTACTGTCATTTTACCCTCAGGATATGGTGATCCATCAAGTAGTTTATTTCCTAGTTCTCCTTTTGTTTCCATCCATATTTGATGTAATACATCATCCTCATTAATACTGTAGTATATTGGATTAGGGACAGGAATTCTTAGTATATTGAATGATTTTCTATTTTTTGTAGAAGATTTTTTCAGTACCTCAAATGCTAGGTCTAATCTTTCTTTATTCAACCTACCTATTTCATTGTGCTTTGCTTCTTCGTCTGTAACCTCTGCAAGTATTATTGTATCTTCACTGGCAAATCTGCACATTTCATCAATATGTCCATTTGCGCTACTAGAACGATATGCATCCAATTCTCCTGTAGGACCTGAAATTAGTCCTGCAAAATGATCTTCATCCTCAAATGTGCATTTTGGTATCCATATAACTTTATCTAAATTGAATATACTTTTAAACTCATTTTCAACTTCCTCTTTAGTGAAACCAGGGTTTCTTTTATTTACTTCGGTATCTTCAATGCAAATCATTACACCATTTCCATTAAATTCTCGATCCCCACCTTCACTTATTAACCTGGTAAATATGATATTATCAATACTTTCTAGTGAAGCGTGCCATCTTCCAAAAGCTCTAATTGCTTTTGCTTCTCTTGTATAACAATTAGCTCCAGCAGTTGTATAATAAGCATTATCAAAATCTATAACTGCTCGTTTTCCATCATTATTCATAACAATTTCTGCTCCATAGTCTCTTGGGTATGTAGTTTCAACGTATAAATCTTCATTAACTACTACTTCATCAGACTCATATTTTACAAAAGTAATATTTGAAGTATCAACATTACTTTTCTCTAAATACTCTTTTGCATGGGTTATAGTTGGGTAATAGCACTGAACAAATACATGAACATTATTAACTAATACTTTAATTATTTTAGTTATAACTTCTTCAATATTTTCACCCTTGCATGAGAATGTATCAGCTGGCCAACTTACAAGAACCGATTCTTGTGTTTCAAATTCTGCAACTGCGCGATAATTATGATTTCTTTTCATAGGTACCTCCTAGAAAATTTCTTTTAGTTTATTTAGAGTTTCCTTTTCATATTTGATTAAATCTTCTTTCTTAGGTTCAGTATAATGTGGTCTTCCATAATATACAAGTAGAGCTAACATTGCAGACAGTCTATTTTCTGCCTCATCAAACACTATACATCTAGGACCCTCCATTACTTCTCTGGTTACTTCTTTTTCATCTGTCCAATATCCATTTCCAGCGTTAGCAGGTAGTACGTGCATAAAATAGGTGTTAGGCCCAGCTTTTTCTAATAATTCCTTTGTTACAACATAATTTGGTTTAAATATGCTGTCTCTTTTATTAACTTCTTCTTCATCACGCCCCCAACACCATTCTTCAGACATGATAAAGTCTGCACCAATTACTTCTTCGACATCATCAGTCATAATAAGTTTACCACCAGATACTTTGTTGTTTTCCTCTGCAGCTTTTATTACATGATCAGGTAAATTATATCCTTCAGGGCTCACTACTTTAAGTGTCATTCCTAGTTTACTACAAGCATAAGCTAGTGAGACTGTAGGAGTTGATGCATCACCTAAAACAACAAGAGTTGCATCTTCTATTTTTTCCCCATTAGTTAAGTGTTCTTTCATTGTTAATAGATCTGCTAAACATTGAGTTGGATGATTACCTGTGTCATCACCATAAACATCTGTACTCATTGCATTTATAATAGGTACTGTTGAGTATTCAGCAAACTTATCTATTTTCTCGTATAGATCTGTCCTTATCATTATAACATCACACATGCGTGAAAGTACTCTTGATGTGTCTTCAACAGTTTCTTTACTTCCTAAATGTATATCTCGTGGACTTAAGAATAGTGCATGTCCCCCAAGTAATGTTGCTGCAGTTTCAAAACTTACTCGAGTACGAGTAGATGATTGTTGGAATATCATACCTAATGATTGTCCTTTAAACAGATGAGGAACTGCATTCTTACTTCTTGCTTCTTTTAAAATTTCCATTAACTCAATCCAGTCTAATAGTTCCTTTTTGCTAAATTGATTAATATTCATGAAGTGTCTTAAATCTTTTTTTTCTAAATTTGTTACGCTTGAACTTGGATATTTCATATTTTCCTCCTAGTAATTATATTTTAACTTTATTATAACATCTATATTGTATAAGTCAAACACAAAAGTGTTGTATTATTGCAATTATAGGTTTGAAAAATACAATAGAATACACTTTTTATTGGTCCTGATGTATCTTGATGTTGTTTACATACAATAAATATGATATTATATAGTAAGGTTTTGTTAGGAGGAGTTTTATGGACAAGAATAATATATATGATAATATTGACTATGAAATTATTAAAATTTTGAAGAATGATGCTAGAACACCATATAGTAAAATTGCCAGTGAGTTGTCACTTGATGTGAGGAATGCAACAAAGAGAATTGAAAAGCTTATTAATTCTGAGGCTATCAGATTAACAGCTATTATTAGTCCAAGCAAGTTCAATTACGAGTCTATAGTTGATATCAATATCTCTGTCGAACAGAGTCTTGTTAATGAGACCATTGATAAACTTGGTTTTATCCCAAATATTTCTTATATTGCTAAAGGATGGGGTTCGGTTAATATTACTTTGCAAGCTCGTTTTAAGAATAATCGGGAAATGCATTTTTTCATTGATGATTATCTACCGAAAATGAATGGAGTAATTGTTGATAGTTATATTTTGGTACCACAAATTATCCATGATATTGATTCTTGGATGCCAAATGGTGAGGATTTTAAAGGGTGAAGCATTAATAATTTAATTTGATTCTGTAATGCTTCCTAGTAATCTTGAATTAATGGAGTAGAAACAAGATTTAATGATTATTGGATTTAGTATAGATGAATTATATGTTAATACTGATGCTCTTTATATTGTCAGTTACGATACTATAACACAGAGTACAGTGTTATTAATTGTTACTGAAAGTGAGTAAAAAAAGTTTTACAAATTTCAAAATAAAAAGTCCATTATTTGGACTTTTTTTGATTAATAATTTTAATTAATTAGTAATTTTATATTTATCTAAAGACTTAGTTGCTTTTTCATATGCGATATTTATACAGTTATTAAAGTCATTGATAAAGTCTTCCCATTTGTATATTGATATGAAAGAATTATAATTTACATTGTTTTTATTTTCTAATTCAACTTCATTATTAATATTAGAAGAAATGATATCAGGTAATTTACTCTTATCAGCTACCCAAGTACCTTTAGGTCCCTTTTTCATAATGTAGCTATAATCATTCCCTTTATCCGGAATAACAACTCCTATAATACCTTTTGGTGAATTTGAGAAAGAATTATCTAATGAATATTCAATTTCATGTTGAATTTGGTTACTATTAAGTATGTTTCTTGATATTAAAACTACAGTAACATCCATATGAGAAATCTTTTTTTCTAGTTTTAATAAAGATTCTTTAGTATTTGACGTTAAATCGGTTTCTTCATTTGAGTACTTATATTTTCTACCTTTAAATTTATCCATGATTTTGAATTTAAAATTCATTGAATCTGAATGAATATATGATATGTATACATTTCTTTTCATATTATTTCTCCTTTATATGTCTTTGCTGAAATAGTATATCAGTTTAGCTTAATACTTACAACATTATTGTTCATAAGTTATTTTTAAAACTTACACAAATAGCTAAACTAATGAGATAAATTATAAATAATTTGTAAATAAATACAAACAAAAAGCCCAATTAAGGGCTTTTTAATTATTTATAGTATTTTCTTGGCTTATAATTTGTATGAAGTAAATCATGTGCAAGTTCTGAGTTTGGTTCACCAAGCCAATCTTTATACATACGCATTAATAATTTATTTGTTCTAGATTCACGATGTTTTTTCTTAGAATCAATTTCATAAATTGACTGAGTTCTAAGAGCTGCGATATCATGAGTTTCTTGGATTTTTGCTGAATGGATTGGTTGTCCACCACCATTAATACATCCACCAGTACATCCCATAAATTCAACAAAATGATATTCTTTTTTGTATTTTTTCATTCTTTTAAAGAATTCTTTAATACTAGCTCCACCATGTACAACAGCAACATTAATTTCAGTACCCATTATATTGTATGTTGCTTCTTTAATATCTTTAGATCCTCTTACCTCTTTAAAATCAATAGCACCTTGTTCTTCTCCAAGTACTTCAGATACTGTTCTAAGAGCTGCTTCCATTACTCCACCAGAAACTCCAAATATAATTCCAGCGCCAGTATATCTAGCAATTCTACCATGAGGGAATGAATCTTCAAGATTCATAAAATCAATTTTCATTCTTTTTAACATTCTAGCGTATTCTCTAGTAGTTAAAACATGATCAACATCTCTAATTCCTTGATATTCCATTTCAGGACGTGAAGCTTCATGTTTTTTAGCTATACAAGGCATTATTGAAACAAATACGATATCTTCTATTTTATATCCTAACTCATAAGCAAAATGATGTTTAGCTACAATTCCACCCATTTGTTGAGGAGATTTTGCTGTTGATAAGTTTGATAAGTAATCAGGTTCATATTGTTCAATATAGTTAACCCAACCTGGAGAACAAGAAGTGAATAACGGTAAGTTTTTACCTGATTTCATACGATTAATTAATTCAGTTCCTTCTTCAAGCACAGTTAAATCTGCAGTAAAAGCAATATCCATAATTTCATCAAAACCAGCTACTTCAAAAGATTTATACATTTTACCTTCTACGTTTTCACCAATTTTGCTTCCGAATTCTTCACCCAAAGCAACTCTAACTGAAGGAGCAGGTCCAACAACAACAATTTTTGATTTATCACGTAAAGCTTCCATTACTTCATCTACTGATGTTTTTTCTTTAATTGCAGCGACAGGGCATGCCTGGATACATTTACCACAGTAAATACATCCACTATCATCCATATTATGGAATAATGCAGGACCAACATAAGTTCCATTTCCACGTTCATTAAACGCTAAGATATTTAATCCTGTATATACTTCACATGCTGTAACACAACGACCACATAAGATACATTTACCACTATCTAAAACGATAGATTTAGATGAATCATTAATCATTCTTTCCTTTTTATGGAATTTATTACTTTCTCCATAAATATTTTCTACATTGTATCTACGCATTAAATCAAGTAATTCACAGTTATGTTCTCTTTCACAAGCCCAGCATTCAAAAACATGATTACTAGCTAATAATTGTAAGTTTTGAACAATTGAATTTTGAATCTCATCTGTGTCTGTTTCTATTTCCATCCCATCATATACAGCAAGTGTACATGAGTTCTTTAAACCATTTTGTCCTTTTACATCAACTACGCATAGTCTACAACTAGATGTTTCGTTGATTCCTTTTAAGAAACATAATCTTGGTATATCAAGACCTAGTTCTTCAGCAGCTTTCATTACTGTATAATCTGCGGGTATTGTAGTATCAATACCATTAATTTTTATAGTAATTTTTTCCATAATATCATCCTCCTAAATACTCACTATCGCATCAACTGGGCATATGTTTTTACAAATACCACATTTTATACAAGCTGATGTATCGATAGAATGAAGTTGTTTTAATGAACCAGATATACAGTCTACAGGACAGTTAATTGCACATTTAGTACAACCAATACAATTATCTAGTATTTCTAAATGAATTAGTGGTTTACATACTCCACCAGGACATTTTTTATCAACAACATGTGCTTCAAATTCATCTCTAAAGTTATCTAACATAGATAATACTGGGTTAGGAGCTGCTTGCCCTAAACCACATAAAGAAGAGTTTTTAACCATGTTTCCTAAATCACGTAATTTATCTAAATCTTCTAAAGTACCTTCACCTGATGAAATGATTTCAAGCATTTCAAGCATTTTTTTAGTACCTTCTCTACAAGGTGTACATTTTCCACAAGATTCCTCTACAGTAAATTCAAGGTAGAAACGACAAATATCAACCATACAGTTGTCTTCATCTATAACAACCATTCCTCCACTACCCATCATAGATCCAGCTTCTATTAATGTTTCATATTCGATAGGTAAATCTAAATTACTTTCAGGAATTGCTCCTCCAGAAGGACCACCAGTTTGAACTGCTTTAAGAGCTTTATTTTTAGGGATTCCTCCACCAATTTCGTAAATAACCTCTCTTAAAGTCGTACCCATTGGTACCTCTACAAGACCTGCATTTTTAATATTACCACCTAAACTAAATACTTTAGTTCCTTTTGATCTTTCAGTACCAATTCTACTAAACCATGATGCACCTTCATAAATAATTGCAGGTATATTAGCTAGTGTTTCAACATTGTTAATGATTGTTGGTTTACCCCACAAACCTTTAGCTGCTGGGAATGGAGGTTTGTTTCTAGACATTCCTCTTCCACCTTCAATTGAAGCAATCAATGCAGTTTCTTCACCACATACAAATGCTCCTGCACCTAAACGTATTTCAATATCAAAGCTAAAATCAGTGCCAAAGATATTTTTCCCTAAAAGTCCATACTCTTTAGCTTGGCCTATAGCTATTTTTAGTTTTTCAATAGCTGTTGGATATTCGATACGTACATAAACATATCCTTTATCAGCACCAATAGCATATCCACCAATCATCATACCTTCTAAAATACTATGAGGATCTCCTTCTAGTAATGCTCTATCCATAAATGCTCCGGGGTCACCCTCATCAGCATTACAGATAATATATTTTTGATCTGATTCATTATTATAAGCAAATCTCCATTTTAAACCAGTTGAAAATCCACCACCACCACGACCACGTAGTCCTGAATCAATCATTTCTTGTACAACTTCAATTGGTTTCATCTCAATTAAAGCTTTACCTAGCCCTCTATATCCATCTTTTGCGATATATTCTTCTATATCATCTGGATTAATTAATCCACAGTTACGAATTGCTACACGTGTTTGTTTAGCATAAAATTTAATCTCATCAAAAGCTCTAACTTCTTTAGTTTCAGTTAGTGCTTCATCAAATACTAATTTTTCTACTATACGACCTTTATATAAATGCTCTTCACAAATGGTCTTAATATCTTTACTTTTAATTGTCGCGTAGAATACTCCTTCGGGATAAACTATTACAAATGGACCTTGCTCACATAAACCAACACACCCTGTGTTAACTAATTTAATTTCATCTCTAATTCCTAATCTGCTTAAGTGTTCTTCAAACTCATCTCTTAGGGATTTAGCTCCCCTTGAAATACACATTGAACCACTACATATTAGAACGTGTGATCTTTCTATCATCAGTACACCACCTATAGTCTAAATTTTCCAATAACATTATCACTGACAACTTTTCCGCCAATAATATGTTCATTGAATATTCTTTCTGCAACTTCTTCATTTACTCTACAATACGTTGTTCTTTCTTCACCTTGAAGTATTTCAACAATTGGTTCAATTGCACATTCACCTATGCATCCAACTGGTGTTACTGTTACAGTGTTTAAGTCACGTTCTGCAATCTTTTCAACAAATAAATTCATTACTGGACGAGCACCTGCACTAATTCCGCAAGTAGCCATACCAACTAATATTCTTATCCCATCATGTTTACCTCTCATAACAACTTTCTTTTGAGCGCCATCACGAATTTTCTTAAGATCGTCTAAAGATTTCATTTTGTTTCCTCCTTTTGTAGGTTCTTGATTCCATTAACTATGTTGTCTTTAATCCACAAAATTACACTGTATTCTGTGAAGGGAATATCACCTAAAACTTTTCTAATTTCTCGCGTATCAAATACGTATTTTTTATTATTATATATATGTTCATAATAAATATCAATATCTTTTTCGTTTAATATCAATATCATTATTGTTTCACCAATATCTCCTAGTGGAGCCCTATCAATATGACCGTGTTCAAATAAAGCTGTGACTACAGTCCCTTTATTAACGATTGAATCAACACTGAAACTACCATTGCACATTTCAGCTGCCATTTTAAATAATGATACACCAAGTCCAACTTTTCTAGTTGATCTTGTTGTAAAGAATGGGTCTGAAACTTCACTAAGTGTTTTCTGACTCATTCCGTGGCCATTATCTCCAATAATTATTTTATAAAAATCATTTATTATATCTTCTTCAATAATAATAGTAATTAAACTTGCATCTGCTTTTATTGAGTTTTGACAGATATCTAAAATATGTAGTGATAATTCATTCATAATTTATCTCCTACTAAGAAGTTAAAAAACGATTCAATTGTTTTTTCTTCTAAATTAATATAGTCTTCTTTTTCAGATATCGTTAATAGTGAATGAGAATCAGAATTAAATAATATCTTATATCTATTTAGATATGGATTATCTTTTAAGAATTTTTCTCTTCCATATTTTTGAATTTCAATAGCATCAAAATCAATATCTTCTAATTTATAAGTGCTTAATACAGATTTTGAATCTCTATCTATATGAGCTAACACAATGGCTCCATTTAAACCTCTAACCTCTTTAACCAACTCTAAATATGGAATATTTGTACCAGTTAGAGGTATAGGAAATGTTTCATAAGTCGTATCAAATATATCTGTAATTACTTGATTACTTTCTTCAAATATTCCCCATTCACCGTTTAGGCGAGGTTCTAAATATTTATCAAATTTAATTGCATCATTATATGTTCTAAAGTAACAAAGAACATCAAAGTCTTCTAAAACACTAACTTCTACACCTGGTATAAAGAGAAAGTCATATGATTCTTGAAGATCCTCAAATACTCTAAGTTGTTTTGTTGAATTATGATCTGTAACTGAAAGAATATCTACTTCTTTTAGCATTGACATATTCAGGATGTTATTTGGTGTCATTAATTCATCTGCGCAAGGTGATAAAATCGAATGAATATGCAAGTCGTAATAAAACTTGATTTTAAATACCCATTTTACTAAGGATAAGTATTGTTTCCACTGTAGGGAGTTTCGTCTTCAATAGTGGAATATTCAATTCATTAGCCTTGTTTACTATTTCATCATTCACCTTGATATTATGCGAGAATATTACACAACTTAAATCTAATAAGCTTGCTACTCCTAAAACATTAATATTACTTAATACGGTTATTAAAATATTACTTTCACTAGCATTTCCCATTACATGACTTAGTAAATCGCTAGCAAATATACCAATTATTTTATTATTTAGTCCAGATTTATCAGTAATTAATTCAAATGTATTTGAACTTAATATATCTTTAACTTTCATAACAATCACCATCTATATTAAACTTCATATGTAATCTCGTTCCTTCTTTACTAGAAGTTAACTTCATTTCATCTGAAACAGACTGAATATTAGGTAGTCCCATACCTGCACCAAAGCCATTTTCGATGGCGTAGTGGCTAGCTGTAGAAAATCCTGGTGTTAAAGCGGAATCTATACATTCAATTCCAGGTCCGATATCTTGAAATATAACATCTACAATATCATCATTAATTTTAACAACACAATATCCACCATATGAATGGATTACAACATTAATTTCTGCTTCATAAATACCTATGGTAACAGTTTTAACAAAGTCTCTTGTTAATCCTCTTCTTTTTAACTCTCTTTTTGTTAGACTAGCTACTGTTCCTGCATTTCCGATATCATTCTTTTGAATTTTAAACTCTCTTGAGTAGCTTTCCAATTAGTTTTCCTCAAGAACAGATTCATAGCTTTTTACATTATTCATAAATAGTAATCCACTAGTACGATACATAGTAAGTGCAGTTCCAATTAAAGTAATTCCAATTTCATCAGCTAACTCTATAACTGATTGTGATGGAGTTTTACCTCTAACAAAAATGATTGTTTCTAAGTCTAAAATTTCAGCAGTACGTAATGCTTGATTTGTAACTAACCCTGTAACTAAGGCACCATGAGCACCTATGTGACTTGGCATTTTCTTTAAAAGCATAAGTGCATCACTCATTAAATCACAAACAAAAGCATAATTAATTTCTTTTATACATCGAGGGCATTCTTGGTTGAACTGTTTTGCGTTAATTAATTCTAAAACGGCTGTAAGTTCCATTATTTTTTCCTCGCTTCCTTTATTAGTCTTCTTGCTTTAGTAACATCTACTTCTCCATAAACATCTTCATCTATACTCATAACTGGAGCCATTCCGCAAGTACCAATACATCTAATTGCTTCTAAAGTAAAGAAATCATCTTCTGTGTTTTCTCCAACGTCAATTCCTAAATCTGTTTTTATAGCATCAAGAATAGTCTGAGATCCCCTAACATAACAAGGCGTACCAAGACAAATTCCAATAGTGTGTAACCCCTTTGGATGGAGAGTAAAACTAGAATAGAAAGTAACAACTCCATTAATTTCAGCTACTGTAATTCCTGTTTCATTTGATACGATTTTTTGCACTTCAATAGGTATACAACCAAAAATTCTTTGTGCCTCATGCAATATAGGCATAAGTGGTCCAGGAAGTTTTATATGATTCTTAATTCCCAAAAGTAATTCCTCTCTGTTTTCATCAGTTATATCGAATTTTTTACCCATAATCTTCTCCTTAATTAAAATATATTTTACATTCCAAACAATTATAACATAATTGATGTTATTTATAAAGGATTTTCAAGCGAATTATTTATGTTTATAAATAAGGTTTTTCCCCACTGTTAAGCCGTTTGTTTGTATACGAACCAACGGATAAATTAGTCTGAAAAACAATTAGAAATAATTCTTATTTATAAAAAATATCAGCTAAATTAACAATGACATTATTTAAAATTTATGTTGTTTTATTCCTGAAATTATTGTATTATTATAATAGAAAAAAAGAGGTGGAAGATATGTATTTAAATCAAAAAGATGGTTGGATAGAAGTCGTTGCTGGACCTATGTTTGCAGGTAAAACTGAAGAATTATTAAGAAGAGTAAGACGACTAGAATATGCTAAACAAAATATAGTAGTTTTTAAACCTCTTATGGATGATCGCTTCTCTGAAAGTGAAGTTGTTTCTCATAACAACAACAGAACTAAATCTGTTAACATTTCTAGAGCAAGACAAATCTTTGATTATATTGATGATAGAACACAAGTAGTTGCTGTAGATGAGATTCAATTTTTAGATGAAGAAGCAGTAGAAATTGTAGAGCATTTAGCAAGTAAAGGAATAAGAGTAATAGTTAGTGGTCTGGATAAAGATTTTAGAGGAGAACCATTTAGCTTTATGCCTAGACTTTTAGCAATGGCAGAGTATGTTACAAAATTAACTGCAATTTGTGTAAAATGTGGGGATCCAGCTACAAGAACACAACGAATTGTGAATGGAAAGCCGGCAAAGTATCTAGATCCAATCGTTCTCATTGGTGCTGAAGAATCTTATGAAGCAAGATGTAGAACGTGTCATAAGGTATATAGAAAACCAGATCCTCACAAAGATAGAATAAAGAAACATAATGAATCATAAAAAGTATATGAAAATGGCCTTAAAAGAGGCCAGGAAAGCGTTAAAGAAGAATGAAGTCCCTATAGGAGCGGTAATTGTTAGGGATAATAAAGTAATCGCAAAAGCACATAATTTACGCGAAAAAAATAACTTAGCAACAAGTCATGCAGAGATTCTAGCTATTCAAAAAGCAAACAAAAAAATAAAGAGTTGGAGACTTGACAGTTGTACGTTGTATGTTACAATTGAGCCATGTCCAATGTGTGCAGGGGCAATAATACAATCAAGAATCAAACATGTTGTTTATGGAGCAAGAGATCTCAAAGCTGGTGCTCATGCAAGTGTTCTAAACCTTTTTGAACTTCCATTTAACCATAAAGTTGGTGTTGAATTTGGAGTAATGGAGGAAGAAAGCGCAGATATAATAAAACAGTTTTTTAAAAAGCTTCGAAATAAGTAAGAAAAAATATTGATATCTCTTATCAATCATCCTCATTCAATAGCTGGTAGCGAATCAGGTCAGATCGGGAACGAAGCAGCCTTAAGTTTTCTATCTATGTGAGTGGGGATGCTTGATAAGAGATGTTTTTTATTAGTTGAATTCTTTATTACTCTATGGTAATATTACTATGTAGTTATATTACTGAATAGTAATGGAGGTAGAAAAATGGATAAATATTTAATAATTAAATTACTTGCAGAAGAGAACAGATTTAATATTTTTATGAAGCTTTTAGAGTATGGAGAATTATGTGTTTGTGAGATTGAAGAGTTACTTCGAATAAAACAAGCAAATACTTCTAAACATCTTTCTAAATTTAAGGAACTTAATATTCTTTCTTCAAAAAGAGAAGGGAATCTTATTAAGTATAGTATTAAAGAAGAATTTTTAGATGATAACATGGACTTAATTAAGTATTTGATGATATGATAATAAAACCTTTAGATGATGCTATAATATGGTTTCTTAATTTATTTAATATTAGTATTGAGACAAAATTTGGATTATCTGTACACTTCTTTATATATGATACTATTCAAATTACCCTATTATTAGTAATTATGATTTTACTAATTTCGTATTTAAGAAGCTATTTTCCCCCAGAAAGAACGAAACTAATTTTAGAGAAATTTAAAGGGATTATGGGTAACTTTTTCGGGTCTATATTGGGTGTTATTTCACCTTTTTGTAGTTGTAGTAGTATACCAATATTTATAGGATTAGTGAGTAGTGGAGTACCTTTAGGGATAACATTCAGCTTTTTAATTACCTCTCCAATAGTAAATGAAGCGGCAATTGTTATGTTGTTCAGTACCTTTGATTATAAAATAGCAGTACTTTATATTTTCTTTGGAATTATGGTGGGTATTATAGGTGGATTTATTATTGATAAATTAAAATTAGAAAAATATGTTGAAGGATTTGTTTATGAAATTAAGAATAAAAATATAATTATTCCATCAATGACTCAAATCGATAGATTAAATTTTGCAAAACAAGAAACTTTAGATATATTAAAAAGAGTTTATAAGTGGATAGTTGCTGGAGTTTTTGTTGGATCTGCAATTCATGGATGGGTACCAGATAATTATCTAGTGGATATTGCTGGACCTAATAATCCTTTTGCTGTTATTATTGTAACAATACTTGCTGTACCTCTATATTCAAATGTTTTAGGGACTATTCCTATTGCTAATGCACTAATAGATAAAGGTATGGGTGTAGGAACAGCAATGAGTTTCATGATGGCTACTACTGCGCTTAGTTTACCTGAAATGATGATACTAAGAAAAGTAATAAAACCAAAATTAATTTGGATATTTATAGCTATAACAACTTCGGGAATTATAATTATAGGATATCTATTTAATTTCATTATAGGAGGTATTTAAATGAATATTAAGATCTTAGGTGGGGGTTGTCCAAATTGTATTTTATTATATAATAGTGCAGCTGCTGCATGTAGAGAACTAGAGATTGATGCTGTTATAGAAAAAGTAGTAGAATATGAAAAAATATCAGAGTATGGTGTAATGAGTACACCGGCTCTTGTAATAAACGAAAAAGTAGTTGGAATTGGAAGAATGAAATATAAAAAAGTAAAGGAATTAATTAAAAATGCGTAAAAAATATATCTTTGTAGATTTTGATGGAACAATTATTGATCATGGAACTAATAGTATTCCTCATTCTACTAAAAAAGCAATTCAGGAATTACAAGATAATGGACATGAGGTAATATTAACTACAGGACGAGGTCCAGCCCTATTTTACGGGATAGATAAAGAATTAAATATTAATTCTTATATAGCTTCTAATGGACGCTATGTGGTACATAATAATGAAGTAATTTATAAGAAGTATATTGATAAAGAAGTTCTAAGTAAACTAGTAGATTTGGCATATAAAAGTAAGATTGATATTGCTTTTGTAAGTTCTACAGATTACGTTTTAAATAGTAAGTTTGATAACTTATCAAATAATTTTAGTGATACTTTTCATCTAGAATATCCTGAAATAAAACATAATTATCATTTAGAGAACGAGATTTATCAGGTAAACTTATTTTATAACAAAAGTGATTATAAGAAGTTTGAGAAATTATTTCCAACTTTACATTTTAATTATTCTAATTCATATGGACTTGATGTAAATGAAAAAGGTGGATTAAAAGAATTAGGAATAAAAGCTTTTACTGACAAACTTAATATTGATTTAAAAGATACTATAGCAATTGGGGATGGAAATAATGATATTTCAATGATTCAATATGCTAATATTGGAATTTCAATGGGAAATGGAGTTAAAGAGCTTAAAGAAGCGGCTGATATAATCACAGATGATGTTGATAAAGATGGATTTTATAATGTTTTTAAAAAGTTAAATTTAATATAAAAAAAGTAGAAAATTATTCTACTTTTTTATTTATATAGAAGTAAGATTTAACACCTTTATCTACGTTTTCAATACCGAATCTACAATTATGAGCCTTTAATATCTCACTAACTAAATATAATCCAATACCTGTTCCCTTTGTTTTTAATCTCTCTTTTGTATTTGAATCCTCTCCTCTAAAGAAAGGCATCCAAATATTTTCAAGGTTTTCAGGATCTATATTTGCACCATAGTTAATAAGTTCAAAGTACGCTTCATTTTTAGTATCACTAATCTCAATATCTATTCTTTCATTTTCGGGAGTATATTTAATTGCGTTAGTAAAGAAATTTGAAATTACTCGTTTTATTAGCTTGTTATCTGCTTCTATCATTATATCTTTTTTGATATCTAAGTTAATTTGAAGGTTATGTTGTTTTATAACTGCATCAAAACCATCAATAAAGTGATAAATGCAATTTGATAAACTGAATTCACTTATTTCTAGTTCAGATTTAGCATCATCAAGACGATAAATCTGTAACATATCTTGAATCATTATTGATGATTTATTAATTTCATCTACTACATTTAGAAGTTCTTCTGCTTGCTCTTCATCTGGAATTACACCATCTAAAATACCTTGAATAGTAACTTGCATAATCATTAACGGTGTTTTTAATTCATGTGAAATAGATGATACAAGTTGTTTTTTAAGGGCTACTTGATTTGTTTGTTCTTCATATAAAGAAGTCATTTCTTGATTTCTATTATTTAAGGTTTCAAGAGTTTCTTTTAAGTTCCTGGATATTAGATTTATACTCCGAGTAAGAGAAGCATTCTCTCTATT
>JRFF01000056.1 GCA_000753575.1 Candidatus Izimoplasma sp. HR2 | reverse complement strand
TACATTGATGGTAAATCAATTGGAGATATTGGTAGTATTGTAATTAGAGATCGTAAATTACTAAGTGAAGACGGATTACTAAGTGCCATAGTCACAATCAATGAATCTACTAACGAAGTAATAAATAAACCTGTAATAATCTCAAGAGGATTCATCTATATGAGAGAACACACTGAACTTACTAGTGAATTATCAAGTTTAGTTAAAGAATCAGTATCTAAAAAAATAAAAGGTATGAAAAAAATAAATGTTAGTTTACTAAAAAAAGAAATTACTAAATTACTTTCAGATATCATATATGAAAAAACAGAACGTAGTCCAATGATTATGCCTGTAGTAATGATTGTAGAATAACTAAAAAAAGCCACTTACGAATTACACTGACACCCAAAAAGTTTAGTTTTAATAAAAAACACCTTTATAATAGAATTATGGAGGTGTTTTCTTATGGCATACAAAAATCAGTTTTGTAAAGAGTAAAAAATTGAAGCGAAAAAAACAAAATCAAGTAAAAATAGAAAAACAAATATAAAAACCATCCATAAAATGGGTGGTTTTTTTTATTTAATAAGATTTTTTATGAAATTTGCTTCATTGCTAATTCTACTGCTCCATAAGAAGGCTCTATATCATTTTCATGAATAACAAATTTACTATTATATTCTTTAATTTTCCTAATTAGCTCATTTTTATATGGTGAATTAAAATTCCCTAATGATCCAATAATCGATATTTCTTTATTGCATAATTTGATATTTTTATCTACTGCCTTTATCATGTTTAGTAACTCATCAGTTCCTTCATCAACAATTCTAAGAGCAATTTCATCACCTTTTATCGCCCACTTTGTTACTAATTTTGCATAATCTGCTAATTGTGTTCTATTTGGAACATTCTCTTCAAAAACAGTAATCAAATCTTTTAATGATAATATATTAAATTCTTTCATTAAAAATTCAGTAAACTTTGATGATTCAATTCTTTTATCAAAAGTTTTCGCAAGATATTTTAAAGAACGAAGACCTAAATCATAACTACTCCCATAATCTCCTTCTAAAAAGCTTATTCCTCCAGCTCTAAAAGTATTACCTAATTCATCAACACCATAAGCCACACTTCCAGTACCTACTATTAATGTAATACTAGGTCTTCCATTACATCCTGAATACCAAGCAATCTCTACATCATTTACGCTATTAATTACAACATCAGAGGATACGTAAATATTTTCCTTTAATAACAGATTTATCTTTTCAATATCTTCTAGTGAAGAAATTCCTCCTAAACCAGCAAAGATAGAAATAATTTTATTTTGTAGATTATTCCTAATCATCAACATTTTGATCCCATAACTTATATTTCTTACTGACTCTTCAAAGGATACAGTATCTACACTTGAACGCTCTACAATAATTGAATCAATTATTTTTCCGTTTAGTTTAGAAATAACTATTCTTGTTTTTGTTCCTCCACCATCTATTCCACATATATACATTTTGTACCTCCTCAATAAATACATATTATCACATTTTTTTTGAAAAAGAATACTTAATAATTAAGATTTTTATAGTTTTAAAGTTTTTCACTNNTTTTTCACTATTAAAAAATCAAAATATTTAACTGCTTAGCTTCAAGAAAAGTAAGAAAAACCGCTTCTAATAAGCAAGTTCTTAAAACATATGCCGAACTGCATGTAACTCAATTGTTTAGAATTTACTAGTTTAGTACTTTAGTTAATAGAGTTATTAATGATTTATTGCTTTTTCTAAGTGTAATTACTTCTTTACGAATAGTCTAATGATGCAAATTACTTTTAGAAAAGTCAACAAAACCATATATTACTTTTAGAAAGAAAGCCACTCAATTATTGAGTGGCTTTAATATTTGTTTAAGCTTTTTCTTCACATTCCTTATGACTTGGAAAAGCAACATCATTCATAATTGAAATATGATTTACTCCTTCTTCTCCACAAAATGCACATCTATATTCAGGTTTAATACCTTCAGTTTTGAAATACTTAACTAGTAATTCCATTGTTTGATTATATCTTTTAACTGAATACGATCTTAAATCTTCATTGATCATCATGAATAGAACTGAATCTTGAACATTACCTTCTCTAATAAATAGTTCTTTTCTATTTTGATTTAAAAATTCAATTAACTTACTTGTTTGTTCCTCAGTTAACAACTCAACTGCGATAAACATTTTTTTGAAGTTTCCAGCAGGATTTAAAAATGTATTTAATAATCCTAACTTATGATACATCGTTACATGATATCCTTCATACGTTCCGTAAATTATGTTCTTACCAGTTTGAAACTCTAACTCTCTACCTAGTTTAGGTAATTTAGGCATAATTAATTCCCCCTTTTTATTCACTATAAAAATTATAGCAAATAAAAAGGACTAATTAAAGTCCTTAATGAAATATGTATGTTCATGACTCATTTAGTAAAATTTAATCTTACTTTCCATTTTCCATCATATTTTTTCCAAACCAATACGTACTTACCCAAAGAATTAATGATTTTTCCGTTAATTTTATTCTTCCAAATTAAATTACCAGTTGTATATCCTAAAGTGAAATCTTCAGAAACATCAGCGCTAAGTGTTTCAACTATCATATCATACGTATCATTAAATGTTACTGCATGAATATATTCATTTGAAAACTTCTTAATATCTTCTATACCAGTTATGTTCGGATGGTTTTTGTAAGTTACTACTGTCGCATCTTTTCCGTATGGACTAGTCCATGCTGATGGTCCTTCTTCTCTAAATTTTTTCTCGAAAAAACGATCTAATTCTATAAGTTCTTCAATTACTTTTTCTTTTTCCATAATGATACCTCTTTTCCATATTGTTTATTAATCAATGTATTTAGGTGAAATAAAAAAGACTAGTTAAAGATCTAAATAAAATTTATATATTAATGTATTACAAGATATTCTTATTTAGAAATTTTTAATGAAACTTTCCATTTTCCATCAAACTTTTTCCAAATTAAAACGTATTTCCCCGTATCACGAACGATTTTCCCATCAATTTCATTTTTATAAGTATAATTACCCGTTGTATATCCTAAAGTAAAATCATCAGAAACATCAGCGCTAAAGGGTTCAGAGAAACCTTCATACACACTATTAAATATACTATCATGAATAATCATATCATAATTCTTTTTAATGTTTTCTATACCAATTATGTTTGGGTAATTTTTGCTGGTTACTATTATTGCATCTTTTTCGTATGGACTACTATATGCTGATGGGCCTTCCTTTTTTAGTTTTTTCACCCATAAACGATCTAACTCCATAAGTTCCTCAATTACTTTTTCTTTTTCCACAATGATACCTCTTTCCCATATTATTTATATCAATATATTTAGGTAAAATAAAAAAGACTAAAAAGGTTTAGTCTTTGTGTAATTCCAAGTATTATTTATTCCTTAAAAAGCTCTCTCTCCTATAATGTTATCCTTCTAATTTCAGTATACATTCATATCAAATAAAAATCAATAAGTTTGAATATCGAACTAATATTACATGATGTATCTAAATACTATCTAATAAGTAAGTAATAATTATTTCCTTCTCTTTAAACCCTATTTTTTTATAATTATCAATATCTTTCGCTTCATATATATCAAGTAGTAATTGTACTGAGTCAGCTCTTTTAAAGGCATTAATAAGTGATTTGTTAATTAATTCTTCTTTTTGTTTTAAAGTATATGAGTGGACAAAATATATCTCTTCTTCAGTTCTTCCTAAATTTGAAGTTATTGAATAACCAACAAGTTTCTCATTTTCTAAAATTACATATTTTTCAAAACGAGAATCTTCTTTCAACAATAATTCACCAGTCCAAAAAGCACCAGGATACATTTTATTGTGCATTTGTATAAATTCATTGTGATGTTCTTTACTCATCTCTATTACATTACTTGAATCCTCTCCAATAAAATTATCATATTTAATATTAATCATTGTCTCATATCCATCTGACTTTGCATGTAATTTTTCCATATAGCTAATGTAATTTGTATTATAATCACTTAATACATAATGCAATTTATACGCAGAGTATTCATTCTTAATATATCCAAAATACTTATCTAGTTTGTTAGTTACATCTCCATCAACAAATATTACTAGAATTTGAAGATATTTCTCATCATTATCTATTAGTAGTTCAAGTACTCCAGTAACTTCATTATTATCAAAGTATAATAATACCTTTACATCGCTTTGTTCATGTCTTTTAATCAAACGTTTTTGTATACCCTCTTCATCTATAGGGTAAAATCTATCCTTATAAATACCTTTATTTACATTCTTTATTAATTTAATACATTGTTCTATATTACTTAATTTAAATTCCCTTATCATTGTATTCACCTCTTCAAATATTTTACTTAACTAATTTATTTTATCTTTATATATATAATAACTAACTCTTTATTATGTTTAATAATTTTGTAAGCACTATTTTATTCTCTTCAAATGTCAGAAGTTCCATGGCTTTATCTATATTACACCATTCATATTCACTATGTTCTTCTGAAATAGTTATTCTTAATTCATCTTTTACTTCCATAGCAAAACAAGTATCTTTCATTTTTCTTTTACCCATTTCTCCATTCACTTCAAAAGTAAATGAATAATCCAAATCATATATATTTAAATAATCACTAATTAATGTTTCTTCATACACTTCTCTCACAACAGTTTCTATATGTTCTTCACCTAGTTCAACTCCACCGCTTACAGGCTGAAAAACTCCAACTGGAAAATCTGCCCGTTTTAAAACTAATAATTTAAAAGGATTCCTAACAAAAATCAACACTAGAACATTGTATCTATCTATCATAATTACACCTCATTTAATAATGAATTAAATTTTATCAAAACTTCTTTTTCAATACTCTCAAAAAGATTACTTAAATCTTTCTCTTCAAATTGTTCAAATCTACTCTTTTCAATATTACTAATATATTTATCCTTGATCCACTCAAAGTTATTACATAATGTAATATTATCAATCATAGTATCTAAAGAATAATTTGAACATACTTTATCCATTTCTTTAATAATATCTAGTATTCCTTTATTATCATTAACTAACTTATAATCTAATGCATCAAGTTCATTTGTCATAACCTTTAATAAATCTTTACCTGTATGAGGTAAACCATTACTTTTTAGTTTTTCAGTTATGTCTTTTCTAAAACTATAATGAAATGCTTGATCAGTTAGTAAATGAACTAAATACCCAAATAAAAATGAGTTATTATAACCATTATTATATTTAGTATACAACTCCTTTATACGAGAGTTGAATAATTCATTATATTCATCTAAATACCAGTCATCACTACTAATTCCAACTCTTAAGTGGGATATTTTTTTATCATCTCTGTGGTAATTATCTTTAGACATAACAGCGTCAGGTGCTATTGTTCCTAAGTAATAACCAATCTCATCTTCTACCTTATCGCTAATACTTTTATATATTAATTGTCCTATATATAAATGTGCTATAACTCCTGCCATTTTACCACCAACCTTATCATCTATTTTATCATAGCCCATAAGAAAAGGTATTATCTAAATATGATACCTTTTTACACTTACTATTCTTGAAACTCTATTAGCACATCCATTAATGAAATTTTTCTATTAATAGCATCTATTTCAGCTTTTATTATTCCAATATAACTATCATCAAATTTAATTGGAATATATTCTATTTTATTTTCCTTATATAACTCTACATTAAATTCATCAAAGTATAATACGGTAATCTTGTCATTATGAATTTGAAGCTCCCATATTTCTGGTTCTGAGCTATTTAGTTCATTTCTAATATATTCTAGGTCCTTTTCTACTAAATCGTGATACTTTGGAATAATATTCAAATTCTTTCTTAATAAGCTATTATTACAATTCATTAAAGTATTATGAAGTCTTTTTAAATTAAGCCCAAAGTTTTTATAATCTATTCCCATAAAATTTGCTAAAAAATCAGGAGAAACAATACTTCTGATATTAACTTCTCTTTTTGTAAGTTCTTGATTATCAATCTCTAAAATATCCTTATTCTTAAATCGCAGCATTATAATATTATTTAGTTTAGGAATTACAATATACTCCTCAAAAACTACATTACTATAAATTTCCCTTACTTCCTTTATTTTCAAATCAATTAAAACTTTAATGTCTGTTCCAATAGAATATAATTGCATTCATACCACACCCTTTATTTTAATAGTGTTGGAGATATAAAAATGTAAATTCTAATATATTCTCCTTAAGCTAGATTTAATATAGTTATTAAATTCCTAATATTAATTCTTCAACTACATGCTTATGAGTTTCAACAATATCCAAATCAATTATTTCATCTTTTTTAAGCCATTTTAGTTCTAAAGATTCTTCACTACAAATTGTATCTGGCTTTGTCTTTAAATCAATTTCAAATACAACTGACACAATTCTAATAACATTACCATCTGGATACTCTGCGATTCGACTTGGGCAAGAATATAGTTTAATTAAATTAAGGTCTTCAATTTTTACTTTAATTCCTGTTTCTTCAAGTATTTCTCTCATAGCACAATCCTCTAAAGATTCATCATCTTCCATTCCTCCACCTACTAGTGACCATTGATCACAATCTACTCGGCTTTCGAATAAGTATTGATCTTTATATTTAATTATTGCTGTTATACCAATGCTAGTTGGTAAATTTGGTGTTGGTGCATCAGCATCTTTATAATAAAATTTTGCTCCCATAATATAAGTTCTCCTTCGCATTTTCTACTAAAATAGTAATATTACTATTTAAAATCTAAGTATGCCAAAAGACGCATTCCTTCTTTTGACATTTTTGTTTCTTCAATTAACTCTCCATCACTTAAAAAATATGTTCCTCCATAAGCATATTCATCTGAAATACTATTAATAAATAATACTTTTGAAGCTACACTTCTTGATCTCTTAATATACTCATATTTCTCTTTTTCTTCCCATATATCAGGTTTATAGTCTATATAGACTGGCCAAACCACAATATCAAAATTCTTATTTAGTAGCTCATTATATAATGAATCATCCCATATATCTCCACATAGAGAAATCCCAAAGTGTTTTCCTTTGTATTTAAATTCTCCTATTACATTACCTTCTTTATAATGATTAGTATCAATATGATCAAATCTCCAACCTTTTGTGATTCTTCTATAGTTACACAATATATATCCATTAGAATCATAAATAATATAGCTTGAATACACCGATTGATCAACAAACTCAAAATATCCAAAACCTAACCCTCTATTATACTTTTTAGCCATTTCACCAAGATACTTAACAGTGTTCATAGTAACTTTATTTGATTTCTTATCTTCAGAATAATTCCAAGATAAACTATCAAATCCATTCAAATATGTTTCACCAAAAAAAATGAAATCAATTTTACTATTTGCTGGTTCACTAAGTTGTTTTATTATCATTGATTTATTATAATCTATATCCCCATTTATAAACTTACTTGAACAAAGTATGATATTCATTAACATCACCATCCTATTATCTATTTTAACATAACTACTAAATAGAAAAAAGATGAGAATTAACTCATCTTTGAAATGGTATATTAGTATATTCAATACCATATTTATCAATAACTATAATAATTACTTGCCATGATCCACTAAAAGGTGTCTCTACATCAGATTGAATTAATCTTGAATACATTTCATGATTACTAGTTCTTACATTTGGTGTGCTATATACTTCCTCAATAATTGTTGTTCCATCATATTTTATTTCAATTGATACTTCATTAATTTGAAGTCCATCTTCAGGGATTCCTTCAGAAACATTTCCCCAATTATTTTCTATGTAATATTCTGTCGCCACATTTTCACCAGTTGTATCCAATTCTACATATACTTTAAATCTAGAAACAAGATACTGATATAGATTAAATGATTCTATATCTGTAACTGTAGTATCAATTCCATCATCTACTTCTATATATATAATATAATCAGTTTTAAGTTCAAACTCTATAATGGCAGACTGACGAACTGTAGTATTAGATAAATCAAATATTTGAGTACTATCATCTGATTCAACATACAAAGTTATTGTTTGATCAATACTTTTCTCAGTTAAAGCAAATGTTAATTTCACACTATATATATCAGTTTTATCTTCTACTTCTTCAATTACTTCATATTCAACATACTGGATATATGCATCTTTGTAGAGTGCTATTTCAACATCATCACTTAGCTCCCAAATTTCTTCAAGTAAACGATTATTATCAAATTCCATTCTATCAACTTGGTATGATAAATTTATCACTTTGTAATTAAGATTTTTTATTGTTGATAAAGTTGATACCCCTATAAAAATAATTATCCCTAGTAGTATTGCTGCATACAAAATAACTGGTTCAATTGTTCTAATTGGTTTACCATCAGTAAACCTTTGATTAACTTTTAATTTGTAATACTTCGGATAAAAAATAAATAATAAAGTTACTATAGCCAAAATTATTAACACTAAAATTATAAATATATATGACATTTTAATTCCTCCTATTTAAATCCAATAAACTCTTTAAATCTTGAAGAATATACCCTAGTGACATATAGGATATCATCATTCTTCATAACAAGATTAATTCTAGAGTTAAAGGATGGGATGATAGTTTTTATCCCGTATTTGTTAATGATTTGTGATTTATTGATTCGGATAAAGTTCTTTTCATATAGAATAGTTTCAATCTCATAAAGTTTTTCCTTTATTTTATATTCCTTATCAATTGTTCTTAGGAATATATCATGTCCAAAAGCTTCAAAATATAAAATCTTACTATAATGTATTACTTCATATTGATCTTCTAGTAATCCAATAAATGTATCTTGAACCATATCCACTTCTTTAAATACAATATCCGCATCATCTGAAATGATGAAACCAGCTGACTCTAATTGTTTTTTATACTTGATGTAATTATCTTTTGAAGATATTATTTTTACTTTCAGCTTCATCACCTCCACCATTATTATATAGAAGAATTATTCTCTAGTCATTCCATTACTCATATCACGCATTATTAAACACATAAGAGGTTATTAAACACTTATTTAGTGTAAATATATATGACATAAAAAAAGTCCATAAGGACAAGTAATTGGAATCCCCGAGTAATTGTATTTTACCATATTCAAAGAAAAAAGGCATTATCAATATGATAATACCTATAGTTCTATTTACTCACAGTATCAAAAGAGATTGAAGATAATCCTCTTAAATTTTTATCAAACTCAATTGCATGACTTGAATTATATAATTTATATAACTCTCCCGTTCCTAGTCTTAACTCAGCAAAGTACTCATTATCCAGTCTAATTTCAAGAACATTGCTATTCCACACTAATGTTCCTTCTTTACCAAAATTATTAAATGAAGAGTTATATTAATATGAACATTCTTTAGTCTCCATATCAATCAACATATCAAAGATAATAAAGGTTTAATTGTAGTTGATTAGATAGTGCTTTAATGTATTCCTAGATATTATAGATTCTTGATGCGTTTAAATATAATAACTTTTGAAGTTGTTCATCATTTAAATTAGATTTTAAGACAGTATCAATGTGATCATTTATAAGTAATGTACCATAGTCAGACCCAAACATAACTTTATTTGGTACTATATTCATAATTTGTTCTAACAATGAAATAGCTTCTTCTTTAGTTGGAAACCCTGCATTTGGGTATTTCTCTAAGTATTTCTTACTTACGCTAAATGAAGATATATCATAATAAATATTATTTAAATCTTTAGTTAGTTTTAATGATTCAATTACTCTTGGCATCCACATATGACAACATACAACTTTAAGGGTTGGATATTTTTCTGCGATTTGTTTAATAAAAAACGGATGTGAGTATTGTGGGAAATAATCATCATTCCACTCAGTATGAAGCGCAATTGGTATATCAAATTCAATACACAATTTAAAAATTTTATCTAGTCTTATATCATTCATTGAGAAATCATCATGACCTGGATAGAGTTTAATACCTTTTACTTTATTAAAATTAAGTAAACCCCTAACTTCATCTAGTTGCTCTACTTCTCTCTCTAGTGGTGAATATCCATATATTAAAGATAGATTAGAATCTTTTTCTACTATTCTTAAACAATCTTTATTATTGCCTATAGTTGTATCTAATAAACTATCTGCAATCAATAATCCATGATCAATGTTATTTATCTTCATCTCATGCTTTAATGCTTTATATTTTTCATCAATAGTCTCATACTTATCTTCCCATGGAAGATGTAGATGAGCATCTATTATTTTATAATTATTGTTCTTAATTTTTATCAAGACTTTTCTCCTTACTTTAGATTATAGTATACCTCTTTGTAATTAATATAATGTTAGTTTTCATGTTATCATCCTCCTTATATATTTTTTTTATTTCTTAGGTTCTATTTCATTTTTATCAAATCCAAAAAATGTTTCAGCTTGTTTAATTTTATCTTCTATATCCTCATCATAATTCTTTCTTTCAATTACGTAAAATTTACTTCTTTTATATTCTTCAATTCTTTCAGGGCGATTGATATAAGCAATACATTCTTGAAAGTTTTTAAGAGTTTGTTTTGGTGTTTTTGATTCATTAATTACTTTAAATAAAAATTGTTTTTCAGCGTCTTCTCTATCAAAGAAATACTTCATCGCAATTTCTTGAGTTGAAACCATAACTAAAACCCTAGAATAGTCACTTATTTCTCTTAAAACTCTTAATGGTATATTCGTGTCAACAATAACCTTTTTATTCTTAGATAATGATATTAACTCAAGAATTTCAAATTCATAAATTTCTTCTTTAACTCCATTAATCCATGATTCATATTCCTCTTTACTACGATTTACAAAGTTGTCCCAACTTCCCATTGTATTAAAATAATTTAAGTTAAGATGTTTATCTATATCAGATAACTCAATGAAGTTTCCTAAGTTATAATTTTCTTCACAATGATGTAGTGAACATTTTTCAGACAAAGTCTTACAAACTGACGACTTTCCAGCATAAGCTGTCCCAGTAACAAAATAAACATTCTTTAAGTACTCTTTAATCAATCTATTATCTATTTCCATAGTTATCACCATTCTTCAAATTCTTATTCTATTATATTTATATTACCATCTTATAATCTCAAGAATTACACAGAGAATAATTAAGATGATTATTTTTTATTAAATCTTAAAAAATTGTCATATGTTGGATTATATTCACTAAATGGAAAATAATCTGCATCAACAATTCTTTTAGATGAGATTACAAGAATCACTTCTGATTCTGAGAAATATATATTCTTAATTGAATCAATTCCGCCTATTGAATATTTAATTGTATCCAAATATTCTCCTTCAGAATCATATTTATAATAAACTGAATCTACGTGAGATGGAGAATCTTCCCAACCATAAACGTATATATCACCTGTATCACTTACATTGAATCCGAGTAACTGGTTTCTTTTTGATGGTATATCTAATGAAAGACTTGCTTCCATCAATGATGTATTTAAATTATACTTATGGATTATATATGTTTCTTGATGCCATAAATCCTCTGGGAATGAATAATATAATATATTCTCTCTTATAATCATTTTAAATCCATAAATATCGCTATTTTCAGAATAATCAATAAGTATAAATTCTCCACTAACCAAATTAAGTTTATATATCTTTAGTATTCTATAATCACTCAAATACACATCAACTAAGATAAACAAATCATCTTCATGCTTTATAGCATCAAGAAAACTACTGAAACTATCTAGTTCATAAGTAGTTTCATTAATTAATTCAAAATCTAAATTATATTCTAAATATGCCACTGAATTTTCTATCCTTGAATTAAATATATACGTATAAATATGATTATCTTGTATAAAGGTTTTAGATCTATCCAATGAAGCAACATTTAATTCCTTACTATTTATAGTTTTTGTTTCAATATTATATGATACTAAATATTTATAGTCTGTTATTTCATCATTAACAACATAACTAAATTGAGTTGAGAAAAATAAAATATCATTACTAATAACTAGGTTATCTATATGTACTCTTAATTGGTAACCATCGTCATCAATCAAATCAATTTGTTTACTCCATACAACTTTATTTCTATTATCAAGTTTTGTTAATAAGATATGTTCATATTCGATATTTTGATCAATATATTCTTCTGTTACACTTACAATGTACTTGTCTTTACCATCAATCAAAACATCAAATATCTCTTCTTTTCCGTATCCACCAATATCTATTGTGTCACCCTTAATATATTCGTGATAAAACCCAAGAACATTAAATCTAAAACCGATCATCAAAATAGTAATAAATATACCTAATACAATATATATGTTTTTCATATTCTCCTCCTAATAAAAATAGTCCTCGAAAGGACTACTTTTTCCTTACATTTTATAATTATACTATTATTTAATTATAAATAATAGGTTAAATCTATATAAGTACCTATTTTTATATTATTTTTGTTTCCTCTACTCACATAAATAACTTTGTATTCTTAATATAAGAAAAGAGATATCAAAAAGATATCTCCATAAATTAGAATCCGTATGTAGCGCTGGAAAACGCTACTAGATACTAAATCTACTCTAGGACCCTTTGATAGGTTAGATAGCCCATATGCTTTGATGGCAATCGAAGCATACTTTAAATCCTAGTGCTTCGTAATATTATCATAGTTTTAAGTATTGTCAAACACTTATTTAAATTATTTATCTTATAGCTATTTGATTAATTGTTAATGGCTTTACTTTATGCTACTATGAATTAGTGAAATAGTAACTTTAAATATTTAAGTATATGAGGATGGTATAACATATGAATGACTATATAACTAAGCTAGAACCAAAATATCTTTATCTAATATCTTATCGTAGAGAATTCAAAGAACTATGTTCGATGGAAATGAGATATATCTTTGGAGAAACATCAAATAGTAATTATCATCTAACAAACCAATTAATTGATATTTCACGTAGTCCTTTTATAAAAGGAAGAGTTACTATCCTTTATTCAAATGAAAAAATTGATACTATTGAAAAAAAGATGATTGAAGATAATTTATCTTTTAATAATTATAAAATTCATTTTTCTAAATTTGATGAAGTTCCTTATCAAACTAGATTAGAATCAATGAGAGCTTTAGGAACTACAATAAATGGAGATTTTGCTATTAAAGATCCTAATGTTGAATTTATTCTAACTAAGATAGATGGTGTATGGATATTTGGTAAATTAGAAGCTAATCCTAACGAGTGGATTAAAAGACGAAAGAAACCTTATAACTATTCACATGCTCTAGATGTAAAAATAGCTATGGCAGTTATAAACATAGCTATAAACAATAATTTTGATTTAAAAGTTATTGATCCTTGTTGTGGAATAGGAACACTTCTAATAGAAGGAAGAACACAAGGTATAGATATATTAGGATATGAAATTAACCCATTAGTAAAACAGCATTGTAATATTAACCTAAATCACTTTGGTTTTAAGCCTGATGTTAATAAAATAGATATGCTTAAGACTATAGAACACTATGATGTTGCAATCCTTGATTTACCATATGGACAATCTTCCTTAATAACTAGAGAAGAACAAATTGCACTAATAAGAAAATCAAAAGAAATAAGCGATAAGTTAGTGATTATCACAATGGATAATATGAGTAATATAATACAAGATATAGGATTAACAATTGTTGATACATGTAAAATAAAGAAATCAAATACTTTTAGTAGATACGTTACAGTCTGTACTTAAAAAAATATAATCAAATAAAAAAACAGGAATAAAAATTCCTGTTTTTATGTTTTTTTTCTAGAAAAATCTTTTGAAGATTTCCCAGCAAAATTACTTACTGCAGTACCTTTTTCTCTTTTGTTCTTTAAAAATTCAGCACCATGTTTTGCTTCTTTTATTTCTTTGCTTTTCTCTGTATCTTCTTCTTTAATTTTGTGTTTCTTCATTTTAAATTTATTTGACATCTAATCAACTCCTCCTACATAAAGTAGTATGTGTCTTCATTGTATCATGAATTAACCTTTTTCTTCTATAGATTGTTAGTATCTTCATAATATTCAGATTTTAGAGTATCTATTAGAGATTTAACAGATATTATTTCTTTTGCTTTATAAGCATTACTTCCAGCAAAAGCAAATCCATTATTCATTTTTCCTTTTTTCGCATTAATTAGAGCGAGTGATATACAATAAGGTGCCTCTTCTCTTTTACATGTTACTATACAATCAAATGGACATTTGAATGGGTGTTTTAATCCACTTTCAACATCTTCTAAATACTTATTAGCTATTGCCCTACCAGGTAGTCCAACTGGACTAGTAATTATTTTAATATCTTCTTTCTTAGCATCAATATAGGTTTGTTTAAATCCATCTGAAGCATCACATTCAAATGTTGTAACAAACCGAGTTGCCATTTGTACAGCAGAAGCTCCATTTTCTAAGAAGTATTTAATGTCTTTCCCAGTATAAATTCCTCCAGCAACAATAATTGGTATAGGTTCAATATCTGCTTCTTTACATATTTTTTCTACTTCTTCTAAAACTTCACCAAGAAGTTTTAGAAGTGAAAAATTCTCATCATCAATTTGATTTAATTTGAATCCTAAATGTCCTCCAGCTAAAGGGCCTTCTAAAACAAAAGCATCAGGATAGTAATCATATGATTTAACCCATTTCTTAATAAGTAATCTTGCAGCTCTCGCTGAAGAAATAATTGGGACAAGTTTTGTATGTGTATTTCCTTTTAAATATTTTGGTAAGTTTAAAGGTAATCCTGCTCCAGCAAATATAATGTCAATTCCTTCTTTGATTGATACCTCAACTAAATCACCAAAATTAGTTAAAGCTACCATTATATTTACTCCAATAATTCCATTAGTCATTTTTTTAGCTTTTCTTATTTCTCTTCTTAGCTCTTCATTATTATTAAAATTATAATCTCTTGTTTTCCATTCAAACATTCCTACTCCAGCAGCCGAGATAACTCCAATACCACCTTCGTTAGCAACAGATGATGCTAAATTAGCAAGTGATACTCCTACCCCCATTCCACCTTGGACTATAGGTAAAGGAGCAATTTTGCCTCCGATTATAAGAGGTTTCATACCTGTTTTCATAAATTTCACCTTCTCTTAAATGTAGTATTTAATGAACTACTTTTCTCATTAAAAACTTTGAAGATACATATATTTTTTGTATATCTTATTATTATCCTACTTAAACTTTTCTCACTATAAATGCGATTATTTCAGGTCCTGTATGTACTCCAAGTACTGGTGTTAATTGAACTATATTAATATTTCTAATATGGAGTTCAGCACTCATTTTACTAGCGACTTTTTCAGCTTTATCAATACTAGTCCCATAATGAATTGTTACATCAATAAGACTATTTCCATACTTTTTCTTTACTATATTTCGCATTGTAATCAATGCTCTATTTACTCCAAAGGCTTTACCCACAGTGTAATAAACACCTTCATCAGATACAGAAATAATAGGTTTAATAGCTAAGATGTCTCCGACTGTTCCTTCAACCTTACCTATTCTTCCACCTTTTCTTAAATACTTCAATGTTTCAACAGTATAAAGAGCAATACTATTATTGAATCTCAAATCATCAAGGCGATTGATTATCTCTGTAATTGAATAATTAGAATTAATACTTTGAATTGCGTCTTCAACTAAATATCCTAATGTCATTGCTAAAGTTTTCGAATCATACATGTGTATATTTACTTCATCATATTCTTTAGCAGCGACTTTAAATGCATTATATGTTCCACTTAATTTACTAGATATTGTAATAACTAATATATCTGTATATCCATCTGCAATAAAATTCCTAATTGACTTAGTGAAATCACTTAAATCTGGTAAACTAGTTGTAATTTTTTGATTGTCTAGATTATTGTAGACAGTTTCATAATCAATCTCTATTTGATCCCGATAGAATTTGTCCTTAAAAGAAATCATTAAAGGCATCATGTCTAAATTTTTAATTTTATTAATGTATTCAAAACTTAAGTTTGAACTTGAATCAGTAATTACAGCTATTTTCATTTTATTTCTCCTCGTAAATTATTTTAGTATCTAAAGTGATCTATAGAGTAATACTGTTGTCCTTTAAAAGAATAAGTTTTAATATAAAATATATATTCTATTGAATTACTCTATCACACATACTAATCTAACAAATATTACTCTATCTGTCAAGGTAATTATTTTAGAATTATTAAACTTATAAATTTTATAATTATAATCGAAAATATATCTCTAAAAATGTAATGTTCAGTCTGTTTTTATATGACATAAGATTTACAAATAAAAAAGTCTAGATATTTTAAAATGGAACCTATAGAATAGACACTTTGAAAAAAGGGAGCTATTTATATAGGTTCTTTT
>JRFF01000055.1 GCA_000753575.1 Candidatus Izimoplasma sp. HR2 | reverse complement strand
CCGATTGAAAACATCAAACTAATACAAAAGTATATAGGTAGTGAAGGAATGAAACCTAGGCTAAATAAACTAGGTGGAGCTGAATGGGCTAAAACTAAACAAAAAGTAAGAAAAAGAATAAAAGATATTGCTGATAAACTTATAAAACTGTATGCAGCTAGAGAAGAAGCTAAAGGATTTGCATTTAGTGAAGATACAGATTTACAAATAGAGTTTGAAGCAGATTTCCCTTACCAAGAGACAAAAGACCAATTAAGTGCAATAGAAGATATTAAAAAAGATATGGAATCTACTATGCCTATGGATAGATTACTATGTGGTGACGTAGGATATGGTAAAACAGAAGTTGCGTTAAGAGCTGCTTTTAAAGCTGTTTTAGATAATAAACAAGTTGCTTACCTAGCGCCAACTACAGTGCTTACCCGACAACATTACTATACATTTAAAGATAGATTAGATAAACATGGAATAAAAGTAGAATTACTTAATAGATTTATTACTAAAGCAAAACAAAGAAAAATACTAGAACAGATAAAATTAGGTAATGTAGATATCGTTATTGGAACACATAGAATATTGTCTAAAGACGTCCTTTTCAGTGATTTAGGACTCTTGATAATTGATGAGGAACAAAGATTTGGAGTAGAACACAAAGAGAAGATAAAAGAGATAAAGATAAATGTAGATGTGTTATCACTTAGTGCAACTCCGATTCCTAGAACTTTACAAATGGCTATAATGGGAGTTAAAAGCATGAGTTTATTAGAAACTCCTCCAGCAAACAGGTATCCTATTCAAACATATGTTCTAGAAAGAAATGATACAATAACTAGAGATGCAATATACAGGGAATTGGCTAGAAATGGACAAATATTCTATTTATATAACAAAGTAGAAGATATAAATATAATTGCTAATAAGATCCAAAGATTGGTCCCAGAAGCAAAAGTTTGTTTTGCTCATGGAAAAATGAGTAGGATTAAACTAGAAAATGTAATAGAGAGTTTCTTAGATAAAGAATTTGATGTATTAGTGTCAACAACTATTATTGAAACAGGAATTGATATACCAAATGCTAATACATTACTTATCCACGATTCAGATCGCTTAGGGCTTTCACAACTTTATCAAATAAGAGGAAGAGTGGGAAGAAGTGATAGAATAGCTTATTCTTACTTAATGTATGCAAAGAACAAACAATTAAATGAGGAAGCTGTAAAAAGATTAAAAGTAATAAAAGAGTTCACAGAACTAGGAAGTGGCTTTAAAATAGCGATAAGAGATTTATCAATAAGAGGAGCTGGAGATATATTAGGTAGTGAACAATCAGGCTTTATGGATAGTATAGGAATAGACCTTTACTTAGAAATGCTAAAAGATGAAATAGCTATACAAAGAGGAGAAAAGGTTGATCCTGATGAAATAGTTACTACAAAACCTACAATTAAGGTTCAAGTTAACAAATACATTGATGATAACTATGTAACTAATGACTTTATTAAAATAGAAATACATCGTAAAATAGCCAATATCCAGTCACGAGAGGATATAAATTCTTTGATAGAAGAATTAAAGGATCGCTTCGGTATTCCTTCAAAAGAAGTAATACTTTATATGTATGAAAAACTATTTGAATACTTAGCAACTGAAAAAGGTATAGAAAAAATTAGAGAAACAAAGAATAATGTATCATTTATCCTTTCAAAAGAACATTCTAACAATATTAATGGTGAATACTTATTTATGAAAGCTAATGACATAAGTAAATTTATAAGGTTTACTTACCGTCTAGAAAAGCTGAATATTATCATAGATACTATTAAATTAGATAAACATTATTTATTCTATATTGTAGAACTGCTAGAAAACATGTAATAATGGAAAAGGGCTTTAAATAGCCCTTTTTATATTATATATAATTATTTTATTTATCTATTGTTTTCATTGACATCTTGTATAAAGTTTGTTACTATACAATTGGAAAAAGACAAAAACGACGTACCAAAATACAATTTGTGGAGTTCGTTATTAGTGTACCCAAATTGGGTGCATTTTTTTATTTTTGAGGAGGTAGTGTTAATGGATTATAACTATGATGTTGTTGTTGTTGGAGCGGGACCAACAGGTATTTTTACATGTTACGAAATTATGGTGAAAAAACCTGGTATCAAAGTTTTATTAGTGGATAAAGGTGTTGATATATTTTCAAGACATTGTCCTATACTAGAAAAGAAATTAACAAAATGTCCACCAAACAAAGAAGGTTACAGTGGGTGCTTTCCAGCCTGTTCTATAACTAGCGGATTTGGTGGCGCAGGAGCTTATTCTGATGGTAAATTCAATATAACAAGTGAATTTGGTGGATGGATGACTGAATACTTAGATAAAGATATAGTTGAAGAATTAATAAATTACGTTGATAACATTAATTTAGAACACGGTGCTACTAAAGTTATCACAGACCCTTCAACGCCTAAAGTAAAGGAAATAGAAAAAAGAGGACTTGCAGTAGGTCTTAAATTATTAAGAGCTAAAGTAAGACATTTAGGTACTGAAGAAAACTTCGAGATATTAAAACGTATATATAAGACTTTAGAAAAGAATATTGATATGAGATATAAGTCTGAAGTAACTGATTTAATTGTGGATAATGGCTTTATTAAGGGAGTTAAATTAAATGGAGATACTGTCTATTCAGATAAAGTAGTTGTGGCTCCTGGACGTGATGGATCTAGTTGGTTAACTAATATGTGTAAAAAATATAAGATTCCAAGTGTAGCTAATCAAGTAGACATTGGTGTTAGAGTTGAAACTAATGATGAAATCATGGAAGAAATAAACGAACACCTATATGAAGGTAAATTTATATATAGAACTAGTGTAGGAACTACTGTTAGGACGTTTTGTTCTAATCCTAGCGGACATGTAGTTATTGAAAACCATAGCGGAACTATGGTAGCTAACGGACATTCTTATTATGATCCTAAATTAGGAAGTAGAAATACTAACTTTGCATTATTAGTATCTCACGCATTTAGTGAACCTTTTAACCAACCAAATGAATTTGCGAACGAAGTTAGTAGACTAGCAAACATGTTAAGTAATGGAGCAATAATAATTCAGACGTATGGAGATATTATTAAAGGTAGAAGAACTACGGTAAAGCGCTTAAAAGAAAGCTTTGTTAATCCAACACTAAAAGAGGCAGTACCTGGTGATTTAGGATTGGTTTTACCTTATAATACAATGAAATCAATAATAGAAATGATAGAAGCTTTAAATAAGGTAACTCCAGGAATAGCTAGTGAACACACTTTGTTTTATGGAGTAGAAGCGAAATTCTATAGTGCAAGACCAAAAGTAGATAATAATTTTGAATCTCCTATCAAAGGATTATATTTAGGTGGAGATGGAGCAGGAATAACGCGTGGTTTAGCCCAAGCCGGAGCAAATGGAATTTGGATAGCTAGACACATAGTAAGTACTTTATAGGAGGATTTTTATGAATAGTGTTGTTGTAGTAGGAACGCAGTGGGGAGACGAAGGAAAAGGAAAAATAACCGATTTCTTAGCCAAAGAAGCTGACGCAGTAGTAAGATTTCAAGGTGGTAATAACGCAGGACATACAATTGTATTTGATAACAAAAAATATGCATTGCATTTAATACCTTCTGGAATCTTTAGAAAAGACACTGTAAACGTCTTAGCCAACGGGATGGTAATAAATCCTAAAGCATTAATGAAAGAACTTGAGATGCTTAATAATGGTGGAATTACAGATTTTCATCTAGCTATTTCAGATCGAGCTCATATAGTTTTACCATATCATATTCAATTAGATGGATTATTTGAAGATTTAAAGAGTGGAAGTAAAAAGGTAGGAACCACTAACAAAGGGATTGGACCTACTTATAACGATAAATCTGCTAGAATAGGTATTAGAGTTTGTGATTTTATTGATTTAGAAGTATTTGAAGATAAATTAAATGATAACTTAAATTACTATAATAAACTATTTAAACTGTTCGGTAAGCCTTTAATAGAGGCATCTGAAGTGTTTAACGAGTATAAAGAGTATAGTAAGCAAATGAAACAGTATGTAGAAGATACAGGATTACTACTAAATACTATGCTTGATGAAGGTAAAAAAGTATTATTTGAAGGGGCTCAAGGAGCTTTACTTTGTTTAGATCATGGTACATATCCTTTTGTTACTTCAAGTTCACCAACCGCAGCATCTGTACCGCTAAATACAGGTATTTCCCCTAAATATATTAATAAAATTTTAGGAGTTACAAAAGCTTATTCTACTAGAGTAGGTTCAGGACACTTTGTTACTGAGTTTGAAAACGATGTAGCGAAAAGAATCAGAGATGTAGGACATGAATATGGAACTACAACAGGAAGACCTAGAAGAATAGGGTGGATTGATACAGTAGTATTACGCCATACAAAACGAATAAGTGGTATTACAGGACTTAGTGTTATGTTGTTAGATGTATTAACTGGAATAGAAACACTTAAAATGTGTGTTGCTTATAAGTTAGATGGAGAGATTATTGATTATATTCCAGCTAGTATTAAAGATTTTGAAAGATGTGAACCGATATATATTGAACTAGAAGGATGGACTGAAGATATAACACAAACGACTTCATTTAGCGATTTACCTCTTAATACACAAAACTATTTGAATAAGGTTAGTGAATTATCTAATATAGAATTAGCTATATTCTCAGTAGGTCCAGATAGAACACAAACAGTTGTATTAAAAGATATGTTCAATTAAAAAGATTATCCATTGGATAATCTTTTTTTTATATTGTCTTATCAACTGCGATAGCTACAGCACGAGCTTTCACCATTAAATCTTTAAACTTTTTAGGTTTAAGAGATTGTGCACCATCACTCATTGCAGTTTCAGGAGTATGATGTACTTCTATGATTAATCCGTCAGCACCAGCAGCAACACTTGCTAAAGATAAACTTTCAACAAGATCCCATTTCCCAGCAGCGTGAGAAGGATCAATAATGATTGGTAAATGGCTTAGTTTCTTGATTACTGGAACTGTAGAAATATCTAATGTATTACGTGTATAAGGTTCGAAAGTACGTATTCCTCTTTCACATAATATAACATTATCATTACCACCAGACATTATATACTCAGCACTCATTAGCCATTCTTCAATAGTATTTGCAAATCCTCTTTTTAATAAGATAGGAGTTTTAATTTTACCTAATTGCTTTAACAAAGCGAAATTCTGCATATTTCTTGCACCTATTTGGATAATGTCAACATACTTAACAAAATCATCTATATGTTCAGTATCCATTAATTCAGAAATAATAGGTAATCCATATTTATCTCCAACACTTCTTAATATTTGTAATCCCTCAACACCCATACCTTGGAAGGCATATGGCGATGTACGGGGCTTAAATGCTCCGCCTCTTAGTATTGTCGCACCTGATTCTTTAACAGTTTTTGCTATTATATCTACTTGTTCATATGATTCAACACTACAAGGACCAGCCATAACAACTATGTTATTACCACCTATCTTAACGCCTTTCACATCAATTATCGTATCTTCGCTCTTAATCTTACGGTTTACCTTTTTAAATGGCTCCTGGATGCGAATAACACTCTCTACACATGAATAAGCATATAAGCTTCTAATATCAAATGCAGCTGTATCTCCAACAACCCCATAAATCTCAACTGTTGTACCAAAACTAGAGTGGATATCAAATCCTTTACTCTCTAAATGATGTAAAAGCTCTTCTACATTAGCTCTTTCAGCATTTTTCTTAATTTTAACTATCATTATTTGCACCTTCTTTTAATAAGTATTTAATACCTTCTTCATAACTTTGGAACCCAAGTCCCATAATACTAGTTACACAGGCATCTTTGATGACTGATATCTTTCTAAATTCTTCTCTTTTTGTTATATCTGATAAATGAACTTCAACTACAGGTATTTGAATTGACTTTATGGCATCATATAACGCGTATGAATAATGGGTAAAGGCTCCAGCATTAAGGATAACACTATCAAAACGATCATTGCTATAGTGAAGTAAATCAATAAGAATTCCTTCTAAATTAGATTGTTTAACATCTAATTCAATAGAATATTTTGATTTTAATTCATTTAAGTAGTCTTCTAAGTCAGAATAGGTCTTAGTACCATATATTTCAGGTTCTCTAAGGCCAATCATATTTATATTAGGACCATTTAGTATTAATATATTCATTTATCTTCACCTCGATCATGTTTAATATATAATTTTCATCCATATCCGTCTTGTTTATGACTATATTAGCGTATTTTAGATATAAATGGTGTCTATCATTGTATAACTTGGTTAAACTGTTTATATCCTTTAATAGAGGACGATTCCTAGGATTCATCTTTTTTAAAACCTCTAAAGGAACATCTAGAAATATTATTATACCATTTTGTTTTAAATAGTCTATATTTTTCGCATTAAGAACTGTTCCACCACCAGTGGAAATGGCTAGACTTAGGCTTTTTGATATTCTCATCAAAGTATTAGTTTCTATCTTTCTAAAGCCTCCTTCTCCACTATCTTCAAAGATTTCAGGGATATGCATGCCTGTATCACTAACAATCAGTTTATCTATATCAACTAATTGTTTGTTATAAATA
>JRFF01000054.1 GCA_000753575.1 Candidatus Izimoplasma sp. HR2 | reverse complement strand
AAATAAATATTGATATTATATCATGTTTACAAAATTTAATCTATTTGATATAATTATTAACACATGATGAGGTAATAAAATGTTCAGATTCAATTCTATCGCAACAGATCAAAATCACACAAAAACCCATTTCATTATAAATTGTATCTTAAAAAGACCTTTGTTCGTAGGGGTCTTTTTTACTTAGGAGAAACATGAAAAAAGATTATGCTGAAATTTTTAAAGAATTGGTTGAACAAAATGATTATGTATTATTAAGTGATTATGTAAATGCTAGAACAAAAGTTAAGATAAGATGTAATAAGGGCCATGAATATAAAGTAACACCAAGTCATTTTAAAAGTGGTACTAAATGTCCAGAATGTCCTCGTAATTATTCAATACAAGCAAAGAAAGAATTTTTAGAATTATTGACTAAAGAAGGATATATATTAATAGGTGAATATACAAATAATAAAACAAAAGTATTAATAAGATGTGATAAAGGTCATGAATATAAAGTAAAACCAAATGATTTTAAAAGTGGGTATAGGTGTCCGATATGTTCATGTAATTGTCCAATACAAGCAAAGAAAGAATTTTTAGAATTATTAGCTAAAGAAAGATATGAATTAATAGGTGAATATAAGAATAATAAAACAAAAATTAAGATAAGATGTAAAAAAGGACATGAATATAAAGTTAAACCAAGTCATTTTAAACAAGGCATAAGATGTCCGATATGCGCGGGTTGTTGTCCTATTCAAGCAGAGAAAGACTTTTTAGAATTATTAGAGAGTATAGGATATGAATTAATAAATGAATATATTAATAATTATACAAAAGTTAAAATAAGATGTCCAAAAGGTCATGAATATAAAGTTAGACCATATAGTTTTAAAAGTGGTAGAAGATGTCCAATATGTGCGGGTCATATATCACAGAAAGAGATTTATATATTAGATTATGTAAGATCAATTTTGAATGAGGAAGTAATATCAGGAGACCGAACAAATATAATAAATCCGAAAACTGGTAATTATTTAGAACTTGATATATGGATACCGTCATTAAATAAGGCAATAGAATTTAATGGAACATATTGGCATAGTGATGAATATTCCAAATATAAAGATGAAATTAAGAAAAAATATTGTGAAGTAAATGGTATAAATTTAATGGTAATAGAAGAATTAGAATATGATAATGATTTAGAATTATGTTTAAATGAAATAGATAATTTTTTAGGAATATAGAATAGTTTGTATGAGTATATATTTGGGACTAAATAATAAAATCGCAGAAGAAACATATAACAAAATTATTGGTTTAATGAGTAGGTAAAATATGAAGAAGCTTAAAAGAATTATTAAAAAACATTGGGGTATGTCTTATAAACAAATAGACAAAGATATCTCATTATTATCACTTGCAGAAAAAATTGCATGTGATTCTGAAAAATGTAATATTGAAGAAGCATATAGTATGTTTATTGGTAACGAAACCCTCCACCTACCTGGACTTATTGCTTTTTATTTAACAGAAGAAATGGGTTTAGATTCTAGTAAAATCAATAGTAGTATGTCTTTAAGGTCAATTTTCAACCTATAAAAAATAGAAATATTTTTCTTCTTTTATAAATAATAATGTTAACCTTTCACGGGTTACATATAATATAAAAATGGAGGAAAAATTTATGATTGGTAAATTTCCAAGAATTACAAGCGATGTGGAATTCGATGTAGCTTCGGTCAAAGATGGTCAATTAGCTACAACTACATTAACCGTTGGTGATAGTGGTTATGCTGTTGGAACTAATGCTACTACATCTGATGGTGCAGGGACAGGAGCAACCCTTGATATCACAACGATTACTGATGGGGAATCTGCATCTATTACATTAACTGATGATGGTAGCGGTTATAGTGCTGGTACAGAAACCACTACTGGAGGTACTGGAACTGGCGTAACAGTTGATATTACTGTTAAAGATGGTGCCGCACAAACAACTACGATAACTGCTGGTGGTGATGGTTATACAACTGGTTCTGGCGTTGCAACCGTTACAGGCGGTACGGGTGATGATACTTTGACCGTTGATATCACAGCAGAAGATACCATAACTAGTCTTGCTCTTACGACAGCAGGTACAGGATACCCAGACAGCGCAACAGGTGCAGATACAATTTACGCCGGTGCTGGTACAGGACTTACTGTAGATTATACTGGTGTTGGTGGTGTAGTACAAGCCACACCAACAATCAATAATTCCGGTACTGGTTATACTAACGCAGAAGTTGTTGATATTATTGGTGGTAATATGGATGCTACCTTGACATTAACGGTAACTTCTGGTGTTATTCAGAGTGTAACATTGAACAATACCGGTGAGACTAATACGGCGGCCGATATTATTACAGTTTCTACTGGTTCGGCAAATGCAACATTTACGGTTGATACTGTTAGTGATGGTGCCTTAAAGACTGCTGCTTTAAATGCAAAAGGTGCTGATTATACGGTTGCCGATGTCCTTACGGTTGCAACTGGTACAGGTGGTACGGTTACCATTGCATCTGTTACTGATGGTATTGTTACAGGTATTGCGGTTAATAATGCTGGATCGGGTTATGTTGGTGGTGACGCAGAAACACTCACAATTACTGGTGGTGGTGGTTCTGCTGCATTAACCGTAACAACAATTTTAGACGGTGAAATTCTGACCGTGACAGTAACCGATGGCGGTACTGGTTATGAGGTTGGAGATGTATTAGATGCCGGTGATATTACAAATGATGGTGGTGGTGATAATGCTGCTCAATTCTCAGTTGCAACAGAAACCGTGGCTGGTTCAGGCATTGTTGCTACTCTTACAGCTACAATCGGTGGAGAAGATTATGACGTAGCAGATACATTGACACACACAGGCTCATCTGAAGGTGGTGTTTCTGATAGTACAATGTATGTTGATCATTATGAATACGAACAAGGTGGGAATGTTCAAGAATATATTAACGGTTCTGGTCTTGATTTAACGGTTGATACTGATTCAGATGGTATTGTTACAGATGTAAACACAATCGTTTCAGGTGGAACAAATTATCAAACAGGAACATTGGTTAGAGTTGTTGAGGATGATAAAACATCTTGTGCTACTTTTGTAATTTCAACTATTAGTACTGGTGGTGTTGTTACTGCTGTTACATTACTTGATGGTGGTTTTGGTTATACAGCTTCACAAACCGCTCTTGATACCGTAGAAACACAACAACAATTAAAATCAGATAGTCCTGAAGTGTTGTGGATAGGTACTTTAACAGGTTCTTTTAATCCTGCAACAGCTCCTTCAAAAACGAGTACAGATAATGATCCAAGGACTAAAGTTGTTCGTAAAGCTGACCTTGAACAATTAATCGTACAAAAGAAAATGATTGATGGAGGTACTATAACTGTTTATGCCGAACCAACGATAATTAATGCTGATGGTATTGAAGTTGGTAATACAGTTCGTGCAGAAGATTGTACAGACAAGTCCCGTTGTGAAGCTAATGGATTTTATTGGACAGAAGGAACAACTGGTGATGCTGATGCTGGTTCATATGGTCATTGTATTGAATTACCTGGTTCGTTCGCTGGAGCTAATCAAAATGCTTGTGATGCAGAATATGGTGTTGGATTATATACACATGATGCTAGTACGACATGTGAAAAAATTGCTACTTCGGATGCTGAATGTCCTGTTGGTTATCAAGAAACTGGTGGTGTATGTGTTAAATATACTCACACTGAAGTTGATGCTCTTCTCGTAGCAACATATGGTCTTGAAGGTAAGATGCGGGAGTGCGAGGCAAGTGGGAATTGGTGGAATAATACTAATCAAACTTGTATCGATTCTGGTACTCCTGGTAATTTCTCACTTGGTACATATACATTTGCCGACACTTCTGGAGCTAATCGTAAATATGTTACTGGTTCAACTCAAATTGATTATTTAAGAAATGCATGTACTCAACTTGGGTATCACTGGAACAATAGCTATGTATGTGAAGCAAAAGATTCTGATCCTGCTGGTAATTTCACAACACAGGTTACTTGTACAGCAGCCGGGTACATATGGATCGCTGGCAGTTGTTATCAAGCTGATGCATTCGGTGACGGTCAAAGTAGAAATTCAACTACTCAAGATGATACAATGAAAGCACCGAGATAAATAATTTTTATTGAAATTTAGTGGTATTAATGGGGGTTGCCTTTTGGTGACCCCTTTTTTTTATTTGACTTTTAATTAATAAACTGTTATAATAAGAGAACAGAATAAATAATTATTGGATTAATGACTGGATATAAAATATGAAAATAAATTATGCAGAAAAATTTAAAGAATTAGTAGAAAATGAAAGTTATAAATTATTATCTGAATATATTCATAGTAAGAATAAAGTTAGATTAAAATGTGATAAAGGACATGAATATGAAGTAAAACCAAATGATTTTAAATCTGGTTATAGATGTCCAAAATGCTCAGGTAATTGTTCAATACAAGCAAAAGAACAATTTTTAGAATTATTATATAAAGAAGGATGTGAATTAATAGGTGAATATATTGATACACAAATAAAAGTTAAGATAAGATGTAATAAAGGTCATGAATATAGAGTAATACCATATAGTTTTAAAAGAGGTAATAGATGTCCAGTATGTTCAGGTTATTGTCCAATTCAAGCAAAAAAAGAACTTATTGAATTATTAAAGAAAGAAGGTTATGAATTATTAGGGGAATATAAAAATTCCCATACTAAGATTAAATTAAAGTGTGATAATAATCATATTTATAGAATTACACCGATAAATTTTAAAAATGGTATTAGGTGTCCAGTATGTTCAGGTAATTGTCCAATTCAAGCAAAAAAAGAACTTATTGAATTATTAAAGAAAGAAGGTTATGAATTATTATCTAAATATATTGATACTAAAACAAAAATTAAAATAAAATGCAACAAAGGTCATGAATATAAAGTAAGACCAAATCATTTTAAAAACGGTAGAAGATGTCCAGTATGTGTTGGTACATGTCCTATACAAGCCAAAGAGCAATTCATAGAATTATTGAATAAAGAAGGATATGAGTTATTGTCTGAATATAAAGATACCCAAATAAAAGTTGAATTGAGATGTCCAGAAAATCATATATGGAATGTTAAGCCTAGTATATTTAAAAGTAATTATGCTAGATGTCCACATTGTTTTGGTTCAACTGGTCAAAGAAAATTACAAAAAATGTTAAAAAAACATATACAAGATAATGTTATTTATAATGATAGAGAAGTATTAGGTGGTCTTGAATTAGATATATATTATCCTGAATTAAGTATTGCAATTGAATATCAAGGTAATTACTGGCATAATAGACCAGAAACAAAAGAAAGAGATGAGAGAAAGAAACGATTATGTAAAGAAAAATGTATTAAATTAATTGAAGTATGGGATGATGATTTTTTGAAGAATCCAGATATAATATTAAAAGAAACTGTATATAAAATCCAAGAGTTACATTTTTCTTGACTTTTCTTAGTTATTTTGATAGTATATACATATCGAAAGGAAACAATGAAATCAAATCACATACCTTTATATGACCGTCTTAATCATCGAATAAGTAATTTATATTCTAAATTACCGGGTAATAATGGTTGGGGTCGTTTCCATAAAAGCAATCCATATCGAAAGTGTATGGGTTGTGGTAAAGCAGAACCAGAAATTTCAATATCAGGTCATGGGGATGGATGTAAAGTAAAAGGTATTTTAAACGAAATAAAATATTATAATAATTTATTATAATAATGTAAAAATGAGAGCGAGGAAAACAAGATGAATTTTCAAACAGAAATACAAAAAAACAAAATGTTTTCAGTTGGTCTTGAAATCCTAACAAAACTCGAAGACAAAGGATTTAAGGCTTTCTTTGTTGGAGGATGTGTCAGGGATCTTGTCATAGGTATTGATCCACATGATATTGATATTTCTACGAATGCAACAGTTAAACAAATACAGAACATCTTCGAAAATACTTACTTGGTTGGTAGTGCCGAGAACTTTGGTGTGGTGGTTGTCGTTTTAGATGAATATTCGTTTGAAGTTGCAACTTTTAGAAAAGATATTCATAAAAAGATACCCAATAAAGTTCGCAGAATCATATCATAACATTGGTAAAAATAAAGATTTATATAAATATTCATAGGAGGAATTTCTATGAATATTTATAATTGTTATATATGTGGTAAATCATTTGATTATCTTGGTGGTATATCCAGACATATAAAGAGGGTGCATAATATTACAAGAGAAAATTATTATATACAATTTATAGGCAACAAGGGTAAATGTGAAGTATGTAGTAATAATACAAGATTTTTGGACATAGAAAAGGGATATAAGAGATTTTGTTCACATAAATGTGCAAATGCCGTAAACAACCCAACTATTATAAGGGATTCAATATTAAACAGAACCGATGAAAGAAAAACAGAATTGAGAAAAAAGATACAAAAGACATGGAAAAATAAATCGGAAACCGAAAAATCTGAACATATAAGAAAAATTAAAGAATCCATGGACTATGATAATATATCAAAGAAACGTAGTAAAACTATGTTGAAATGGAATGCAACAAAAAAACAAGACTATATAAAAAAATTAAAGAAATCATGGCAAATTAAATCTGATGAAGAGTTGAATGAAAAATATAGAAAACAAAAAGAAACAAATATATCTAATGGTAATTGGATTCCTGATAAAATAAAAGATGAATTTTATGCTTATAAGTTAAATGTACGACAAGAAACAAGAAAATGGATTAAGTTATTATTCAGTGAATGGACCGGATTAGATTATTATACGAAAGAAAAATTAATAACAACCGAAGAGTTTGTAACTTTATACGACAAACACCCTAATAGTAATAAATTACAACCAACAATAGATCATATGATATCAATTCATGAAGGATTCTTGGATAACATTGATTATAAGATAATAGGAAACATAAAAAATTTATGTGTATGTAGCAGAAAAAATAATTCAAAGAAACGCAACGAAAATATAAAAAATTTTCTTGAAAAAATAAGAGATTGTTGATATTATGGAAACAAGTCAGCCAACCATAAGAAGAAGGATAAAACAGTGGACAGAAAAAAATTTGAAATAGAAAATTTTGATCCAAATAATCCTGATCACCTTGATTCCACCAAATATGAAATAATTGAATGGGAATTGGAGTTTGATGGCCGAAGACCAGACAATATTGAAATCACCAACTCTTTTGCGGAAGATGTAAAACGTAGGGATTTTACTATCAATGCTCTTGGGATGGACAAATTCGGGAGAGTAATTGATTTTGTTGATGGATTAAGTGATATCAGAAATGGAATAATTCGTAGTGTTGGTGATCCAGTAGAACGATTTGAGGAAGATCATCTTAGAATGTTACGGGCTGTTCGTTTTGCTTCGCGTTTAGAATTCAAGATTGATGATTTTACATTTGCTGCTATTCGGATGCTTCGTGATAAAATAGATTTGGTAGCAAAAGAACGTGTAAAAGATGAATTATTCAAGATGGCTTCTACTAATGGCGAAAATTTTGTTAAATCAATCCAACTTCTTGATCATGTTCGTTTATTAGAAATCATTTTACCAGAGGTCAAAGCTCTCCAAGATGTACAAGAAGAACCGAGATTTCATCCAGAAGCATATTTACATGGGGATGGAACCAGTTTTGTTCATACTATGGAAGCTATAAAACAAAACGTTAAAAAAGATGCTCTGATTAATATGGCTGTATTATTTCATGATGTTGGGAAAAAAATTACACATGAATTAGTCAAACGGAAACACCCAGAATATCGTCATCAGTTTCATGGTCACGATGCTAAAGGGGCTGTATTGGCTGAACAAATTAGTGAGCGTTTGAAATTTACGACATATGAAAAAGAAGTTGTTGTGTTCTGTGCTAAAAGTCATATGAGTATTTTTCACTGTAAAAAAATGAAAAAATCAACGGCAGCAAAATACGCAACTAATGAATTCTTTCCATTTTTAAAAGAAGTTATGTTTTGTGATGATAGTTGTCGGGTAGGAAATTTCAGTAGTAAAAAATTCAAAGATACTATCGAAACAATTGAAGAAATGGGACGTGATTTCAAACAATTTAATAAAGACAATAAAAATGTTAAAATAGTTGATGGTCGTGTTGTAATGGAATTAACTGGATTAAAACCTGGTCCCAAAGTTGGTGATATTATCAAAGAGGTTACAGAACGATTCTTGGATGCTGAAAATTTCGTTTGTCTCCGTGTATTGATTAAAGAAGTTGCAAATGAATTAAAATAAGGAAAAATGATTATGAGTATGAATCTTATTATTGAGTATCATGGTGGTGGTTATGGTGTTTTTCCTTTCCAAACACCAACTAAATTAACTTATAGGGTTGTGGCCTTAAAAACACAAAAAGAACAGTATGCAGAACTTGAAAAATATATGAAAGAAAGGGATTTTCCAGATTATATATACCAAGAGGTTAAAGATGTAGTTTTTTCTGATAATAGCAAATTGAACTATATATATAAAAGAATAAAATTAAAATAAGGAGGATTATTGTGAATGAATAATATAGAAGAAGTAGTAGAAAAAATTGATTTAGGTAATGAAAGAATACTAAAAATTATAGATGGTGCCGATGGTAGATTTGTTCGTGTATCCACTACTAACAAAAACATTATATATGAAAGTAAAGTTATAAATGATGTTGATGAAATGGAAAATCATCTTGATTTAATAAAAAGAATTTATGGTTGATTTTTTGATAATTAAAATATATAAACATGAAAAATATTCTATATAAATACAATTAATATAGAATATTTTTTTAATGGGGTGTTTTAATGAGATTTCAACAATATATTACAGAGAAGCAAATTATAGTAGGAAAAGGTCAAAAATATGGACAAATAATATTTTTGGCAGGGGGTGCGGCTTCAGGAAAAGGATTTACTGTATCAAATTTTATAGAAGCAAGTAAATTTAAAATTCGTGATGTTGATGAATTAAAAAAAGCTGTGGTTAAATTAGCTAAATTAAAAGGTGATAATCCTGAAATTGCTACGGCTGATATGAAAAACCCTGAAGATGTATTTAAAGTTCATCAATATGTCAAAACCACTGGACTTAAAGATTATACATTAGATCTACTTTTACAAGGGGCGTCAAAAGGAACGTTACCTAATATTATATTTGATATAACGTTAAAGGATATAAGTGATATTTATGAGGTATTACCAAGTTTATTTGAGGTAGGATATAAACCAATAGATATCCATCTTATATGGGTTTTAACAAATTATGTTATTGCAGTTGAACAGAATAAAACTAGAGAAAGAGTTGTTCCTGATGATATTATGTTAAAAACTCATACTGGGGCCGCATTAACTGTAACTGATATGATAAGAGGAAAAATAAAAGGTATTGGTGCTTTAATTGATGGATCTATTAATATAATTTTAGGTGGAAAAGAACATACGATTACTATGACCACAAAAGACACACAAAAAACTTTAATAGGTAAAAATAAATACATTCAAATGGGTGGAGAAACATTAATTGGTAAAAGTAAATTCGTTACAATAGGTGGGGAGAAAACAGAGATAAAAGGACAGGCAATAATTAAAAGTTTTAAATATATCAACGTTAAAAAAGAAGGTGGAAGTATTAAATCAAATTCAGATTTTAACAAAGAAATGTTTAAGTGGGATGATCTTAAGAATTGGATTAAATCTAACATACCTAAAACAAGAAAAACAAAAAATATCAGAAGCCGCAAAAAAACAGTTTAATTATATTTTTCTTGATTTTTTTATAGGTTAATGTTATTATATATTTGTGATTAATACTAACATTTTTCTTTAAAGGATATAATATGAAAAAAGAACGACAATTTAAGATACTAGGAGAAAAATGGGGTGTTCGTGGTGAATATGAAATTGATAATGATCTTATATTAAAGGTAATGAATGATGATTGGGGTGTCTTTATACGAGTAATCGATAAAGCCCTGAATATTCTTTATGAGAGTGATGTTATTATACACGAACATGAAGTGAACGATGAAATAGAAAAAATTAAAAAATTATATTCAAAATAAAAATACCCTATGTTATATAAATACAATTAACATAGGGTATTTTTTATATGAGGTATTTAATGAGTATTGATTTACTATTAGAAAAGTGGTTAACAGCTTTTAATAAATATGGAAAGACATTAGAGATATTTGAAAATCCTTCCGCAAAAGAATTTAGAAATCTAAAAACCAGTTTTAGATTTATTTTGGATTCGAAACATAAAAAAATATATGTTTGGTCGGCAATGGGTGCCATTCATGCAGACACTTGGGTTCATATAAAAAAAGAATTAAATGATTCCAGACAATTATCTAAATCTGGTACATTATTAGCCGGTACAAATTGGATATATTTTGCTCTCAGTCCCGAAATAAATTCTTCAATCAAAAAAGAACTAAAAGAAACTGATTGGTCATTTGCCACACGTTGGATTGATATAAAAAAATTACAGAAATTATTGGATGAATTATGAGTAGATTAGAAAAATTTATTATAGAAAATATTAATGTTAATGGTGTATCTTTTAAAGAAAGAGATGTTGAAGATTTTCTTGAATTTTGGGTAGATATAGAGAAAAATTGTAAACCATTCTTGAAAGAATTAAAAAAGAACAATCCCACACAAGCTCTATTGTTGAGAGGTGAACAACAACGTGGAAAATTTATAACAACAACTCCAAGAACAGATCGACGACCAAAAGATACACCATATGAATGGCATGTTACATTTGATGAATATTTTAATAATGAATTTGGTTGGAATGCGAGAAGCGAAGGATTGTTCTGTACAGGAAGATATGATACTGCGAGTGGTTATGGTGACTCTGTTTATATTATATTTCCTATTGGCCGATACAAATATATATGGAGTGAAAATATATCAGATCTATACACAAAGATTGAAGATGGTGGATATGAATATATGGGGCCTGATGATGAGTTAATGGATCAATGGCAAAATGAATATGATGATGAATATATAGAAGGTGGAGGTAATGGTGGATGGTATTATGATGGTGTTGATTATGGTTTGAATTATGATGATCAAGAAGATGCTATAAAATCTATTCTTGATGTTATTACTAATGACATACAATATGAAAAAAATGATTTAGAAGATATTCTTGATCGTAATGATAAAGATGAAATGGAAGAGTATGGTTCATCAAAATCCGGTACTGGTAAAGAATATATAGAAGATCGTATATCAGAAATAGATAGTGATATTGATGATACAAGAAATAATATTACAAATAAGATAGAATGGGAGCCTGATATAAATTTTGATCAATATATGGAAGAAAGAAAGGAAAATATAGAAAACGAAAACATATCAGATTATATGTATTATAATGCTGTGGAAAGAATCTGTGAAGGTGAATATTATAGCAATGTTAAATTAATTGATGCTCTTGTACAAAAAAATGGTCCAGAAATTATGGTTAAATGTAAAAAGTATTATGCTATACGAAATGACTATAAGGAATTAATTCTCCATGCTTTATTGAAAGGTGCTATTGATCCTAGGCAAATGTCTTTTGATTTTGGATCTAAGAGAAGAAAATAATTTCTTTGATAATTTAATTTTTATGATTTATGGAATTTTATTAATATATTATATAAATCTCTAATAGTTGTTAACGGAATTTCTACTCCATTTTCTTCAATTTTCATTCGATAATTTTCTTTTCCAAAATCTAATTCCCACAACCAATAGTTAATCCATTGAGTTTCAGAATCATTCATAATATGTTCAAGTAATTTTGTGATGGCACTAATAGCATCATAAGAATAAGTAATAAATGATTCAGATTTTAAAATATCGTCCAATTTACTATCAGATTCAGAATAATTTTTGATTGTTTTAATATATGTTTCAAATTCTTCAAAAGTTAACATTTCATTTTCCTATATAAAAATTTTCTATTTTGATAGGATATGGGATTGTGGAAATTTAAAATATGAGATAAAAAATGAAAATTAATTATTATAAAAATTCAAATATATAAGGGGTAAATAATGACAAAATCTAAAGAAGATACAAAAAATTATAAACTTGGTGATAAATATACAAAACGTGGAGGATGCCCTAACTGCGGGTCTGATTTGGATGTAGTGTCTGGATGTATGGTGATGTGCGTTAATTTCCAGCACCCACACCTCAAAGATAGTTACAACAGAAAAGGTCTAAGAAATTGCAACTATTATTTAATAAACTTAGTTTGACATGGATTATAAAGTTTGTCAATATAGAAAACAATTATTTT
>JRFF01000053.1 GCA_000753575.1 Candidatus Izimoplasma sp. HR2 | reverse complement strand
TCAAAAAATATTCAAGTATAATGCATTATGATGATATAAAGAAAATAAATAATGTTATAGAACATCGTCCTAAATTAGCCGATGCTCTTTATATCATAACAGAGAAAATTCATGGTGCAAATTTCAGTATTTATCTTGAAAATGGTGAAATAAAGTATGCATCAAGAAATGAAATGACAGTAGACTTTTTTGGATGTCAAGCAGTTTTAGGTCAAGACAAATTCCAAAATTTCTTTAAAGCATTAATGGAAGATTATCCTAATCAAGAAATAGTTGTTGTTGGAGAATTATTTGGTGACAGAATACAAAAAGGTGTTAATTATGGGAAAGAAAAAAATTTTAGAATATTTGACATAAGAATAGATGAAGAATATTTATCACCTTTTGCATTATTATTACTTCTTGGTAAATATAAAGTACGTGATTTATATGTACCAATATTAGCAACTATTAGAGGATTAGTAAATGCTTTAGCTTTCAATGTTAATATAAATAGTAAGATATTAAGTTCTTATGAAGAAAATATCATGGAAGGTGGAGTTATTAGACCATACTATGGTAATAAAGTAATAGGACAAGAGAACAGTCCTTTCAGGATAAAGAAAAAGAATGAAGCGTTCTTTGAAAAAAGTCGTGGACCAAGAAAACCAAAAGAACCTAAAGTATATACAGAAGTTATAATGGCGTTAAGACTTGATTTTGATAAATATTTAAATATGAATCGAGTTGAATCTGCTGTATCTAAATTTGGAGAATTTTCTATGAGAGATTTTGGTAAATTAATTCCTATAGTATTAAATGATGCTATAAAAGATTTCACAGAAGACTTCCCTAAATTAATGGATTTAAGTAAAGAAGAAAGAAGATTCGTTACAGGATATGGTGGTGGAGTGATAGCAAAATTATTAAGAGAATACTTAAAAAATTAATAAAATTTTAAAAGTCAATAAAAATTTATTGACTTTCTTTTTTAATTGTGATATAATATATATAGTTAAAGAAATGAAAAAAAAAGAAAGGATATAGCTATGACAGATAGAGAATATATTAAATTATTAGAAAAAAAATTGCAACAATTAGAAGAACAATTAGAAATGGCTGAAGATTTATTAAATGAGGCTCAAGATTTAATGAATAATGTTCATTGCTATGATACTAATATTTATTATGATATTAGATTTTATCTTAATGAGTATTTTGATTTAGTAGGTCAAGGTTCTAAAGGATTAACAGAATATTATAAAAGAGAAGAAGAATAGGAGGAATTATGTTTAATACGATTGGGGTAAAACGTGCAATGCTAAAGAATGATAAAGGACAATATTATTCATTTTTAACTGAACGTTTCGCAGATTTTAATCAAGAAATAATGGAAACATTTATTACTATTAAACAAGAAATAAAAGATATGATGAATTTGATAAATTTTTTAGTATCAACTGAAAATAAAAGATCTTCTAAAAAACATGCTCAAAAAATGGTTGATGATGGATTGCATATAGTATATGTTAACTTGCTTATTAGTATGATGGCAGAAGGATAGAAGAGAGGTGATTTAAAATGACTGTTAAAAATAAAACTACTTATTATATAACAGGAGATTGATACACATGGCATGGAAAATTTTATCAGACGTTTTAATACTAAAAATTTTCCTGTGAAAGATATGTTTGGAGAAAATTATATAATTGTTTTAGGAGACTTCGGGATTCTTTGGAATAAACATAGTAAAAATAAAGTTGGATATTTAACTAAATGGTTAAAACAAAAGCCTTTTAAAGTATTATTTGTAGCAGGCAATCACGAGAACTATGACATGTTAGAAGCTCTTCCTGTAAAAGACTTTAAAGGTGGTAAAGTAGGTGTTGTTTCTGATCAAATCTTATGGTTAAAACATGGATATGTATTTAATTTTGATGGAAATAAAGTAGGAGTATTCGGTGGAGCATCTTCTATCGATAGAGGTGAACGTATTGAAGGTGTATCTTGGTGGAGACAAGAAATTCCAACAATGCAAGATATGCAATTGTTTATAGACAATTTAGATGCAGTTGGAGGTAAAATTGATTACCTCTTAACTCATACAACTGCTTCAGATATATTACCTTATTTTATTCAAAGCAATTATAAGATAGCTGATGCAGTAAGTAGCTTTTTAATGTTTGTACGTGATAATTATGAAATAGGAGAACACTGCTTCGGGCACTTTCATGTTAACAAGACTATTGAATGTGAATGGATGGGGCGTGTAACATGTCTATATACAGAAATTTTAAAATTAGGTGAAACTTTAGAATAGTATAGAAATTCTATACTATTCATTTTATTTTTTTATTGACAAACTAGTATATATTTGTTATAATATATATAGAAATAAGGAAAATAAAAAAAAAGGAGACTGCTATGTTTACTAAAGAATTTAGAGATAAAATCATAAAAGAATTAGATAAAGATAAAAAAGATTTAGAATTCATAGGAGTAGGAGCCGCAAGAGTGGTATATGGATTAAATGAAGATGTTGTATTTAAAATTGAAAATATTGATAGAAATAATGAAGATGACGAAGATAGAGAACATACTTTAAAATTTAGAAATAGAATTGAAAAAGAAATTAAAGAAAAGACTGCCGCTGATTGTAGAATGAATGATTATTATAATTTTATAAAAATTTTAGGATTGAAAGATAATAATAAATCTATAAAAATTTTTACAACATATATGTCTGCACATCAATCTATACAAGAATTAATAAATTGGAATTCTATTAAAGAAACAATTTTAAAAAATGAACTATGTGAAATTTATGATATTTTTATTTATAGAGATTCAATTATTGTAGTACAAGAAAGAGGCACTCCATTAAGCAGCAATGGTCCAGGTGCAGCTTGTATAAAAGAACCAGAAGGAACTGAATATGATAAATCTATAGATGAAGATGAAATATATAACAGAATAGATGAACTTGAAGATATGTTTGATGATAAAGGATTTTTTCTTTCAGATGCTCATAAAGGAAATTTTGTTGTTGCTAAAAATGGAAAATTAAAATTATGTGATTTTGGGTGGGGAAACTACCTTGATACCAATGATGAGCAAGAATCATATTCATACAATAAACAAAAATCATGTTCATGCAATAAACAAAAAATCATAGGTATGTTTTAAAAAAATAATTAAAATTTTATTGACAAGTTAGTACAATTGTGATATAATATAATTAGAAATAGGAGAAATATAATAAAGAAGAATTTAAGGAGGAACAAGATGGCTCGTACAAAACCTAATTTAACACGTGAGAAAACATATGAAACTATTTTAAAAGCATTAAAAGAAGCTTATCCACAAGATGAGTTTGGAGATGTATGCTTAGGAAAGAGTGATGAAGGATTAATTTTTGAAGTTATTAATGAAGAAGGCGAAATTAAGCAATTAGCAATTAAAGTTACAGTTAAAAAAGATACACCTTATGATAGCGAAGATTTAAATTCATTTGTTACTTATGAAGAACAATTAAAAGAATTTGAAAGTACAGGTAAATCAAAAAAATTAGTAGGAAAAGTAATTAAAAAATAATTAAGGAGGATGTGCTATATGTCTGGAAGAAGAAATTTTACTATTAGTGAATTATATTGCAGTCATTGTGGCATGATGGTTACTGTTCCTAGAAAGAAAAGCAAACAAAGAGAAAAGGGACATGTAAAAGATTTATGGTGCATCCATTGTAAAGCAATTACAAAGCATACAGAAAGACGGGCAATGGATCATGAGAAACCAAACTTTACAGAAGATAATAACTCTAGTTCTAATTATGTTAGTACTTGTGTTTAATACAAGTCCTATTTATGGAGAATTAATTGATGAATACGATGTTACCGTTGATGAAGTTGATTTAAGAGATTACAAACAGATAGAAATAATGCCTATTTCTCACCAATATTATTTAATTACAAAAGCTAGAAAGAGCTCTTTTAGTTCACACTTCTTATTTGCTGTGATAAAACTAGAGAGTTCTTTTAATTACAAAAATATTAGTTATAATAAAAGTGAGAATGGAAATATTCTTTCATATGATAGAGGATATTTTCAAATAAATAACAGATATGAACATTGGTATGCAGAACTTGCGGAATTAACGCAATATGATGTGTTTAATCCTTATAATAGTATTGATATGGGAATTGCGGGATTAGAATTTTATAGAAGACAAGCTATTAGTTTAGGTTATAAATCTGAATATGATATACTTAGATATGTTTTAAATTCTTATAACATGGGAGAAGGCGGATTTAGAAACTATATTAAAAGAACAGGCACTATGAATAGAGCATATAGTAATATTATACTAAAAACAACTAAAGAATATGAAGAAGAATAGTAATTATTCTTCCTTTTTTTGGTAAAAAATACACCGACATAATATTTCTCCTATATTTTTACAATTATTTATTATTGACAAATATAATAAATTATGGTATAATATATATATAAGGAGAAAGGAGGAAAAAAATGATGGGATTCAATGGATATTATGTAATGAAAATTTTTAATGGAGAGAAAGTAGATGTTAAATATATAAGACAAGATTGTTATATTGCTACAGAGAGAGGATTAGTAAAAGGATATATTTATGTACCTATTAATTTAAATGAAGCTCTTCCTATGGTTACAACAGAATACAATGGAGGGATAATGTTTAAATTTATAAAAGAAAAATTTGATTACAAAGATAAAGAGACAAGTATTCATTAGGAGGAATTTAATGAGCAAAACTTATAAAAAACAATGATTAGAGATATAATATATGACTTTACTTGCTATTGGACTTACTATTCTATTCCTTTGTTTGTATTCAGAGGGAAAAGCAGATGCAATTAATCAAATTAAGTCAGACCAAAAAAGAGATGACCTATTATTAGGATACTTAGCTGGCAAACAGATAGATGATTAAAATTTAACGAACTTTATTTGACAAATGTGAAAAAAAGTGGTATAATAAATTATAAACGATAAAAAACTATTAGAAACAGGATTATTTAATTCTGTTTTTAAGGAGGTCAATATGAGAATTACAACAAAAGAATTAAAATTAAAAAATGGTACAAAAATATTATATACAAAAAAGATTGGAGATCCTTTCTTTAGTTTGTCCATAGGTATAAATGTAGGAAAAATAAATGAAAATAATAATAATAGAGGAATTTCTCATTATATTGAACATATGTGTTTTAATGGAACTAAAAAATATACTAAAGATGAAATATCTAATATACCATATAAATGTGGTGGAGATTTTAATGCTAATACAGGGAAAATTATGACTCAATATACTATTCAGCATTTAAAAGAATACGCAGAAGAAGCTATTGATTTAATGACTCAATTAGTATTTTTTCCAATATTTCCTAAAGAACTTATGCAGAAAGAAAAAAAAATTGTTATTGAAGAATTAAAGCAAAGTAAAGATGATTCTTATAGTATTGCTTTTGAATTATTCTATTCTGCGTTCAAAGATGAAAGATTAAAACATCCTACTATTGGCTATGAAGATACTATTAATTCATATACTAAGAATGATATATTAGAATATTATAATAAATATTATAATACAAATAATTTAATAATTTCAGTTTGTTGTGATATAGATGAATATGAATTATTAAAATTATTAGAACAATACATCCCTTATAGAGAAGGTAAAGCAGTTGAGAATATAAAATTTAATTTAAATACATCTTTTTATATTGAAAATTTTAAATCAGATATTCAACAAGGTATTTTACTTTATAATATTTCATTCGATAGAGAAGATTTAGTTACAGCAGAAGTTCTAAATTTTATTTATGGAGAAGGCATGAATTCTAGATTATTTAAGAAAATTAGAGAAGAAAAATCATTATGTTATGAAATAGGTTCTTATATTCAAAGTGTTCATAATTTAAATAATCTTTGTACATACATATCTTTTTCAGATTTTAATAAAAAAGATGAAATTATAGAAGAAATTAGTTTTATTTTACTAGATATGATTGAAAACTTAAAAGATGAAGAAATTGAAATATCTAAAATTCAAGCAAAAAGAAATATTCTTATTGAAGAAGAAAATTCAAGTCGATTATGTTTTAATAAACCAGGAAGATATTTTAATAATGAATATATTAATTCAATCGATTTTATTTCAGAAATTGAAAAAGTAACAAAAGAAAATATTATTTGTTTAATTAAAAAAATTATTAAAAAAGACAATAAACAAATAGCTTTTTTAAATAAAAATGATTAGAAACAGGATTATTTAATTCTGTTTCTTTTAAAGGAGGTAATATAATATGGCTAAACTACGAACTATTAAAGGTAAAACTAAAGTTATACCCAAGAGAAAAGAAAATGCGGTTAAAACGCAATCTGATTGGGGTAGAGGTTGTAAAGATGAAACTTGCTTTACAGTATTTAAGTCAGGCAATCACTTTTTAATCGCAAGTCCTTTAAAAATTATGAGTAAGCCAGGGATAAATAGTTTCAAATATATAATAGAAGAAATGCTTGATTTTGATTTTGATGTAGTAATTGATATGATTATAAATAGATTTAATGCAGAAATTATTATCAATTCAAAATTTAGATATTTACAGTTTAATATAGAACAAGATGCAAGAAAATGTAAAAATCTTTTAAACAAATTACTACGAGAAATGTAGGAGGATAAATGGAAATAAAAAAAGAATTAGACAACTATGGTATAAATGCAATAAGACATTTAGAAGACATTGAAGCGATTCGAACTAGACCAGGCATGTACGTCTCGTCTATCGGAGCTGAAGGAGTCTTCCATATCATCTTAGAAGTTATTTCTAATGCCATCGATGAACATTTGAATGGATTTGGTACTTCTATAAAAATTAAACTTCATAAAGATGGATCAATTTCTATAGAGGATGATGGCAGAGGTATGCCAATAGGATTAATGGAAGATGGAACTCATTCTCTCGTAGCTTTGTTAACTATGTTACATACAGGTGGTAAATTTGGAGATTCTGGATACAATAGCTCTGGTGGATTAAATGGAGTTGGAATTAAAGCAACTAATGCTTTATCAGAATGGTTAATACTTACTATAAATAGAAATGGAATAACTTATCAAGTAAAATTTAAACGTGGTGTAGTTCAAGGAGAAGTCCAAGAGATAGGAAAGAATATTTCTAGTGGAACAACTCTACATTTCTTACCAGATAATGAAATCTTTACAGATGCTAAAATTGATTTTGATTCAATCAAAAGACAAGTTGAAGAATTATCTTATCTATCTAAAGGGATGCGGTTTGAACTTGAAAATGAAATCACTAATGAGAAAATAGAATATTTAAGTAAGAATGGATTAATAGATTATGTTAATATGTTAAATAAAGATAAAAAATTAGTTCATAAAAATATTTTCTATTGTGAAGAAGACATTGAAGATGCTACTGTTGAGATTGCTGTGCAATTCAATACAGGAACAAATGAAAAAGTAAAACTCTATACAAATAATATCCCTAATAGTGCTGGAACACATTTAACTGGATTTAGAAGTTCATTTACTAAAACAGCTAATGATTTTGCAAAGAAAGAAAAAATTCTTAAAGATAAAGATAGTAACTTTACTGGGGAAGATTTAAAAGAAGGATTGACTTTAATAATCAATTTAAAGATGCCTGAACCAGTATTCGATGGACAAACTAAAGACAAGTTAACAGATGCTAGAGGTAGAAGTTATGTAAGTAAAATATCTACAGAAGCATTAAAACAATATTTTGTTAACTTTAAAACAGACATAGTAAAAATCTTAGAGAAAGCATCTCTAGCTAAAAAGGCTCGAGAAGCAGCTAAAAAGGCAAGAGAAACAGTAAGAAGAAAAAGTGTAGTAGGTGGAGCAATAGTCTTGCCTGGTAAACTTACTGATTGTCAAAATGCGAATAAAGGAAATAGCGAAATATTACTAGTAGAAGGAGACAGCGCTGCTGGTTCAATAAAGTTTGCTCGTGATAGAAAAATACAAGCAGTATTGCCATTAAAGGGTAAGTAATTTTGCCCTCACACTTCTAACCGGTAATCACCGGGGTCACTTTAGTGGCTAACGGGGAAGGCTGACCATTACACAAATATGTTAAAATTTGTTTAGGTGAAGTTAATCCCGTGAGTAATGATTATTTTATATGTTATATGCTTTATTATCAAAGGAGTAATATAATGATAGGTATATATTGTTTTAGAAATAAAACAAATGGAAAAAGATATATTGGGCAATCAATTAATATTGAAAAAAGAATTAGTAACAAACATAAATATGCATTTAATAATCCAAAGAATTGTTGCTATAATACAAAATTTTATCAAGCTTTAAGAAAATATGGACTTGAAAATTTTGAAATTCAAATTTTAGAAGAATGCTCAATAAAAGAATTAAATGAAAAAGAAATATATTGAATATCTTTTTATAATAGTTTTAAAAATGGATACAATTCAACTAAAGGTGGAAATTTTGTAGCGAAAGAAATATTATCTTCAAAAGAAGTAAAGGATAAAAGATTAAATACATTGAAGGAAACAAAAGCTTTAAATGATCAAAATCATCCAAGAGCAAAACTGTCTAATAAAGAAGTTATAAAAATTAGACAAAGGTATATTGACGGTGAAACTCCTGCTCAAATTTGAAAAGATTATAAAGAGTTGTACCCTAGTAAAGATACTTTTAGAAATATTATCCATGGAGTAAGTTATAGAACAGTAGGGAATATTCCAAAAATAAAACATGCTCAAACTGGAGTATTAAGATTCTCTAAAGAAGAAATATTAGAAATAAGAAGATTATATGACAATAAAGAAAAAACCACAACTGAACTAGCTTGTATATACAAAGTAACATATAATCCAATGCGTAGTATAGTTCTTAGAAAAAGTTATAAACATATAAAATAATACTTGTATCGACTATCCTGGGTTAGACCGGGAGTAGGGTTGCTATTGATACGCAATTCGAAACGGAGTGCTCTATAATAGAATTAACAATTCTTAGAGTAAGATATAGTCAGTGCCCATGGAAACATGGGACTAACACGAAAATTCTTAATAGCCAAAAAAATGACCTTTCAAAACTATTAAAAAATAATGAAATAAACGCTATGATTACTGCTTTTGGCTGTGGGATTGGAAAAGAATTTAATATAACTAAACTTAGATATGATAAAATTATAATTCTTACTGATGCTGATGTAGATGGTAGCCATATTAGAACTTTACTTTTAACTTTCTTATTTAACTATATGAGACCATTATTTGAGCAAGGGTATGTTTATGCAGCAGTTCCTCCATTGTATATTGCAACTTATAGGAATAAAAAAACTTATTTATATACACAAAAAGAAGCTAGTGAATTTGCGAGGACTCATAAAGGTGCATCAATAGGTTATCTTAAAGGACTTGGTGAAATGAGCCCAGAAGAATTATGGGAAACAACAATTAACCCAAATGATAGACAACTTATTCAATTCAAAATAGAGGATGAAGAAGAAACGCAAGAAACGTTTACTGTCTTGATGGGGACTAAGATCGCACCACGTAGACAATTTATTGTAGATAACGCTCAATATGCGAACATAGACAGTTAGGAGATATTATGGATAAGAATGTTACAGTAACAACTACGTCTAAACCTTTTAAAGGAATGAATAATGAAAGTTTTAAACGATTAATAGAATTAATAGAAAGTCAATATATATTTATAATTGCAACTGAAAGAACTATCAAAGGTGCAATAAAAGAATTAAAGAAAAAATACAGAGAACATGATACAGAATTAGCAAGATTTAAATTTTGTATTTGTCCATTGATGGAACATGAAATTTTTGTAATAGTTGATAAAGAGAATACACTTTTTAAGTCAATGTTAAAACAATATAAAAATAAGGAGGGAGCATGGATAGAAATAACATAAAAATTGTTAATTTAAAAGATGAAATGGAATCTTCTTATTTAGATTATGCAATGAGTGTAATTACAGATAGAGCACTCCCTGATGTTAGAGATGGATTAAAACCTGTACATAGAAGAATCCTTTATACTCTTTTCGATTTAGGAATGCTTCATAATAAACCATATAAAAAATCAATCCGTGTAGTAGGAGAAGTATTAGGTAAACTTCATCCTCATGGAGATGTTAGTGTGTATGAAGCTATGATGAGAATGGCACAGAAATGGTCATTAAGATATCCATTAGTAGATGGACATGGGAATATAGGTTCTCAAGATGGAGATAAACCTGCAGCTTCAAGGTATACTGAAGCGAGGATGTCTCAAATTGCGAAAGAAATGCTTTGGGAAATAAAAAAGAATGTTATAGATATGAAATTAAATTTCTCTGAAGATTTGTATGAACCAATAGTTCTTTCAAATATTATTCCAACACTAATTATTAATGGAGTGACAGGCATCGCAGTTGGAATGGCGACAAGCATGCCTTCTCATAATATGAATGAAACGATAGATGCAATTATTGCATATATGGAGAACACAGATATAACAACATTACAATTAATGAACTATATTATAGGTCCAGATTTTCCAACTGGAGGTATTGTAATTAATGAAAAAGAATTATTAGATGCATACTCAACTGGAAAAGGTAGAATTCGTATTCGTGCTAAAGCTAGTATTAAGGATAAAACTATTTCTATTACAGAAATTCCTTATTTAACTTATAAAGAAAAAATTGTAGGAAATATTGGAGAACTTATTAAAGCTAAAGAAATTACAGAGATTAAAACATTAAGAGATGATTCAGATAGGAATGGTATGTGTATTACAATAATTGTGAAGAAAGATGCAGACGCTAATGCAGTTTTAAATAGACTGTATAAATTAACTTCTTTAGAAACAACTTTTAGTTTTAACAATACTGTATTAATCAATGGCAGTCCTGAAACAGTTGGATTAAAAATTTTAATTTCTGAATTTGTTAAACATCAAATTAATATCTATACTCGTAAATATAAATTTGATTTAGAAAAAATTGAGAAAAGATTGCATATCATTGAAGGATTAATTATTGCAATAGAAAATATTGATGATATAGTTAAACTAATCAAAGCTTCAAGTAGCAAAGTAGAAGCTAATAGTAAATTGATTAAAAAATATAAGTTAACTCAATTGCAAGCAGATGCAATTTTAGCTATGAAACTATCTTCGTTAACAAACTTAGAAGTAGATACGCTTAAAAAAGAACAAATTGGATTATTAAAATCTAAGAAAGAAATTGAAATAATTCTTAATAGTGAATCTATATTATTAGGGATTATAAAGGATAGCTTATTAGCAACGAAGAAAAAGTATGGAGATGCAAGAAGAACTCAAATTACTAACATTGAAATAACTAAAGGAGATAAAGCTAAAAATGAAGTTCCTTCACAAAATGTAGTAGTTACTTTTACTCATGGAGGATTAATAAAAAGAGTATCAACAAATAAATTTAAACCGCAAACTAAAGGTGGAAAAGGTAAAAAAATAAACAATATCTATTCTCATGTTTTTATTGGAAATACTCAAAATTATATGCTTGCTTTTTCAAATTATGGTAATGTGTTTAAAGTTCTTATCAATGATATAAAAGAAGGAGACAATCGCGTTAATGGCGCACCTATAGCTTCATTAGTTAATTTAGATAATGGAGAAGAAATTGTAGTTGTATCTTCAATGGAAGGTAATATTGATGATAGCCTTATTTTCATTACTAAGAATGGTAAAGTGAAAAAAACTAAATTAAGTGAATATCAAAACTTTAAAAGAAGTAAAATAAAAGCTATTAATCTTAAAGAAGGAGATTCTTTAGTAAATGTTAGAGTAGTTAAACCAAGAGAAGACATAATAATGTATACTAAAGATGGTTATTTAATTAGATTTTCTAATTCTAGTATTAATTCTACAGGCAGAAGTACAGGCGGAGTTAATGGAATTAAAGTTAAAGATGGCGATCGTGTTATAGGATTTGATTCTATAGATAAACAAAAATATTTAATGACTATTTCACGAGAAGGAAAAGGTAAAAAAATTCCAGTATCTATGGTTTTAAATCAAGTTAAAGGTGGCGTTGGATTAAATGTGACTAAAAAACAAGAACTTGCGGCAATAATTCCAATTACAAATGAGAGTATTACAATTTTTACTAATACTTCAATGATAACTCTAGAGACAGTTGATATTGTAGAAGTTAAGGATAAATGTGCGGTTGGAGTGAAATTAATAGATAGCAAAAATGTTGTAGCAGTGATTAAATTATAGCACTCATATCATTGGGTGCTCTTGGGATAAAATTTTAGAAAATTTTTAAAAATTTTATTGACATATTAGAATAAATGTGATATAATATATATAGAAGTTAAAAGAAATCAAAAAAACTAGAAAATATAGCAAGATTCATTGACTTCTGGAACAAAATATGATATAATTATTATAGGACTTAGAAAAATAAAGGCACATCCAGCAAAATAAAACTTCTAACAGAAGAATAAATTGAAAGAGAAATCTTTTTAATATACTGGATAGTAGTTACTTTTTCCAATTAATACAGTTTCGTGCCTAGAAAAATACTGATGGAAAAAGTAATTGTATTATCAAAGTAGAAATTCTAACTGTATTGGTCTCGTCTAACGGTAAGACAGGAGCTTTCAAACCTCAAGATAGGAGTTCGACTCTTCTGACCTTTGCCAGTTAGCTTAAATTTTAAGCTAATACCACAGTCTTTGGCAACTAGACTTAAATATAAGTTGTGGAGATGAATACCCAGGGACACTCCTAAAAAAGTCTAAGGGACATGGAGCATACATTAATGGTGATAAGTAGTCTTGAAAACTATGAGGAGGTAATACTCTACAGAGTTCGATTCTCTGGTGCTCCTCCAACGGTTCTTAACTGAACTAATGAAGTATTGGGAGCTTCTAAAAATCCCGTTAAATTTATGGGTGAGAAGCTTAATAGGAAAAGCAAAAAACTGTTAATTTTGAGATTGTGGGTTCAACTCCCATCTCGCCCGCCAAATTGGATTAATGCCGTACTGTGATGCGGCAATCCTTTCTAAAAAAAAGAAAGGGAATACAATGAAAAAATGTGAAATTTGTGGAAAAGAATTTACGCCTATTAAAGGTGGAGGAACTAGAAAATACTGTTTTGAGTGTAGTCCTTCAACTAAAAATGGAGAAGGAGAAAAAGAACGTCAAGTGCATAATAAAACTGTTTTAAGACGTGCTATGAAAAAACAAGCAGTAAAAATTAAAGGTGGAAAATGTAGTAAATGCAATTATGATAAATGTATTGATGCATTAGAATTTCATCATTTAGACCCAGCTATCAAAGAGAGTGGGTTAGGTAATGGAAATACTAGAAGTTGGGATAAATATAAAAAAGAACTAGAGAAATGTATTTTATTATGTGCTAATTGTCATAGAGAAGAACATAATAAATAAATATATTTACCATTTAGACACACACAGCAAAACTAAAATCAAGCCAATGGTAGGCAAAAAAAACTACGAATTTTTTAAGACTGGTTCGATTCCAGTGATAATTTTGTGTCTAGTATAGTGTGCTCTCATCACTTTAAATTGGGGAAGTGCTTTGTTTCTCATCGTAGCACTTTAAAGATAAAATGAGATGCTAAGTACGGAGTAGCTCTCTGTGATGCATAGACCAACCTGTCAAGGTCGATAAAAATAGACAGGATATGCTCCTTTCGTATAATGGCAAATTACTACAGTTTTGTAATCTGTGAATCTCAGTTCGATTCTGAGGAGGAGCTCCATTACATATTAAGTATGTGTTGTCACTTCAGACAACTAAAAGAATACGGAAGTAACGATACTGCATCGTGTAATAAAATGCAGGATACATATGGCTATAGTGTAAGGGTAAATGCGACAGGCTTTGAATCTGTAGATGGAAGTTCGAATCTTCCTAGCCACGCCAACCAAAAATTAGATGCGAACAGCAAACTAAAATTTAAGAAAAGCTGGGCAACTTGCTTTACAGAAATTAAAATGCATCTAGGTTTTTTTCATTAAAAATAAGGAGGAAACACATGACTTTTATTAAACATTTAGAAACAGAAGATAACTTTAAAGAAACAGAAAACGGAGCCGTTGCTCTTAAATCAACAACTTCACATGTACTTGATTTGTTCGCTTTAGGTGGAGCAATGAGAGATAGAAGTGAAACAGATATTGTTCAATTATTTTCTAAAGCATATGCTGAAGATAAACTTCAAGCATTAAGAGTTGCTTTTCATTTAAGAGATATTCTTGAAGGGCAAGGAGAAAGACGCTTTGGTAGAATTATATTAACATATTTAGCGAAAATTGATCCTACAACTATGTCTAAAAATATGCACTTAATTCCCGAGTTTGGTAGATGGGATGATTTATATTCATTTGTGGGGACTTCTTTAGAGAAAGCTATGTTTAAGTTCGTCCAAAAACAACTTAACGTAGACCTAAGAGCAGAACGTCCATCTTTATTAGCTAAATGGTTAAAATCTGAGAATGCATCTAGCTTTGAAACTAAGAAATTAGCAAAAAGAACTAGATTAGCATTAGACATGACTCCTAAACGTTATAGAACTACTTTAACTAAATTAAGAAGTAGAATAGATTTAGTTGAAACAAAAATGGGTAATGGAGAATGGGATACAATTAATTATGAAACTATCCCTTCACAAGCGGGATTAAAATACAGAGATGCATTTTGCCGTCATGATGAAGAAAGATATAATAGTTTTGTAAATGCTATTGTTGAAGCACCAAAAGAAGAGTTAACTAAAAGTGTAAAAACTTTTAAAGCAAAAACTCTTTTCCCTTATCAAATAGTAGATAAAGCATTAAATAGTGATATGTATGATCAACATAGTATTAATGAATTAGAAGCATACTGGCGTTCATTGCCAGACTACTTGAATGGTAAAGAAGTTAATGCATTAGTAATTGCGGATGTATCAGGCTCTATGTGCGGTGCTCCGTTATCAGTATCTATTTCTCTTGCAATGTATTTTGCAGAAAGAAATACTGGAGAATTTAAAGATTACTTTATGACTTTTTCAAATAAACCTGAATTAGTAAAATTAGTTGGTAACAATGTAGTAGAAAAAGCACAAAATTTGAATAGAGCAAATTGGGATATGAGTACTAATCTTGAAGCAGCTTTACAATTAGTATTAGATACAAGTGTTAAAAACAATCTTACACAAAGTGAACTTCCAGCTAAATTAATTATTGTTTCTGATATGGAATTTGATTCTTGCGTAGGTGGAGATGGATATGATCCATATTCATATAGAAATAATAATAAAGTTAAAATGATATTCCTTAAAAAAATGAGATTTGAATTTGCTCAATATGGGTATACTATGCCTGCTATAATCTTTTGGAATGTTAATGCTAGAAACAACACTCTTCATGCAGCAAAAGATGATAGAGATGTGCAATTAGTTAGCGGGCTTAGCTCTAATACCTTTGTTAACTTAATTAAGTCTGTAGCTACTACACCTTATGAATTAATGCTAGAGGTAATTAGCTCGGAGAGATATGCAGTTGTAACAATTTAATAATAAGGGGAGAAATCCCCTCTATATGTGTGATATAGCACAATGGCTAGTGCAGAGGGTTGTGAACCCTTGTATGGGAGTTCGATTCTCCTTATCACGCCCAATACATAGGAGGCTGTTATGAAAATTAAAACCATAGATGATAATAATACTAGATTTGATTTAGTAGAACTTGCTGATGATGGTAATATAGGCAGATTAACACCTCATTGTAAAAAACATAGAGCTATGAATAAAGTTTCCAAAGTTTATTGAAGATGTCTACAAAAGAATTGTAGAGCTGGTTGTATGGAAATTAAATAAGTATGCGGGTATAGTATAATGGCTATTATTCTTGGTTTCCACCCAAGCGATGGGATTTCAATCATCCCTATCCGCTCCACCTATCTGTATCCATAGGGTATAGATCTGTCGATCTAAGCGACATTAAGTCTTAGAGGGTGTTCCCCTTATGAAGAAACAATGGTAGCAACCTAAATGAATCGAATAGCTACCAAGGTTTTTCTGGAAAGGGGTTTAAAGATTAACAATATACATGTCACTATGTTAATCAACCTTAAAAAAACCCTTCTCCCCAATTTGGGGATGTAGTATAACGGCTATTACACTGGCTTGCCGAGTCAGTAATGAGAGTTCAATTCTCTTCGTCCCCTCCAATAGAAAGGTGGTTAATATGCAGAAACGTTATTTTTTAGAACAATTAGAAAGGTCTAAATTTATTACTAAAGATGAAATGCAAGAATTACCATGAAATGTTTTTTGGGCATATCATAATAGAGGACATTTATTTTTAAATTTTCTTATGTCAGAAGAAATAATTGCTGATAATAATCAAATTGATATTAAAAAACATAAAAAATTCTTAAATAAAAAAATTATACAATATAACAAAGTTACAGACAGATTAGATGCAAAATATAATTATTTTGAAAATGATGAAGAGATGTCTGTAGGAGATGAAAAAAGCTATAGTTTCGCAGATGGGATTATTTGTGAAGCATACTTATATTTATCAATATTAAACAAGAAAAGATATTTAAATAAAGAATCTTATATTTCAGATTTTAAATAATATGTGGAGATGTAGTCTAATTGGATAGGCATGGTGCTTCTAACGCCATACATGAGAGTTCGAGCCTCTTCATCTCTTCCATGTCTAACTTGGGAATGGGTTTCCTTGTCTATTGGAAGATAGGTAAAAAAACGAATGGTATATTTTGACAGAGAGTATATCAGAGAAAGGTTCGATTCCTTAAACGATATTATCTGTCACATTTGGGGGATGGGACTGCATGGGGTGGTCACCTGTTTTGCAAGTAGGAAGTCAGACGAGTTCGATTCTCGTATTCTCCACCAGTTGGCTTATAGAACATTAGTGCCAAGTAAAAAAAATGTTCTCGCATGTAGGAAGTGGTTGAGCGCGAGTAATTCCTATTAAAATAAATCCACACAATTTTTAAAATAAAAGTTTTCAAGAAAGGGTTAAAATGAAAGTTTAAGAATTTACTTGACAACTTAGTATATATTTGTTATAATATATATAGAAGTTAAAGAAAAAGAAAAAAAGGAGAAAATTATGCGTAATGATTTTATTATAGGAAGACTTATTAATGGGAATGTTACCAATGGTTATGAATATGTATTATCAGAAGAAAGTAATTTTACATTTCCTATGATATTCACAACTATTAAAGATGCAAAAGATTTCATGAAAGAAGTAACAGGAGAAAGTATAGAAGATATTGAAAAAAATTATGTTTTTCATGATTCAACAGCTTTCTTTATAGATAATATGCTCGGATAGTATAACGGTTAGTACTTTGGTCTGATACGCCAATAATGGAGATTCAACTTCTCCTCCGAGTACCAATAAAATATGTGGGATTAGTATAACGGTCAGTACCAGGGTCTTATATGCCTTAGACAGGGGTTCAACTCCCTTATCCCACACCATGTGGCTTTAATCTATGGGGAATTAATCTTAGCAAAAAGATGTGTAGGTTCGAATCCTACTAAAGCCTTGAGACTCAATTAATTATTAGAGACTTGCTATCTCTAAATTAAAGCGCAACCTTTTAGGCGCTGTATAAGTTAGAAGGGACATGTGGCTATTATAGTTTAATCGGTAGAATTTCTCACGTGGAGTGGGGAGGTGTAGGTTCGAATCCTACTAAAGCCAAGTAGAGGATAGCTTCCTCACTATCAAACGTTTGATTCAAGGTGCCACCCGATTGGGCACTATAAAGAATAACGATCGGGGCGTGGTCGTATAGTCCAATGGCAGAGGCAACTGGTTTAATCCCAGTATAGTTCGAGTTCGAATCTCGATATGACTACCAGTGTATCATAAACCAGTACACAAACCAATAAGCAACTTAAAGCACCAATGAGTTATTGAGTTCTCACTAAAAACTCTCGTATATGGAGCGTTCTTCTAATGGTTAGGAACTCACGTTTTCACCGTGACAACAGGGATTCGACTTCCCTACGCTTCACCAACGAGGCATATGGCTATATGCAGATAGCTCAGGCAAGCTATCATGGGTTTTACGGTTCCCTTGTCCCAATAACCGTCATTACATAATTTTAGGAGGTTGTTATGAGAGATATTAATAGAATGAAATTGTTTTTAGAAAAGCTAGAAGAACAATGGAAAGAATTCCCAGATTGGAGATTTGGTCAATTAATGTATAATTTTATGTCTACTATGGGAGACCCATTCTATTGGGAAGAAGAAGTATTTTTAGAAAAATTAGAAATTTTTATTGACAATCTAAAAAAATAATGTTATAATATTTATAGAGATAAAAAAATAATAGATTATCTAAAATTATAACCTAAACGTATTTGGGAGGTTGGGGAGCGTAACCCCTGATAATTTATTATTATATATGGAAGTGTAACTCAGTTGGCAGAGTAACGGTCTTTTAAATCGTGAGCCGCGAGTTCGATCCTCGCCACTTCCACCAGCCAGTTTGGTAGTCCTTGGCTATAATAAAAACTATCAAGGTATTTGTATATTCCTTTTGTTCGAGAAACCAACAAAAAAATATATACTAGGTAAGTGATCTGTTGCTAATCTCCGATTGTTTACTGAAATTTGAAGATTGGATAGCTTTTGAGTGTGGGGAAGGATAAAAAACACTGGTTTCAAATATATCCAGGTATAGCTGAGTTTGGTTGTAGCACGTGCTTTGGGCGCACGGGACGAGAGTTCGAATCTCTCTACTTGGTCCATAGGAGTGATTATCCTTAATTAATCATATTTGCCCGAGTAGTCACGTAAGGGGCGTGAATAGTCTGTAAAACTATTGCCGGAAGGTCCTTTGAGTTCGAATCTCAACTTTGGCACCAACATAACATATCATCAAAAAGCTGTGAAAGCTAGATTATTTTATCGGCTTTTACTAGAAGCCTAGTAAAATTTTAGAGTCCTACTAGTAATAGTACTCTAAGATATGTTATTTACATAATTATATTATCTTTCGGGGGTCGGTAGTCCGAATATACGTGTAGCACCTTTGTATAATTCATATTCCGAGTGTACATCAAGATATGACAGTGTCAAAGGTATGAGGCTTGCTGTAGAGCAGAGGGTAAAAGGAAAGCATTTAATGAGAATCGATGTCTCTGCCGTCCGCCGAAAGATAATATATATTACATAGCTACTTAGGAAGGTGATTACTATGAGTAGGAGTTTCAAGAAAGAACCTTGGGTAGTAGATAAAAAAAATAAATTTGAAAAAAGAAAAGCGAACAAAAGAGTTAGAAATACTAATATCGTTGCTAATGGAAGATCTTTTAGAAAAGTTTCTTGCTCATATGATATTAGCGATTACAAATGGAGATTAGATAAAGAAGAACAAACTTATAAAAATATGAATAAATAAGGAGAAAACTATGGCTAAAAGAATTTATACAGAAAAATCTGCATTAAAAGCAATCACTTCTGCTCATGTAACTAAAAAAGTTATTGAATTAACAGGATTTAGTGGATTAACAGAATTAGGAGCAATTGATTTCTTAAGATATCAACTTGGTTATAAGGTAATTGGATTTCGTAGATAGGAGGAATGTTTTATGAACAAACAAGTAGGAACTTTACCGAATGGATTCACAGTAATTATTGATGAAACATCTGATAGACGAAATCTTAGAATGTTTAAGGTTGCAACAGAAAAACGTATTAGACAAGAAAAAGCACGATTAGAAAGAATTAGATTGAGAAAATTGGCGAAAGAAGAAGCAAAACTAGCGAAGGAGTAATACTATGGAACTTATAATTGTAGCAACATTGATCAATGGACAAGAACAATTTATGATAAATCTTGAAACAGATAAGATACTTAGATTTAAAGATATAGAAGAAGCAGTTCAATTTATTCACTTAGTAGGAAAAGTACCTATGGAAGAAATTCAAGAAAATTTCCTTTTCTATGGAATAAAAGAAGAAGAACTTGATAAAGAAGAAGCAAACATGTAGATAGTATGTAGGGGCATGGTGTAATGTTAACATACGTGATTCCAAACCACAAGATTGAGGTTAAATTCCTTGTGCCCTTGCCAATAAAATTATATATGTCAAGCGGGAGGTAAGTATCTCAATAGTGCTCATAACTCTAATGAAGCTGGAGCGTTACCAGCGCTTGCTACCAGTTAACTATCTTATTTGACATCTCAATAAAGATATGTTATAATAATAATAAGTTAAGAAATAAAAAAATATGTGTAGGTAATCCAAATGGAGGAGATCTTTGGCTTAGACCCAAAGTTTTGAGAGTTCGAGCCTCTCCCTACATACCACTAGGTTCAAGGAAGTTGGTTAAAGTCCCTATAATTCCTGTTTGTACAGACAAAACCCAACATAAAGACGCATACAGCACATCAACCGCTGCTAAGCGACCAACTTTTAATTGGATAAAAATTAGCGTCTTGATATAAAATAATAATTCATAAGACACATACAGCAAATCAAAACAGGCTGCTAAGCCATACAAATATGGATTGTATATAAATTAGTGTCTTGAAATGAATATGGATTGATAACTCAGTTGGAAGAGTGTTGGTTTGAAGAACCAGAGGTCGAGAGTTCAAATCTCTCTCAATCCACCAATTGAATAAGATATTTAGGAAAGGAGATAAAGAACTTGTAATCCTTAAAACGAGGTAAGGAACGACCCGTTTATGAGTATAGTTGTTTCTTCTCCCAAATATCTTATTCAAAACATGGGCACCCATATATATTGTGGTCTCTGTAATTCGTTATGATATCTTGCGATTACAATAGAGTTATCCGTGAAATTCGGTATCCGATGCCCGCCATATGCGAATAACCCCAAATGGGCAGGGACTAGTCTGCAAAACTAGTATGCCGTCAGTTCGATTCTGACTGTTCGCTCCAAAGGCAGTAAGAGTCTGTCTAAGACACTATTCATCGATGGATAGAATGTCAAAACTCTAATCAAAAAAATACGATTCTGTGAAGAGATGTGAATACATCTAAGATGATTAAACAGAAAAAAAAATAATATACGTTTAATATATGTAAGTCATCTACAAATATATTAAACTTGATATATTAATTGGTTTTAAGCGTTTTCCAATAAATATGCGGGTCTCTTACCATCGCTTTATAAAAAGAGTAAGAAAGCTTGGTTTTATAGTATAATGGTATTACAATTGGTTGTCTGCCAAAAAATCAGAGTTCGATTCTCTGTAGAACCGCCATAGACCTGTGTGACCGGAGGTCTTAAAATTCCCTTAAAAAAGGAAAGCTATTGCTAACCCGGGAGGAACCTTGACAGTCTGATTCGCAGAGCTATTGCCAAAAGATGGTGTTGCCTAGTACACCACGAAAAATACTAGGCATTACATATGCTCGATTCGTCTAACGGGAGGACATGGGTGTTACATACCTAAAATGAAAGTTCGATTCTTTCATCGAGCACCAGACTAAGCCTTGATCATCCGTGACAAGGCTATTTTATTTTTAAGGAGAAAACTATGAGAATGAGAAAAGTTGAAAAATTTAATTGGATAAATTCTACTTGAGAAGAATGTCTTCCAATAGATATTAAAGAATTAGATATGTTCAGATTATTCGAACCTGATGGAGAACCTGTTAAAACTAAATCAGGAACTACAACATTTATAGCAAAATCTGATACAATCATTAATGGAGAAGGAATAGAAGAAGTAACAGTGTTTTAAGGAGGGAATTATGAAATTTGTAGGCAGTAAAAATAGACTTTGTAAATATATTATTCCAATAATTCAAGAAATTATAGATGATAGTAATTGTGATGGATATTTAGAAGTATGCGTAGGTGGAGCGAATGTAATAGATAAAATAAATCATAATAATAAAATTGGTTCAGACATACATAAAGAATTAATTGCTTTATTAAATTATATTAAAATATTAAATAATCCATTACCGACAACAATAACAGAAGAAGAATATAAACAAGTAAAAAATAATAAAAATAATTACCCTAATTGGTATATTGGATTAGTTGGATTCTGCGCTACCTATGGTTCTCGTTATTTTCAAGGATTCGCAAGAGGATTTAAAGCAGACAAAATAACTCCTAGAGATATACCAAATGAAGGTATAAGGAACATAGAAAAACAAAGAAAAAATTTAACAGATGTAAAATTTTATTGTAAAAATTTTAATGAATACACAAATGAAGAAATTAATAATTATGTTATATATTGTGATATTCCGTATAGAAGCACAAAGCGTTATCCAGAACAACCAAAATTTAATTATGAAGAATTTTATGCATGAGCAAAAGAAATGAGTAAGAATAATATAATTATTATTAGTGAATATCAAATGCCAGAAAACAATTTTGAATGCATTTGGAGTAAAGAACATAAAGTAGGATTAGACAACAAAGGCACTCATAAAAAAAGTGTTGAAAAATTATTTATAGTTAAAAATTAAGGAGAAAACTATGGGAAAAATAGAAATTATTATTTATAGTTCAAAAAATTGTCATCATTGTACTATAGTTAAAGAATTTTTAGAAACACAAGGATTTGAGTTTGAAATAAGAAATATTGCCAATAAATATAATAGAAAAGAACTTATGGAATTAGGTTTTATGTCTGTTCCTGTTACAATTATAAATGGCAGACCTATTCTTGGTTCAGATTTAAACAAACTAATAGAAGTTATTAATGAAGAATTGGAGAGATAAACATGTTAAAAAATATTAATACTCCTGAAATTCTTGAAATTATTGAGATATTAGTAGACTTAAATATACCATTATGTGATAATTATGGTGACATAAGGTCACTTGAAGAAATACTTGATGATATATCTGCTGTATGAGAAAAAATAGATATTGATACAAGAGATAAATTATATAATTTCTTTACTAAAAATCAATAATCAAAATTATTTGACACCGCATTAAAAATATGATATAATATATATAGAAATAAGAAAATAATAAAAAGAAAGAAGGTTTTTATATGAAAAAGATATTAGCTTGCATAATGGCTTTAATACTTTTGATTACCTTTGCTTTTGGTTGCGTTGCAGAAATAGATATTGGCATTAACGACGATACAATTATAATTGATACTAGTAATTATGAAGAAACTAATTTTGTAGTTGTCGTTGAAAAAGATACAGTAAATTATTTATATTTTATTGGTGCAGAAACTATCTCATTGCCAATACAAATGGGTGATGGAGATTATATAATTACTTTATTAACAATTGAAAACAGAAGAGGTAAAGTAATATCTAAGAAAAGTATTAATATAGATGTAAATGAAGAAGAAGTATTTTTAAGTTCACATCAACTCATTTCTTGGAATGATGAACTAAAAGCAGTAATTTTAGCAAAAAAATTAACTAAAGATATTGAAACAGATAAAGAAAAATTTGAAATTATTTATGATTATATAATTAATAATATAACGTATGATTATAAAAAACTTGAAAATATTAATAATTTACCAAGAAATTATATTCCAAAAGCAGATGATATATTAGAAACAGGTAAAGGAATTTGTTCTGATTTTGCAACTTTAACAGCAGTTATGTTAAGAGCAGTTGATATTCCTACTAAATATATAAAAGGATATACTGTATATACTCCAGTTTATCATGGTTGGAATGAAGTTTTTATTGATGGAGAATGGATTATTGTAGACACAAGTACAGATTCTATCGCATTAGAACATAATGCTTATCTAATAAATAAAACTAATGAAGAATATTTCACTAGCAAAGAATATTAATAATAAATCTTTGAGTGTGGTAAGATTAAACGCTCAATATATATGTCTGTAGTCTAATGGAAAGGCAATGTCCTACGAAGGCATTTTATACGAGTTCAAATCTCGTCAGACATTCCATATATCCAGATTTGATAGCATGAAATTTTATAAAAAAGTCGACTACTTTATAAAATTTCATAGACGGTTCTTAGCTATCTCAGTGACTTAATTACTCACCCATGAAGGGGTTCAACTCCCTAAATCTGGTCCATTACATACAAGGTAAACAAATGAGAATAAATAGATATAGTTCTATAGTTATTCAATTGGAGTTTAACTAAAATTTAAAGGAGAATATAATGTTTAAATTTTATAATGATTTAGAATGTATTGAAGAAAGTTTTAATGAATTGAATACAATACACATTGATAGAAACATACCAATAGTATTTGTTTGGAATTGGTTAGATATCATAAAGTATTCCTATATATTTAAAATAGAAACATTTAATATTTTATACAGGCATTTGAAAACAGAAGTTAGTGGTTCAGCCTATTATAAGAATAAGATATATGAACCTCGTAATTTTATAATATTATATGGCAATACAAAGAAAAGACATGTAAATAATATTAAGGGATTACGTAAAAGAAACAAAGCTCTTAAAAAAATATTGCTTAGAGTTACATTGCATGAAGCTAGGCATCAATATCAATATTTAATTAAAAATGACTGGTTTGTTAGTGCTAGTAAAAATGAGCAGGAAGATGATGCTAATGAATACGCAAATAATTTACTTGATAATTTTTAAAATTAATCTTAAATAAAAAGAGGAGTAATAATATGAAACATTATTTTAAAGAAGGATATTTGCAAGATAGATTTAAAAACATTCCATTTAAAGAAATTGATGAAATGATGTGGGATATCGTAGGTGCATTTAATATTATTGGCATGAAAACAATATTTTGTTGTCAAGGACATAAATCTTATGAATATCCATATGTAATATTTGATGAAAATATATCTGATAAAGAAATAGAAAATATAGCTTATATATTATTAACTTGTGATAGTTATAAAGGTAGTTTTAATAAATGAGTTAGAAAAGATGGAAATAAAATTTCATCTAATTGAATTTGAAAATTAAATTATAATAATGACCAATTATTTGAGAGAGATACTGAAACAGAATTAATAAGTATAGTTGATATACTTTACAATATCAGGAATAAATTAGCTATTACACAGCGTAGAAACTGTGATAGTATATAGACAGGAAGATAGAAACTAGAAAAGGAGAACAACATGATTATTAAGTATTATTATGAGGGATGGAATTACATTGACAATGCAACAGATGTAAAATGAGTTAACAAGCTTTCAGGTGATTTAATTTTAAATGCGAATAAAAGATGGGAAAAGGAAAAATATACAGATAATGTTGGTGATTCAGTAGAAGACCAAATATATTATAAAATATTTGATCAAATTAAGTTTGAAGCTGAAACAATCAATGGAGAAGAATCTGTAAGATATTCTAAAATAGCAATTGAGACGTCTTTTATTATAAAAAACATGTATGAAACATTTGGAGGTTATATTAGAGTCTTATTTTATACAGAAAATGATATAAGACATATGTTAGTATTTAATAATTCAGGATTTTTAATGAACGATAATGGAAAAACTATTGAAAAAATAGGTTAAAATTAGGGAGACTATTCTCCCTTATACGGAGATATGACAGAGAGGTAATGTAGCGGTTTGCTAAACCGTCGTCGAGGTAACACTCGCCTGGGTTCGATTCCCAGTATCTCCGCCAATAAGTTAAGTTAAATAAATTATAAAACAGGAGGAATTATGAAAGTGAAACAAGTAATTGTTGCTAGAAAAGATTTGAATATGTCTCCAGGAAAGTTAGCCGCACAAGTTTCACATGCATCATTAGGTGCACTCTTGGACGAAATAAGAGAATCAAGGACAGATACAATTTTTAAATTAAAAGAAAAATCAGCAGCATATAAATGGCTAGCAGAAGATTTTACTAAAATAGTTTTACAAGTAAATAGTGAAGAAGAATTGTTAGCTTTATATAAAATAGCCAAGAGCAAAGGGATGTCATGCGCTTTGATCGTGGATGATGGCAGAACAGAAGTTGAACCAGGTACTGCAACTTGCCTGGGTATAGGTCCAGATTTTAACTGTGATATTGATGAAATAACAGGACATTTAAAATTATATAAATAAGGAGGTGTTCACATGAAAAAAGGATTAGTTATGTTTGCAGAAGAACCTAAAGATAATAAAAGATTTAAAATATCAAAGAAAATAAAAACAAAAAAAAGTAATCATATCCATGAATATACTTATTTTATAATTTATGTTGGAGAAAAATCTAGATGCACATCAATAACTATACATGGTACTAGATGGACAACTCATACAGATTCGGGATGAAGAATATATAAACTTTGTAAAGAATGCGGTAAAAGTGCGGGTTGAGATCTTTCAGGTTTCATTTGGTGGATAGATGAAGAAGAATTTATTAAAGCGATGGACGAAGGAATAGAATTTAAAGAAGAATAAAGTGGAAGGGAGACAGACAAATGGATTGGAGCACAGGATTTTCAAAGGCTATATTTATTAATGGAAAAGGTGAAAAAGTAACTTTCTCAGAAATGGAACAAGAAATATTAGATATAATTGCAGAGAGACCAGATTTAGAATATGTCCTTTCTGTTGGGACAGACTCACAAGTTAAACCAAAGGCTGATGCTACTAAATTTGTAACTGTTGTACATTTGCACAGAGTTGGACAAGGTGCTTGAGGCTGGAGATATGTACAAGTAGAAAAAAGACGATATTCTCAATTAAAAGAAAAAATTATGACTGAATGTCATTTAACTCAAATGCTTGCTTATCAATTTTTTGAATCAGATATAACAGAAAAAGTATTAGAGTTAACTATTGATCATATATATAGTGGTGCAAAATTTTTATTAGTACCGCATGTAGACATAGGGCGAAATGGAGAAACAAAAAAGTTCATTAAAGAAGTATACAATATGTTCAGAGCTATGGGAGTCGACGTAAAAATTAAACCAGATTCTTACGCTGCTTCAGGGTACGCTGATAAATACAGCAAGTGGTAAACAGCAAAGGAGGGATTTTATGTCAAAAGTGTGGTTTATTTCAGATACCCACTTCTTCCATACAAATATTATTAAATATTGCGACAGACCATTTAAAGATGTAGAAGAAATGAATGAAACAATAATTAAAAATTGGAATAAAACAATTAAAAAAGAAGATAAAGTTTTCTTTTTAGGAGATTTATTTCTTGGTAAACAAGAAGTAGGTAAAGAACTAGTTAGAAGATTAAATGGTAATAAAGTATTAATTATGGGAAACCATGATAAATATAGTATCACATATTATCTTTCTCTTGGTTTTAAAGAAGTGTATAGATATCCAATACTATATAAAAAATTCTTTTTACTATCACATGAACCAATAAAATTTGCGAATGGAACTCCATTTTTAAATATACATGGTCACATACACAATAATGGGTATAGGAATGATATGGAAATTAATGAGAATAATTATTTTAATGTATCAGTAGAAAATATAAATTACACTCCTATTGATTTTATGGAGATAAAAAAAATACGAGGATTTGATTAATCCTTGTATTTTTACTATAGAAAGGGTAAAATCATGAACAGGAAAAAAAGCAATAAGAAAATTAAGGTCGGTGTATTTTCTAGAGAAGATTTACTTAAAAATTCTCCAGGAAAAGCAGGAAAGCATATGGATGTTGTAAGAATGGGAACAGGTCGTCATAAATCTAAAAAAGACTATACTCGTAAACAAAAACATAAAAAGAATACTAGAGACTTATTGTAACTAGTCTTCTTGCGTTTATTGTATAAATTTGGTATACTTAGAATAGGATTGGAAACTATTTAAGAAAGGAAAAATATATGAATTTTGAATTATTAACAGGATATGGATTAGATATAACTTATTTAAATTCTGCAGATGTAGATCCATTAAATAGATCAGGAATTTCAGGTCATAAATATGGATTAATGATTATAATGGCAGAAGCTACGGTAACATTTTCTACTTCTTGGCGTAAAGGTGATGGAACTAAAATTACTACATTCACTTCAAAAGTGTTACAACCAGGAAATTATCCAATGTATATTTATAATGTCACTGCTATAGCTGGTGAAGTATGGTTGATTGGTTAGGAGGAAGAAATGTTTAATATAGGAATTAGAAAATCAGGATTTCCATTAGGAATTCAGATTATTCTGTCTGCTTGAATATTAGCAACAAGTTATTGAATTGATAACGGAGTATGGAATGACTTATCTAGCTGGATAGATTAGGAGGAAATAAATGGCAAAGCAAGTAATAAATAATAATGAGAAAGGATTATCAGTTAGAACAAAATTGAATGAAAATTTCACAGAAGTATATGATGATATAACAATATTAGAAGCAATAGATACAATAATCGAGGTTTCCACAGGTAGAAATTTAGCATTAACTGATGTTGATAGATTTTTAAATTGCACAAATGGGACAGCAATAGATGTAACAGTACCACCTAATTCAAGTGTTGCTTTCACAATAGGAGATAAAATAGATATTACTCAATATGGGGCTGGTACAGTTACGTTAGTAGAAGGTTCAGGAGTAACTATTAATTCAAAAGGTAGTAATAAAGTATTAGATGGACAATATTCAACAGCATGCTTAAAAAAAATAGGTACTGATGAATGATTGTTAAGTGGAACATTAACAACTTAAAAATATTTAATACTATAAATTTTATATAAAACACAAGGAATTTAATAGAATTAAGCTAATTTCCTTGTGTTTTTCTTTGTATTTTGGTATAATGAATATAGTAAATGAATAAATTAATTTTATTTAAATAAAGAAAAGGAGATAATTATGGAATTTAACTTTGAAAGAGATATATATCTATTCGGAGATGTTAATAAAGAAATTGCATTTAAAATAATTGAAAGAATTAATATCCTTAATAGATATGATGAAGAGATGTTAAGGAATGGACCTCGTACTTTTAAACCACAACCTATAAGTTTACATATTAATTCAGGTGGTGGAAGTATTTATGATGGAATGGCATTGTACTCAACTATAAAAAATAGTGTAACTCCAGTAATAACTATAGGGAGTGGTATGGTAGGTAGTGCTGCATTGTTAATTTATTTAGGTGGTAGATATAGAGTAGTTTATCCTTATACAACATTCTTATTCCATTCACCAAAATGGGGAGTAGTAGGTACTCCTTATGAAGTGCATAATTTTAACGAAGAATATAATCGTATGTATTTACAGTTAATAGAAATTACTCAAAAAGAATGTAATCTTTCTAATGAAATTATAAATAGAATATATAGAGAAGACCTACAATTATACATGGATCCTAAAGAAGCGTTATCAGTAGGAATTTGTGATTTTATTTATGATTTAGAAGAAATGGATAAAGAAGCAAAGAAAGAAAAAGCTAAAGTACCAAAAGAAATTATAGATGCTATTAAAGCAATGGCAAAGGAAGAAGAAAAAAATGAAGAACCCAAAGAGTCTGAAGAAGTTAAAGAAGAAGTATCTAAAGAATCTGAAAAAGAGACAGAAAAAGTTCAAGAAGAAGTTAAAGAAACTGAAAAAGAGACAGAAGAAATTCAAGAAGAAGTATGTCAATGTGATTATTGCAAGAAGAAAAGAGGAGAAATATAAAAAATAATTAGGAGGCATTATGGAGTTACAAGGAGTTAAAATAAATGATTTTACAAGAGAACAAATAGACAAATTGTATCCAGAAGCATGCATGATTATGCCAATGAAAATTTGAAGCTTAAAGAATAAGAAACATACAAAAAATGAGATACTTTTAAATGAAAAATACGTTGCACAGATTAAAAAGGATGGTTATTATTACTCCTATGAAAAACATGAGAACAATTCTTATCTTTTTAGTAAGAGTGTATCAAAAAAAACTGGATTATTATCGGAAAAATTAGGGAATGTTCCTCATATAAAAAAAATATTAAATAAGTATTTACCAGTTGAAACTGTTTTGATAGGAGAAATATGTTCAAGAAAAGGCGGTTCTAATGAAGTTACTAAAATTATGGGTTGTTTGCCATTAAAAGCAGTTGCTCGGCAAGAGAATGATTCTAATTCTAAATTATATTTTTATGTGCATGACATCGCAATCTATGCGCAAGAAATGCAATTAAATATAAAAACTGAAGAAAGAATAGTTCTATTAAATGGAATAAAAGAAAATTTTGAAAAACAAGCTACAAACGAAGAAAAAATGTTTGTTGAATTTGCAGAAACTTATACAAAAGACTTAGGACAATTACTTTCAGATACGTTTGCTGCGGAAGAAGAAGGAATTGTATTAAAAAGTAAACTTGGGTTTATAGTTCCAAATAAGAGACCCGCTTGAAACACGATTAAATTTAAGAAAGAACTTGCTGATATGGATGTAATTTGTTTAAGATTTTGTAAGCCAACTTATTATTATGAAGGCAAAGAGCTAGAAGCTTGAAATTACTTTGATGATAATGGGGATGCAATTACAAAAGCAGCACATATGGATTGGATAGGCAGCATCGAGATTGGCGCTTACAACGAAAATGGTGAATTAATATCTATTGGAACAGTATCTTCAGGATTGACTGAAGCACTTTTGAAAGAAATTAAGGAAGATTCTAATAAATTTATAGGAAAACCGCTTGTAATTGGTGCAATGGAAACAGGAGTAAAAGAAGGTAAATATTCTTTAAGGCATCCTTATATAAATAGTAAAGCTGGATGTTGTTATGGATTTCGATTAGATAGCCAAGATATAGATTCTAAAGATTGTTTGCTTTCAAAAATTTTTGATAATTAGGAGATTTTATTATGGAGAAAAAAGTAGGATATATCTATAAGATTGCCAATAAAATAAATAGTAAAGTTTATATCGGCAAAACTTATCACACCATTGAAAATAGGTTTAAACAGCATATTAATAGTTCAAAAAGAAATAAATGTAAAACACAGCCTTTATATTTAGCAATAAATAAATATGGAATTGAAAATTTTATAGTTGAAGAAATTGGAAAGTATGAAGAAGGACTATTAGAAGAAATGGAAATTGAGTTTATTGCTAAATATAATAGTTATCACAATGGATATAATGCTACTTTAGGTGGAGAAGGAGTAAAAACTTTTTCATACTCTGACAAAGAAGTTATTGAAAAATATAAAGAATTAGAATATATTCATAAAACTGCTGAATACTTTAATTGTTGTAGGAATACAATATGTTCTATATTAAAAAGAAATAGCATTAGGATAAAACATGCTCATTATTTTAATTATTCTGATGAAGAAGTTATTGAAAAATATGCAGAATTAAAATATCTTAAAAAAACAGCAGAGTATTTTGATTGTTGCAAAGATACTATAAGAGAAGTATTAAAAAGAAGCAATATCAAAACAGATTACCGTCTTAAATATACTGAAAAAGAAATTATTGTAAAATATAAAGAATTAAAATTTGTAAATAAAACTGCCAAATATTTTGAATGTTGTGAAAAAACTATAAGAGATATATTAAATAAAAATGGTATTGATACTAATATTAGTAAACCTAAAAGAGTTGTTAAGTTAGATAAAAATACATTAAAAATATTAGAATTTTATGATAGCATCAGTGATGCAGCTAGAAAATTAGGCAATATAAATAAAAGTTCTCATATAAGTCAAGTTTGCAAAGGTAAAAGAAAAACTGCCTATGGGTATAAATGAAAGTATATAGATTAAGTTGAAAATATTTAACTACAAATATTGTAGTTTCTGGAAAAAAATGTTATAATATATATAGAAAGGTTAATAAAAGAAGAAATTATAGATATAAAAATTATTAGCTTCATTAATTGTCCTTTCTAGAAAAATAATGTATAATAGAGTTAGGATTTAAAAAATAACCAAAAATAGAATAGGTTATTAAACAACAAAATTAAGGAGAAATAACATGGCTATGAAGGAAAATACCAAAAGAATACTTTCGTTCTTACAAGAAAATGCGTCAGAAGATATGACTCATAACGAAGTAGCAGAAGCTTTAGAATTAGGACCTAGACAAGTAATTGGATCTTTCAATTCTTTCGTTAAAAAAGGTTGGGGTTATAGAGTAGAAGCAACTGTTAAAATTGATGGTGCTGATAAAACTATTAAGTTCTTAAAACTTAATGATGAAGGATTAGCAGTTGACGTTGCAGCATTAGAATAATCAGTAATACCAGTAGAAAGAAGATTTTAAAACAATCTTCTTTCTTTGTATATGTAAAGGAGTAAAATTTTATGTTAATGCAAGAAAGAATATTTGCTCATAACATTATGATTTTGTTGAATAAAGGTTATACAACTGAAAAATTTGAAGTTAGACCTGTTTGACATGATGGTAGTCCTGCTCATACTATTTATACAACTTTTATTGTTGAAGAATATGATATTTCTAAAAATGAATTCCCAATAACTAGATTAAGACCGATTCCTTGGAAGAATGGTATAAAAGAAATTTTATGGATATATCAAGATCAATCAAATGATTTAGCATTATTGAGAAATAAATATGGGATTCGTTGGTGGGATGATTGAGATATAGGAAATGGTACAATAGGGCAACGATATGGAGCAACAATTAAAAAATATGGATTAATTGATAAATTAATAAAAAATTTAAAAGAATCACCAATGGGACGTAGACATATAATGAACATGTATCAATATGCTGATTTAGAAGAAACAAAAGGACTTTTTCCTTGCGCTTATTCTACAACTTGAATGGTGCGAGATGATGGATACCTAGATATGAAATTAACACAACGTTCTAACGACTATATGGTAGCCGGACATATCAACAAGGTCCAGTATGTTGCACTCATGATGATGATAGCTAAAGCTGTTGGGCTACAACCAGGAAAATTTGTGCATGTCGTAGATAATTTACATATCTATGATAGGCATGTTGATGCGGCAAAAACAATATTGATGAGATTCCTATCTTTAGAGAAAGAAATTGCAGATGGGACAATAAAAGATCTTACTGCTAGGTTAGTATTTAACCCTAAATCAGATAATTTTTATGATTTTACTATTGATGATTTTGAAATGATAGACTATGACCCAATGTGCAGATTGCCTAAATTTGAGGTGGCTATATAATGATTATTTTAATAGCAGCCGTTGATTTAAATAATGGACTCGGATATCAAGGAGAACTTTTAGCTAATATACCAGAAGATATGAAGCACTTTAAAAAATTAACAATGGATCATTCAATAGTTATGGGAGATACAACTTGGTATAGTTTACCAATGAAAAATGGTTCTCATAGATTAAGTGGTAGACATAATGTAATATTAACTAGAAGCAATAGAAAAGAAGTTGAAGGACTTACAGATTTTGATACAATAACAGATGATATAAATTTTGTATTAACAATGAGTAAATTTGAAGATGTTTACATTATTGGTGGAGCAAGTGTATATAAACAATTTTATCAATATGCGGATGTAATTGAATTAACTATCTTTAATACAACTTTTGAAAAAGCAGATATTTTTTTTCCAATAATTGATAATAATGATTTCATACTGCAAAACCAGTATGTCCAGGAAAGAAAAGATGATTTCAGCTTATCTTTTTTAACCCTTGTTCGCAGAAAAGAGCAATAATATTTGACCTATCTTAAAAAAAATGATATAATATAGGTAGACGTTGAAAAAAAGAAAGGGTGAAATATTGAAAATAGACAGAAAATTAATAAAAGCGTTGAAAAAAATAATGGAAAAATTTGAATTTGAAATTGATGATAATATTGTATATGTAAAAAAAGTAATTGAAAAATTTGAAAAAGAAAATGATACTATTACTTTAACAGAAAATGGTGCATTGATATTAGATTTTTTAAAGTTAAATTCAGAATATCCTTTATCCGCGAGAGAAATAGCAGCACAGATAGGATACACAAGTAAATCCGTTGCTGGTTCAATGAGAAAATTGATTGGAGATGGATTGGTAATAAAAATTTCCTCTAATGACGGAAATAAATACCAAATAACAGAAGATGGAAAAAAACTAGAAATTAAAAATCAGGAGGAAAAATAATGGCTATAAAAGAATCTTTAAATAAAATAAATGTTCAAGGTATTTTATTAGAAAACAATTTAGAACAAGCACAAAATGAAAAATTAGGAACATTCATCTCTGGAACTTTGGTAGTTCGTGTAGGCGACTCTGATATTCCTGTTAACTTCTTTTCAAAAGAAATTAAAAAAGATGGCGGTTTAAATAAAATTTTTATCTCTTTAAAGAAACTTATGCTTTTCCCATCAGTAGCTACAGATGGAGAAGGAGTTAAAGTTAATATGACTGGCGGAGCAATTTCAGGTAGAGATTTTTATACGGATGACCTAGAACTTATTTCTTATTCAGAATTAAAATGCAACTTTTGTAAAAAATCTACAAAAAACTATATAGAAGAAGCTAAATTTGAATTTGAAGGAATTGTAAGAAAAGTTTATGATGAAATTAAAAATGATCAAGAAACTGATAGATTAGTTGTTGAAATTGTAGGAGTTAATTATGCAGAAACAGCACTTCCTGTAAAATTTGTTGTTGCAAAAGAAAAAGCTATTGCTTATATAAAAACTTACTATGCTTCAGGTAAAACAGTAAAAGTTAATGGAGATATTATTTATACAACTGAAAAAATTAAAAAAGTTACAGAATCAGCTTTTGGTGATGATATCGTAAAAATTTTTGATAAAGTTACAAAAGATTTTATCATTACAGCGGGAACACAACCTTATGATGAAAATGATTATAGTCAAGAAGCTATTCAAAAAATTATGCAAAATAGAAATATTTTCCTTGAAGGAGAAAAAGCAAAGAAAGTAGCTAAAATGAATTCAAAAAATAGTGCTCCTAACTCTGCTCCTACTCCAAATAAAGAAACTGAAACTAAAACTGGAAATAAAGACGGATTCCCATTTTAATTAATGGGAACTATCTTATCTAAGGAGGATAATATATGATAGATATTTTAAATATAATGCCACATGAAATCTCTAGAGACTTAGCTGGATATATTCTGTTCTTTTATGGATCTCCAAAAACTGGGAAAACAACAATCGCTTCTCAATTTTCTAATTCCCTTATTCTTGCATTTGAGAAAGGATTCAATGCTTTGCCTGGAGTTATAGCGCAACCTATAAATAAATGGATGGAATTTAAAGAAATTTTAATGCAGCTAGAGACAAAAGCAGCGAAAGAAAAATATGAATATATAATAGTTGATACAGCAGATTTGGCTTATTTATATGCAGAACAATTTATTTTCAATAAAGAAGGAGTTACAGAATATAAAGAAATTCCTTACGGTCAAGGATACGGTATGGTTGAAAAAGAATTTGATAAAGCAATGAGAAAAATTGTTCAATTGGGATATGGATTAATATTTATTTCACACTCTCAAGATAAAACAATGGAAGATGAAAATGGAGAAGAATATAATAAAATTATTCCTACTCTTGAAAAAAGAGGAAGAAAAGTTATAAATAGGATGAGTGATATTATAGGATATACTAGAATCGCTAAAGATCCTGAATCAGGAGAAGAAAAAACATACTTATTTATGAGAGGAACTTCTCGGTATGAAGCTGGTTCAAGATTTGCTTATACTTCAGATTTTATAGAATTTTCTTATAAAAATCTTGTTCAAGATATTGGGAATGCCATTGATAAGCTTGAAGCGAATGGCGCTACTTTAGCGACAGAACGAGAAAATCATTATATTGTAGAAGAAGAAGAATTTTTAATAGAAGATGAACTTGAAAAATTCTATGAAATGGCTGATAAGTTAATGGAAAAAGATAAAGACTATCAAATAGGAATTTCAGATATAATTCTTGACATTCTAGGACCAGAAAGAAATATTAGAAATTGTACTCAAAAGCAAGTTGATCTTGTTCGTTTAATTAATGAAGCGGTTAATAAATTATAAGCATAAAAGAGGTGTTTTAAATAATACCTCTTATTTTACATTAAGGAGGTATAGAATGTCTGACAGACCAGTTAAATGTCCCTAGCTGTGGAGAATTTTTTAGACGCAGTGAAACGGCTCACATTTACGATGAAAAAAAGAAAAGATACTTCCATAAAGAATGTTATGAGGGGACAGAAAAAGCAAAAATGGAATTGGTTTCAGATAGAGACAGCCTTTACTTGTTCATGTGCGAACTATTTGGATATGAGTATGTAGTTCCAAGAGTAAGAAAACAAATAAATGAAATTATGGAAGAATATAAATATACTTATAAAGGGATTGAATTAACATTAGATTATATTTATAGAATAGAAAAAATGGATAAACAAAAAGCCAATGGAGGAATTGGTATTGTACCTTATTTTTATGAAAGAGCTAAAGAATTTTATAAGAAAAAAATGGACATTTGAGAATCTAAAGAATTAAATTTTGAAATTGTAGAAGTTAAAATATCTACAAAAAAATGCATTGAGAAAAATAAAAAATTAATTGATATAGGAGGCTTATAGTGTTAATAGATAAAAGAGCAATATTACAAGTCTTAGGGAGTTTAGCAAAAAATCCAAAGCTTCTAAACGAAAAAAAATATTCTCTTAGAGAAGAAGACTTCGGTGAAAGATTCTATAGAATCCTATTTGGCGCAATAAATAATCTTCATATTATGGGAAGATTTGGAACAGTAGATGGAATTGCAATAGATAACTTTTTATCATCATATAAAGAACAATATGAAATATTCAATAATCAAGATGGAGTTCCTTATATAAATAGTGCTATTAAATTAGCAGAAGAAGATAACTTTAATTATTACTATGAAAGAATTAAAAAATATTCTTTTATAAATTATCTTACTTTAAGAGGAATGGCAAATACGGAACTATTCTTAGGAGTAGACGGACTTGCTCATAATAAAAATAGACAAAAAGAATTTGATTCATTAACATTAGCGGATTTAACAGGAAGACTTGACAAAATAGTATCAGAAATAAAAGTTGAATTTGAAATTAATAGTACATATGAAATTAATAGTGCTGATATTGGAATTGAAGATTTATTAAAGCAACTTAAAGAAAGTCCTGATATAGGATTAGCTCTTCAAGGTCTTATGTATAACAGTGCAATTCGTGGCGCAAGAAAGAGAAGACTATACATGCGTAGCGCTGCAAGCGGAGTGGGTAAAACACGGTTTGCAGTTGGAGATGCTTGTAATTTAGCTATAACTGAATATTACGATTCAAAAACACAATCTTGGATAAAAAATGAAAATACTGTTGGAGTTGGATTCATTACTACAGAAATGGAATTATCTGAAATTCAAACGATGATACTAGCATGGATTACTGGAATAAATGAAGATATTATTAAAGATGGTGAAACTAATGATTTTGAAGATGAATTATTAGCAAAAGCAGCAAAAATAGTAAAAGAAAGTACATTAGAAATTGCTTATATTTCTAATTTTGATTCAGATGACATAGAAGCTATTATAAGAAAATTACATTCAATGTATAATGAAAATAAAGTGAAAAAAGTAATTGATTATATCTTCTTTGACTATATACATTCTACACCAAAATTATTATTTGAATCAAGTTCAAAAACAGGAATGAAATTAAGAGAAGATACAATCTTATTTTTATTTACTGTAATGTTGAAAGATTTAAGTTATGAATTAAATATTTTCATTCAAACCGCAAGTCAATTAAATGGCTCTTGAGAAGACAGGAAAGTACAAACTGTAAATGCCCTCCGCGGCGCGAAATCGATGGGGGACAAGCTCGACGTTGGAGCCATATGCCTTCCATTAAATGAAGAAGAAGAGGATTTCGCTGATATATTTGTTGAACAATATAATATACCTAGACCTGATATGGTTACTACACTTTATAAAAATAGAGGTAGCAAGTATAAGGGAATAAAAATTTGAGCTAAATCTGATTTAGGAACTTGTAAAATGCAAGATGTAATAGTTACTGATCTGCGGTCGAAACCTATTGAAAACTTTAAAATTAAGATTCCTAAATTAACAGCTTTTGATGTCAGCGAAGATACTGAAGACGACTTCTAAAGGAAGGAGGAAGCTACCAATGTATTTAGATAAAGATTTTATAAAACAAAGTCTAACTATCGAAGAAATAACTAAACTATTAATTGAACTTGGTAGCGCAGCACCTCTTACTGATAGGAATGGGAATCCTAAATTTCAAACTATATGTCATAACTTACCAAACCAAAATAATAGTTTCAAATTGTATTATTATGATAATACAAAATTATTTAGATGCTATACTGGATGTGGTGAAAGTTTTATTGACATATTTGAATTAATTGAGAAAGCTATATATATACAAAAAGGTTATGAATGAGAGTTAAATGATTGTGTTAATTATGTAGTAGAGAAAACAGGAAAAGCTTTCGATCTTATAGAAGATAGCACTTTCTTAATAGATGTAGAAAATTCTACTGCTGAAGATTGAGGATTTATAAATAGACAATTAAAGATATTAAAGAACAATTCCGAAGAACCTGAACAAGAATTGAAGTATTACTTAAAAACTTATTTAAAATTATATAGAGAAATTTATTATACAGGTTGGATTAATGAAGGAATATCAATAGAAGCAATGAAAAAATTTAATATAGGTTTGCATATCACAACTGAAAGAATTACAATACCTTACTTTGATATAAATGGTTATTTAATTGGAGTCAGAGGTAGAACTTTAAGAGAAATAGATATAAAAAATAAAATAAAATATATGCCGATGAAGCATTGTGGAGAATACTTAACATTTCCTATGCACTCATCAATGTATGGAATTTTTCAAAATCAATTTACTATTCGAAAGTTGAAAAAAGCAGTAATTTTTGAAGCTGAAAAATCTGTATTACAGCTAGAGTCTTTCTATCCTAATAATAATATTGGACTGGCATTAGGAGGCAGCAATTTATTCGACGCGCACGTACAATTATTATTAGATTTAGGAGTCGAAGATGTTTATTTGGCATTAGATAAGGAATATAATAAATATGAAGATAATAAATATTTATCAGAATACAGTTTAAAAATAAAACAAATGAAAGATAAATTAATAAATTATTTTAATGTTTATATAATAGAAGATAGAAGTGGGTTGTTAGAATATAAAGATAGTCCAACAGATAAAGGAGAATATATTTTCTCAAAATTAGTAAAAGAATCCATAAAGAGAAAGGAATAGTTATGCTATATGAAATAATTAACAAAGATGCTGATTTTACAAAACCATTAGAAACTATTTTTAATAATAGAGGGATACCATTTGAAACGATGGAAATGTTATTGCATCCAACACAAGAAGTAGAACATGATTTTAGGTTATTGCCAAATATTATAGAATGTGCAGAGAGAATCATTGAAGCTATCAAGAATGAAGAAAAGATATTCTTACAAGTTGACTCAGATGCAGATGGCTATACAAGCGCAGCATTAGCTTGAATGATGTTGGTACATTTCGGAGCAAAAGAAGAAAATATAATTTATAGAATGCATGAAGGAAAACAACATGGGATTATAGTAGAGACAGTACCAGAAGAATGTACATTAGTTATAATCCCAGATGCTAGTTCTAATGATTTTGAAGAACATAGAGAATTAAATGAACAAGGAAAAACAATTATCGTAATGGATCACCATGAAGCAGATCATTTAAGTGAGCATGCCATAGTTGTAAATAATCAATTTGGATATCCTAATAAAAGCTTAAGTGGAGTTGGAATAGTTTATAAAGTATTCCAAGCACTTGAAGCTATAGTGCCTAAAGTAGAAGAAGACTATAGATACAATGTTGGCATGATAGCTCCTCACTTCTTAGATTTAGTTGCTGTTGGAATAATCGCAGACGTTAGTGATGTTAGTAATTTAGAAACAATGTATTATGTTCAAGAAGGAATGGCTAATATTCACAATCCTTTTTTAAGAACTATAATAGCAGGCAATCAATATAAGTTAAGTGGAGATATTTCTCCAATGAAAATTTCATTTTATATTGCTCCGTTAATTAATGCAATGGTTAGAACGGGGAGCCAAGAGCAAAAAGAAGCAATGTTTTTAGCTATGATTAAGGGAGATGAAATAGAACAAGAAGATGAAGGATTTGGGAATACAGTCTCTTATGCTGATAAAGCATTGAAAATATGTGCGGCGGTAAAACGAAAGCAAGATGTTCTTAAAAATGAAGGTATGGTTAAATTACATTTAAAAATTACAAAAAATGGAATGGATAAAAATAAAATCATTATTGGTAAAGCCTTTAGAGTGGCTGATACTTTAAAAGGATTAATTGCTATGCAGTTAGCATCAGCTTTTAAGAAACCAACTTTGGTATTAAGTAAAAATAAAGAAACGAATTTATGGTCTGGTAGTGGAAGAGGTATTAACCAATCAGATTTTAAAAATTTCAAAGATTACCTTAATAGTACAAATTTATTTGAATATGCAGAAGGACATCAGGGCGCTTTTGGTGCGGCAATCAAAGATGAAAATCTTGAAAAATTTATTGAACAATCTAACAAAGATTTAGAAAAATATAGTTTCAGTAATAATTATAAAATCGATTTAGAATATACATCAAATCAAATTAACGCAGACGTAATAGCGCAAATAGCTTCATTTAGTAATCATTACTCAAAAGGTTTTGAAGAACCTTATATATTAATTAAAAATATAAGAGTAACAGAAAGAAGTCTAACTATCATGGGTAAAAATCCTGATAAACCAAGTATAAAAATTAAAGTAGAAGACGTTAATTTCATCATATTTACAACTACGAAAGAAAAAGTAGAAGAATTAAAACAAATGAAATATATTAATGTTATTGGTAGAGCAAATGAGAACATTTGGAATGATGACATAAGTTATCAAATTATGATAACAGATTATGAAAAAGCGATAGTAAAAGCAAGAGACTTATTTTAAAGGAGAAAATTATGAATATACCAAAAAAATTAATGATAACAATGAAAGCATTAGAAAATGATTTAATATTCTTTTCTCAAGGAAAAGGAATTGCTAGAGTTGTAACTAATCAAGGGACTTTTTATGGCAAGACTTTATATGATGCTATGATAAAAGCGATACTTTATAAAGAAGAAATAAGTAAATAATATAAAATAGGAGTAAATAATGACTGATATAGTATTAACAGGACAACAAAAAAATGCAATGAGAACTGTTATTAAACGGTTAGATGCGCGAGAACGTGTTACTATCGTCGCCGGTTTTGCTGGAACAGGGAAGACTACGTTAATTCGCTATATTATAGAAGAGATGAATCTTATGCAAAACACTGTTTTTGTTTCTTACACAGGTAGAGCAAGCCTCGTTCTTAGAGACCGAGGATTGCCTGCTACTACTATTCATAGATTAATTTATGAAACAAGGAAGAATAAAAGAACAGGTGAAATTACATTTAATCGGAAGACAAGACTAGATCCAGGAATAAAACTTATCGTAATTGATGAGATATCAATGGTTCCTGAAAAATTGCTTAAAGACCTCGCATCTTATAAAATTCAAGTTATAGGATTAGGAGATCCATTCCAATTACCTCCTGTTGAAGGAGATGATAATGGATTGCTGAATAGTCCACATGTCTTTTTAAATGAGATTCATAGACAATCAAGAGATAGCGAAATTATATATTGGAGTATGCAAATAAGAGAAGGTAAAATTCTTAAGCCATTTAGAGGAAAAAATGTTGCAGTAATTAAAAGAGATATATTACGAGTTGAATCAATGGAAGCCGCAGATCAAATTATATGCGGTAAAAACGTAACTAGACATAATATAAATAATTATTTTAGAGAACAAATCCTAAAACGTAAATCAAAATATCCTGTAAAAGGAGACAAATTAGTTTGTATAAAAAATGATTGAACTATTGGTAGCCGGTTAAGCGATGTGCCTTTAATTAATGGAATGATAGGGTACGCAAACAATAGTGCAGTAATAGGATTTAATAATTTATTCGATCTTTATTTTTCACCAACCTTTAATAGAAAAGATACTTATTCTGGATTAAGAGTTAGTGGGAATCCTTTTAATGGGAAAAAATTTAAACATGACAGACAAGGAGTTAATCACTTTGAATACGGTTGAGCAATAACTGTATATAAAGCACAAGGTAGCGAATTTAATAATATTATTATTTTCGATGAAATGTCATATAGAAAAAATCATGCAAGACAATTATATACAGCAATAACAAGAGCAAAACAAAATGTAATCATAGTATTGGAGGATTAATGAATAATATAATAGAAATTTATACAGATGGAGCATGTTCTCAAAATGGAACTTGAGAAGGTGGATGGGGATTTTGTATTGATGATATCGGATATATGGGGTATGAAAAGAAAACAACAAATAATAGAATGGAATTAACTGCGGTTATAATGGCATTAGAAACTGTAACTTCCTTTGATGATTTTAAATTAGAACAAGCTTTATTAGGAGCTTTTGAAAAAAACAAAATAATAGATGTTAAAAAAATTAGAATAATTATATATACAGATTCTTCTTATGTAGCAAATGCTTATAATAAAAAATGAATAGATAATTGGAAGAAAAATGGTTGGAAAAATTCTAAAAAAGAAGAAGTAAAAAATAAAGATTTATGGAAATGGTTAGATGCATTAGTGAATAGCTCTATGTGTATAGTTGAATTTGTAAAAGTAAAAGGTCATTCAGGGGTTAAAGGGAATGAAAGAGCAGATTATTTAGCAACAACAGCAATGAAAGAAAAATTTAAAGAAACAAAAATAATAAATTTAAATAAAAGTTTTTTATAATAGGAGGTAAAATGATAAATAAACAAATATATAATCAAATTCCTTATTTGCATAATCATACTGAATATTCTAATATAAGACTTTTAGATAGCATTAATAAAGTTGAAAAATTAATAGATAGAGCAATTGAATTAGGTAGTAATGGTATCGCTATTACTGACCACGAAGTTTTATCCGCGCATGTAGATGCAATAAAACATTTAAAGAGTAAAGAATTAGATAATGATTTTAAATTAATTCTTGGAAATGAAATATATTTAATAGATAGTGCCGAAGAAATTAAACAAATTTATGAAGATGGTGGAAAGGCATCGTTTTATCATTTCATTCTCTTGGCTAAAAATAAGAGAGGGCATGAAGCATTAAGAATCCTTTCTAGTCAAGCATGGGAAAATTCATTTCATACAAGAGGTCCAATGGAAAGAGTTCCTACTGATAAGAAATTTTTAGAAGAAATTATGGAAAAATATAGAGGCGACATTATTGGAGCTACAGCGTGTCTTGGTGGAGAATTTCCTCAAGCTGTTTTAAACTATTATAGAAGTGAAGGTGCGGAATCAAGTAAAATTTGGATAGATAATTTTATGAATTGGGGAATTAATACATTCGGTATTGAAAATTTCTTTGTAGAAATTCAACCATCTGCACAAGATGAACAAAATATTTTTAATAAATTAGCTTATGAAATAGCTACTGTTTATAAAGTTAAAACTATAGTTACTACTGATAGTCATTATCTTACAAAAGAAGATAGGACTGTTCATAAAGCTTATCTTAATTCTAAACAAGGAGATAGAGAAGTTGATGATTTTTATTCAACTACTTATATGATGGAAATGAATGAAATGGTTGATTATTTAAGTATTTCTTTAAAAGAAGAGCAAATAAAAGAAATTATTGAAAATACGATAGCAATTCCTGATATGTGCGAAAATTATGATTTATATCATAAGCAAGTTGTGCCTAGTGTAAATGTGCGTGAAAAATTAAAATTAGACAAAATAGAAAAAATGATAATGACAAATAGAGAATTTAGAGATTTAGTTCATGATGCTTATATGAAATATGATAATATTGAAAAGTATATAAATTCTGACAATGATCAAGAATTATATTTTGCATTAAGAAGTCTTTATGGATTATATAATAAAGGACTATGGTCTGACCAATATCTTGCTAGAATAGATTTAGAAATTAGTGAAATCATTGGTATTGGTATTAATATGGATGAAAATATAAGTCAATATTATAATACAATGGAATATATTATGGATTTAATTTGAGCAGATGATGGCGGTAATAGTTTGATTGGTCCAGGTCGAGGTTCTGTAAATGGATTCTTAACTGCTTACTTAATGGATATTACTCAAATAGATTCAATAAAGTATGAGCTTCCTCATTGAAGACATATCTCAGCAGAAAGACCAGAGCTCCCAGATGTTGACTTCGATACTGAAGCTAGCAAACGTGCTTTAATTTTACGAAAATTAAAAGAAGAACTTGGCTACAAAAGAGTTCTTAACATTGCTACTTTTGGAACTGAAAAATCTAAGTCAGCCTTGCAAACTGCCTGCAGAGGGCTAGGAATTGACAATGATACAGCAGAATTTATTGCTAGTTTAATTCCTATTGAAAGAGGATTTAATTGGACTTTAGATGATTGTTATTATGGGAATGAAGAAAAAGAAAGACGACCTAGTAAAAAATTTATACATGAAATAAATAAATATGATAGATTAAAAGAAGTAGCATTTGGAATTGAAGGGCTAGTTAATAAGCGTAGCATACACGCTTCTGGAGTTTACATTTTCTCTTCTGATTTTACAGATTGAAATGTAATGATGCGTGCTCCAAGTGGACAACCTATCACACAATTTAATATGGAAAATTCAGACTACCTTGGAGGTCTTAAGTATGATTTTCTCACAGTGAAAGCTATGGATAAAATCCGAGTTACGTTAGATTTACTATCTGAAGATGGTAGAATTGAATGGAAAGATTCTTTAAGAGAAACTTATGATTATTATTTATATCCTGATAAATTAGAATTTGATAATTTAGAAATATGGAAGTTAATGCATAAAAATAAAGTATTAGATTTATTCCAATATTCAACTTCTATTGGGATACAAACAGCCCAAAAAATTAAACCTATTTCTCTTAAGCAAGCTGCTTCTGGTAATGACTTAATGAGATTAATGGCAGAAAGAGGTCAAAAACAACCTATCGATAAGTATATAGAATTTAAAGACAATATAAAACTTTGGGATAACTTAATGATAGATTATGGATTAACCTTAGAAGAAAGGCTAATATTAAAAGAACATTTAGAAGCTACTTACGGGATTGCTACTACACAAGAATCAATTATGAAATTAGCAATGGATAAAAGAATAAGTGGTTTTAACGTAAAAGAAGCAAATAAATTAAGAAAAGCTGTAGCTAAAAAGAAAAAGAAAATAATGGATGAAGTAAAAGAATTATTTAAAGAAAAAGGATTAAAACTAGGAACTTCTTTAAATATGTTACGCTATATTTGGAAAGAATGTATTTTGCCACAAGCTGGATACAGTTTCTCAGAGTGCCATACTTTACCTTATACTGTTATAGCTGTTCAACAATTGAACCTTGCTTATAATTATCCTATCGTTTATTGGAATACTGCTTGCTTATCTGTAAATGCTGGTTCATTAGAAGATAGTGAAGCTAAAAAAGCAAAAACTACTGATTACGGTTCTATCGCATCCGCTATAGGAAAAATGAAAGAAAATGGAGTTATATTAGTTTATCCTGATATTAACCGTGCCAACTTTGATTTTAAGCCTGACGCAGATAACAATTTAATACTATTTGGATTAAAAAGTATGAATAAAATTGGTCAAGATTTAGTTGCAGAAATTATTGAAAACAGACCTTATGAATCAATAGAAGATTTTTGTATGAAAGTAAAAGTAAATATAACTCAAATGATTTCTCTTATTAAAGGTGGTTCTTTTGATACTTTAGAAAACAAACCAAGAGAAGAAATAATGAAAGATTATTTATGGAAAGCATGTGCGCCTAAAAAGAAATTAACGATGCAAAATCTTAATGCTTTAATAAATGGTGGGTTTATACCAGAAAAATATAAGATAGAAATGAGAGTTTCTAAATTTAATAAATACTTGAGAAGAAGAGGAAACAAATTTATTATTAATGATAATGATTATTATTTATTTGACGAAGCAATTAAAGAAGGATATTATACTATCTTTGATTTTCCTGAAGCATTTGTTGAAACTATAGAAGGAAATTTATATATTTCTAAAAAATTATGAGATAAAATATATCAACCTATAGTTTTACCAATTAAGAGTTATATTAAAACGAATATGAAAGAAATATTAAATGAATACAATAATTCATTATTCGCAGAGTTTTGGAATAAGTATGCGAAAGGAACTATTTCTTATTGGGAAATGGAATCTATTTGTTATTATCATCATGAACATGAATTAGCAAATGTTGATTACACAAGTTATGGGATTTCAGAATTTAATGATTTACCTAAAGAACCTATCATTGAAAGATGGTATAGATATAAAGGTATTGACAGACCTATTTATAAATTAAATACTATTGCAGGAACTGTATTAGATAAAGATAAAATACGACATACTGTCACATTATTAACAACAAATGGAGTAGCAGTAGTTAAACTTTATAGAGATCAATTCTCTGCTTTTGATAGACAAATTTCAGAAGTATTAGGAAACGATGATAAGAAAACTATAGTTGAACGTTCTTGGTTTAAAAGAGGAAATAAATTGTTAATAACAGGTTTTAGAAGAGACGGTCAATTTGTTGCTAAAACTTATAGGAATACTGGCAGACATACTATATATAAAATAACTGATATAGGAGAAGATGGAACTATCTCTCTTATTTGGGAAAGAACAGGAGAAGGTGGGGAATAATATCTCCTCAACTTCTGTTTTTTTACAAAATATGTTATACTTATATAAAGGTACAAAATATAGTACATAAGAAAAGGAGGAATACAAGATGTTACTTTACAAAGAAAAAGAATTTGCTTTAGGAGAATTAGTAGAATATTTGAATAAATTAGAAACAAAATCTATAGTATTAGATTTAAAGTTTGGAGAAAAACCAGTTATAGTAGAATATAATATTGACGATAATAATGTAAGTAATATTAGAATTATTGAAGAAGAAGGAGAAAGATTCCCAGAGAGTGAATATCTTTATACATATTTAACTTATAAGAATATTTCAGAGAAAATATTTACTGCAAAGATATGCGGTTGGAAAGAAATTTCTTATTTAAATTTAATAAATATGATTTTAGATGATGAACAATTTGAATTAGCTTTTCAAATAGTATCAGAAGAAACTATGCAAGAAGATGAAGAATTATATGAAATTGAAAATATGGAAATTTTTAAAGAACTTCAATTATATGATGATTGAGAAATAATTCTCTTTAAAAAATTGTAAGGAGAGGGATATATGTTTACAGTTATAAAAAGAAATGGTAAAAAAGTTCCTTTTAATATTATGGTAATAGAACGTAATATAAAACTCGCTGCTTTAGAATCAAACACAATATTAAAATTAAGTGAAATTAAATTGATTTCAGCAGCAATTATAGATAAAATAAAAAAACCTGAAGTTCATGTCGAAGAAATTCAAGAGTTTGTACAATTTTCTTTAATGGAACAAGGATTTTTTAGAATAGCAACTGATTATATAGAGCATAGGAACAAGCATAAAATTAGAGTAAAAAAAGAATACCAATTTTTAAGTGATGCTTTCCTTAGTAAATATAAACATTTACCAGATCCATTTAAAAATCAATTAGGCGCATTCGTATACTATAGAACTTATTCTCGTTATATAATAGAAGAAAAAAGAAGAGAAAGATGATGGGAAACTGTTGCAAGAGCAGTCGATTATAATTGTTCTTTAGGGAATTCTTCTAAGAGAGAAGCAGAAGAATTATTCGATGCTATATATAATCTTAAAGGATTTTTATCAGGTAGATCATTATGAGTTGGAGGCACAAAGGTAGCAGATATAAGCCCACAGTCAAATTTTAACTGTGCTTTTGATACTATTAATGATTATGAAGTATTTTATGAACTATTTTACTTATTAATGATTGGTTCTGGTGTTGGACTGAAAATTACGAAAAAAGAAAAAGAAATATTACCTTTAATTAGGACAAATACAGAAATTATAAATAAGCACTATAATTCAATTCCAAAAAATAAACGTACTGAACATACTACTTTAGAATTTAGTCCTGATAATACTATCGTAAAAATTATAATAGGAGATAGTAAAATGGGATGGGCAACTAGCTTAAGATACTTTTTTGAGCTTCTTACAGCTAATCATTTCGCGGATATATCTACAATTATATTTAATTATGATAACGTTCGACCAAAAGGAGAAATGTTAAAAACATTCGGTGGATATGCAAGCGGTCATACTGCATTGGTAAATATGTATGAAAAAATAGATAAAGTATTGAAAAACAATATTGAAACTTATAGAAGATTAGAAACTGTAGATCTTATGGATATTGCTAATATTATAGGTGAAAATGTAGTTTCAGGTGGAGTAAGAAGAACTAGTGAAGTTATATTATTTGGCTATGATGATGAAGCCATGTTAACTGCAAAGAATGAAATATATACATTAGAAGAAGGAAAATGAAAAGTTAATAAAGAATTAATTCATAGACAAATGAGTAACAATAGTATTTTTTATGAAGAAAAGCCTAGTAGGGAACAATTACATTGGCAAATTGAGCAAATGAGATATACTGGTGAGCCAGGGTTTATGAATTCTCAAGCAGCTAGGAAACGTAGAAAGAATTTTCAAGGAGGCAATCCATGTATGGAAATCTTACTTGATAATAAAGGCATGTGTAATTTAGTTACTTTGGTTATAAGTGCTTTCATAAAAGACGGAATACTTAATAGAAATAAAATGGCTCATGTTTTAAAACTTTTAACAAGAGCTTCTTATAGAATGACTAACGTTGAAATGGAACTTCCTAAATGGAATGCTATTCATAAAAGAGATGCTTTAATTGGAGTTTCTATGACTGGATACCAAGATATGATTAATTTAACTAATCTATCAATGGAAGAACAAGCAAAATTATTAAAAGAAATGAAAAAAATAGTTAATAAAACTGCAAAAGATATCGCGCTTATAATGGGCAAGAATGCCCCAGTATTGACAACTACAGTAAAGCCAGAAGGTACGCTGTCACAACTCCCAACTGTATCTAGCGGAGTGCATTATTCACATTCTCCTTATTATATTAGAAGAGTAAGAATTAATGCTAATGATCCGATGATACATGTAGTAAGAGAGTTAAATTGGCGAATGGTTCCTGAAGTAGGACAAACAGAACCTAATGTAAAAACTTATGTTGTTGAATTCCCAGTTAAATCACCAAAAGGAAAAACAAAATATGATGTAACTGCTATTGAACAATTAGAGAATTATAAGATGTTTATGGAAAATTATGTTGAACACAACGTTTCTATTACAGTTCATGTTAGAACGCATGAATGAGAAGAAGTAGAACAATGGGTTTGGGATAACTGGGATGATATTGTTGCAATTTCATTCTTATCATTAGATGACAACGCTTATGAGTTACTTCCTTATGAAGAAATAGATGAGAAAGAATATTTAGAAAGAAAAGCAGAGATGCTAGATTTTAAACCGAGTTTAATTTCTAAGTATGAATCAGGCGAAGATTTTGAACTTAACGAAAGTGAATGCTCAACTGGTGCATGTCCAATAAAATAAGAGAGAAATAATTTCTCTCTTTCTTTAACTAAATTAATTGACTTTATATAAAAAAAATGCTATAATTAATTAATAAAGGAGTGATAATAAATGGATAATTCTAAAATTTTGAAAGAACAAATAATAGATAAAGTAAAAAATCCATTACAAAAAGAATATGGAGATAAAAACGATTGCACTTTAGTATCAATTACTAATTTTATAGATTATTATTTATTAGACTATTATGATTTTTCTTTTGGTTCTATTTATGATTTAGTTGCATATCAAGCGAAAAGACAATTTATATATCATCCTAAATTAGGCAGTAATCCTTTAGCAATTTCTTGTCTTGTCCAATATATGTTAAAAATAAAATTCAAAATTAATAAATATAAAATGAAAACTAAATTATTTAAAACAAAAAATTTTTTTAATATAATAGAAAAATCTATTATGAATAACAAACCTGTAATTTTAAGTATTTTAAATACTAAAGATAAAAAATACACATGACATACTATAGTTATTAAAGGAATTAGAGTAATTGAAAAAGATGGAGAAATAACAAAATCTTTTATAATATCTGATAATTGGTCTCCATCTAAAAATAAAATATTAGATTTAGACAATTTAGGATTTATTTGTTCTATAAATTATTTACGGAATTAAAAAGGAGAAAATTATATGAGAGATAAAATTTGTTTAATTGCTGGACCATTTCATGGAAGAGCAAATAAAACAATAAGACAACAAGAGTGAATGGAATTGAAGAAATTGCACGCTGATAACAAAATTAGAGAAATAGATTTTATTAGTCTACATAAAATAGATAGTTTTTATTACACAAATGAATTATCAGATTGTGAAGATATGCATGATAGACTAATGAATACTATTGCTACTTCTGACTATGTATTTATTGATATAGTTAATGCAGATACTACAACTGCAATAATAGTTGCATCAATAGATCGAATTAATATTACCAGAGAAGATGATGATAAAATTGAAATAATAGCTTATGCAGAAGATGAAAGAATCTATGACAATGAACTTTATGGATTAATCTATACACCAGTTGCATTTGATCAATTCTTAATAGGTTTAATTCAAAAAAATGGAAAAATATTTAGAACTCATTTTTTAGCAGTAGAAAGAATAAAAAAGATAAGCAAAGAAATAAGAAATAAAAGACGGAGAGAGAAAGAAGCTAAAGAAAAAGCTGAGAAGAAGACAGAAAGAGAAACAAAAAAGGAAAAAATAACTTTAGAATTATTGAAGTAAAGGAGGGACATAATGCCTAAAACAGATGAAATGACTCTTAATGAAATAATTATAGCTAATTTGCCTAAAGAAATTTCAATTGAAAATAAATTAAAACATTTTAGAGAAATTGATAAAGGATTTCTTAAAATTGATAAAAGCACTGAATATATTCTATTAAGACCTTATGATAAAGATAGCCAAAGTATGTATCTTACAATTTTTAAAAACTTAGAAAAGATTAGTGATGTATTTAAATTTATTGAAAAATATATAGGTAAAATAAGATTAATAGATACAGATTTTGATGAAGAATTCCAAGGTAAAATTGATTTTTGGGTAGAAGATTCATGCTATAGCTTAATGCATGCAGATAATTTTATTGTAGATATAAAGGAAGGTATATAATGCGTATTTATTATAATAATTTAAAATTTACGAAAAATACGGAATTATTAATTGTTAATGATGATAAAAGATTCACAATTTTTGTAGAAAATACGATAGAAGCTGTAATGAAATATATGAACGATATATTAAAAGATTCAACAGAAGACATTGTACTCTATATATCGAATGTTAAAATGATAAATCCAAGAACAATGAATACTCTATATAGTAATTCAAGAATTACAATACAAATATTTTAGGAGGAAAAGGAATGTATTTAAAAGAAATAATAGAACTTTACAGATGTGAAACTGAAACAGAAGCTGAAAATTTAATTAAAAAAGCAAAAGAAAATCAACGTGAAGGTGGATATGAATTAAAAGATTATGGCAGCCAACATAAGACAAAAGTTAAAGGCGGAGAAATTTACGATGACTTTTATTTAGTAAAACTAAAGAAAGTTATGGAAGAGTAGATGATAGGAATAAAAATTTATAGGGATTCTGCTATTGCTGTGATCCCTAAATATAAAACTAAAGGCAGCGCTGGTGCTGATATATATTCAACAGAAACTGTTACTTTACAACCAGGAGAAAGAGTTATGATAAAAACTGGATTGTATTTTGAATTACCTATTGGCATAGAAATGCAAATACGACCTAGGAGTGGGTTAGCCGCAAAATTTGGAATTACTATGATCAATTGTGTAGGAACTCTTGACTCTGATTATAGAGGAGAATTAAAAGTACCTTTAATTAATTTAAGCAATGAACCTTACACTGTACAAGTTGGAGATAGAATTGCACAAATGATTTTTGCTAAATATGAAATTAGTAGATTCTTAGAAGTATCTGATTATAAAGAATTAGAAAAGACTGAAAGAGGTCAAGGCGGTTTTGGCTCAACTGGAAAGTAGGTGTAACATGAGCAGATTTAATCCATCTGTAAAAAATCTACAAGAAATGCAAAAATTGTTTGAAGATTTCCTTTTTGACCAAGAGATAGCTGAAAAAATGAATGCTTCTCTTGCAACCATAAAAAAATATAGAAAAAGATACGATGAAACCGGTAAACTTTCTATTGAAAAAATATCTAATACCTCAGATAGTAGAAAAGAAAAAATAAAAATAGATGATTATGTACCCGTAGAATCAAAAAACTCAAAGAAATTGATAGCGTTTGACCAGTCCTCAAGACTTATAGGATATTCAGTTTGAGAAAATAATAAATTAATTAGTTATGGGGTAGTTGACTTTTCAGCTAGCAAGGATACTATCCATAGACTTTATATGATTAGTAAATGAATGAAAAGTTTTATTGAAGAGAAAAGTCCAGAAATTGTATACTTTGAAGACATACAATTAGAATCAAATGTAGGAACATTTAAAACGTTGTCAATGGTTTTAGGAGTATGTAAAGTAGTTGCTCATGCTTTAAGTATCTCGTATGAATCTATTTATAGTTCAGAATGAAGAAAGTTCTGCGGTATTAAAGGAACTAATAGACAACAATTAAAAAGAAATGCTCAATTATATGTATTAAAAGAATTTGGACTTAAAGTTACAGATGACGAAGCAGAAGCTATTTGTATTGGAAAATTTGGATGTAGTAAATTAAATGAAAAAAAATATTTGAATTGAGATGACTAATCAAAAGGGAGCAAATATTAATGAAATCATGAGAAAAAAAATGGAAAGATAATTTAAAAGCAATTGAAGATGTTTCATGGGACATAGATAAAGAAGAAAAAGATATTTTAAAAGTTGTTAGTGAAAGATATCCTATGAGTATTCCAAAGTATTATTATAATTTAATAGACGAAAATGATCCAAATGATCCGATAAAAAAACTATGTTTCCCGAACGCGTTTGAAGCAGATCTTATGGGAGACACAGATACATCAGGAGAATCATCAAATACTAAAATGCCTGGACTACAACATAAATATAGTACGACAGCTTTAGTGCTTACTACAAGCGCATGCTTTATGTATTGCAGACATTGTTTTAGAAAAAGAATGGTTGGATCTAATTCTGATGAAATTAATAATAGAATGAAAGAAACAATAAAATATTTAAAAGAACATGAAGAAGTTAACAATGTGTTATTAACAGGTGGAGATTCATTCTGTATGAGTAATGAACAAATAGAAAATTATTTGAAGAATTTAGTTGAGATTGAGCATTTAGATTTCATAAGATTTGGAACAAGAGCATTAGTAGTTTTCCCTGAAAGAATTTATGGTGATCAAGAACTTATAGATATTTTAGCTAAATATAATGATAAGAAAAAAATTGTTATTATTACACAATTTAATCATCCTAGAGAACTGACTGTTGAAGCTAAAAGAGCGATTGATATGCTTTTAAAGAAAGGTATTGCAATTAATAATCAAGCTGTAATATTAAAAGGTGTAAATGATGACCCTAAAGTATTAGCGGAGCTATTAAACGGATTAACCAGAGTCGGAATTAATCCATACTATGTATTCCAGTGCAGACCCGTAAAAGGAGCTAAAGCTGGTTTCCAAAAAACATTGCTTGAATCTTATGAATTAGTAAAAGAAACTAAACAATATTTGAATGGTATTGGTAAAAGATTTAAATTAATTATGTCACATGTTCAAGGTAAAATAGAAATTATAGGAATTGAAAATAATAAAATGATTTTTAAATTTCATCAAACTAAATATATTGACAATAACGAACGTATCTTTATTCGTGAAATTGATGTAAACGGTAAATGATTAGATGATAAATTAAATTTTATAGAATAAATAAAAAAAATAGGAGTGAAATTAATCACTCCTATTTTTATGTTCTAATTCATCTGATTTATCATTTGTTGTAAAACTTTAATCATATCTAATAATTCTTCTTTTGACATGCTATTTGTAACAGTATCTGTAGTTCCGCTATCATTAGCTTGAATATCTATTGTATTCGCATCAGTTAAAGAAATAACGAAATTTTGTTCTATACTGGTATCTATAGTTATTATTGATATGATATCTGGATAATTAGTATATTCTATAGTAATAGTCATTATCTACATCCTCCTGTTCCATCTATATCCATAACCACGAAACTTCCATTTCTTAGTCCTGTTGTTCCATTTATAGTACCTTGAAAATAGTAGTATAATAAACCAACTTCTGTAGTTGTATAATCATAGTAATATTTTCCTATTTGAGTAAGTCCTGCAGAGTTTATCAATTTGCTTCCAGCATCAAGTGGAATTTCTATTAAAACTTCTCTTTGCTTGTTTTCTATTGTTATAACTATATCTGTCGGATCTATCAAATTTCCATCGAAATCATAAAATTCAACAATAAGTCTAACTGTGTCTCCAATTGTAACTTTAGTCATGTCTTCCCTCCTCTGCATAAACTTTCAAATCTCTAGTTTCTTCAACTATATTTATATTTCTAGATTCACTTTTTAATATAATTTTTCTAATTTTTTCATATACTTTAACTTTCCATATCTTAGGCAATGTATCATCTACAATCGCTAGAATTGCAGCCTTGTTCGCTTTAACTACTGTTAAAATTACTGGAGGATAAATAGTTGTTCCCGTTGATATATCTGGTATATTCGCATTTAAACTAGATTCTGATATTTCTTCCATTAAACTAGTATTAGTAGTTAAATTACAAATTAATTCTGCTAATGAAATATGAAGCATATCAAATAATTGCGTTCCAAAATAATCTCCTAATGTATAACATGTAATTACTTCAACTGAAATATAACCAACATCTGTAATTTCTGTATAAATATCTGGATGATACGGACCAGCCATATTACTACTAACTTCTGTATCTACATCAGCACTAATAGTAATACCTACATAAGGTATAAGAGCTTCTATGCTAGACGTTGAAACTTCACCATCTACTGAAAGGTTCCAAATAGTAAATATAGTAGGATCATTCGTATCTACAATAGAAGTTGATAATTGTCCACTTACTGTAGTTGCTACAGATAGTATAGGCTCATTCGCATTGACGGCATTAATTGCAACTTCTCCATCAAGATAAATATTCCATGTAGTATCTATTATAGAATCTTGAGCAAATGTATTATTAATTGCTACTTCTCCTAAAATATTTAAGCCTAAACTCATTGTAGGAATATTCGCATTTATATTATTAATTGCTGTTAAAGCATTTATATCTTTATTTCTTATAGGTTCTACTATAGGCTCTTTCGCATCTGTGCTTGCGATAGCTATTAATCCATTAATTGTAGCACCTATATTTAAAATAGGAATTTCTGCATTTACATTAGAATTTGCTGACTCTGATTCAATCATAACTCCAATATTTAATATAGGTATATTAGCATTCGTATTAGAATTTGCTGATTCTGATTCAATCATAACACCAACATTTAAAGTAGGTTCATTAGCATTTATACTTGACATAGCTATTTCACTATTAATTGTTGTATTTCTAACCGCATTTATTATAGGTTGTTGTCCAAAAGAATTAACAATTGCTGTTAAAGCATTCACGTCTATATTCCTAATTGAACTTATAACGGGCTCTTCTGCATCCGTATTTATGATAGCTGTTAATCCATTAATTGTAGTACCTACATTTAATATAGGTGTATTCGCATTCACGTTAGAATTTGCTGATTCTGATTCAACTGTAGCATGTATAGATACTTCTGGTGCATTTGCATTTGCATTAACACTTACTACTTCCGCTCCAATCGTAGTGCCTACATTTAAAACAGGTGAATTAGCATTAGTATTTGAAATAGCTTTTTCAGCAAATACATTTACAATAATACTTAAATCAGGAATATTGGCATTACTATTAGATATAGCAACTTCACCAAATACTTCAACAGGTTCAGTAACACCTATAGCAGGACTATGAGCACTAGTTGTTGAATTCGCAACTTCCGCATTTACATCTATATTTCTAATTGAACTTATAACAGGTTCTTCCGCATTTTGATCAGAAGTCGCAGTTATGGCATTTATATCTATATTTCTGATTGAACTCATAACAGGTTCTTCTGCATTAGTATTTACAATTACAGTCTCTCCACTAATATTTAAACCTAAACTTAAATTTGGTATTTCCGCATTTGAAGTACTTATTGCAACTTCTGCATTCATTGTTTCACTTATTGATATTACAGGTTCTTCTGCATTAATATTTGTAATTGCAGTTTCTGCACTAATATTTAAGCCTGAACTTAAAATAGGAATTTCCGCATCATTTATTGAATTCGCAGTTATAGCGTTTACATCTATATTTCTGATTGAGCTCATAACAGGCTCTTCTGCATTAGTATTATTAATAGCATTAATAGCACTTACATTTATAACAATTTCTACTGATATTACAGGTTCTTCTGCATTCACATTGTTAACTGATGTAGGAGCTTCTATTCCAAGAGATTCCATAGTTACTTGTGCTTCATTAGACCAAGCAGATTCCTTCGTACCAATTACTCTTTTTATCCTATAAGTATAAGTCTCTCCAGTCTCCAAACTTAAATCTAAATAATCGCTAGTAATTTTTGTTACTTTATTTAGAGGTTCCCAACTTCCTACCCCAATTTTTCTTTCTATTATATACCCATCTAAATAAGTAGATAAAACTGGGACTTCTGCAGAAGTTGTAACTGTTGAAACTTCTGAATCAATTGATACAAATCTTTTTGTTTCTATAACAGGATTTTCTCCTTGAATATTAGATATAGCTTTTTCAGCAATTATATCTACATCAAGAACTGTAACAACTACTACCTCATGCGCTTCACAGGTATTTGTTGATACTTCCGCATTTATTATTTCATTTATTGATATTATTGGTTCTTTTGCATTACTTGTTGATGGTGATACTTCTGCACTAATATTTAACCCTGAACTTAAAATAGGAATTTCCGCATCTATATTAGAATTTGCGATTTCCGCATTTATTGTTTCATTTATTGATACTGAAGGTTCTTTTGCATTGCTCGTTGCTGCTGATACCTCTGCATCTATACTTAATCCAACATTTAATTCTGATATTTCCGCATCACTTACATTTAATGAAACTTCTCCATTAATATTTATATTTGATTCTGAAATTATTGTAGGAATTTCTGCATCATTCGTATTTAATGCAGTTACTCCATTAACACTTAATCCCGCATTTAATGTAGGAATTTGTGCATCTACCGGAGTAATTGTTGAAGTCAATGCTGCAATATTCAATCCTGAACTTAATGTAGGAATTTGTGCATCTACTGGAGTAATTGTTGCAGTTACTGCTGTAACATCTACAGCTGTTTCTGCGGTTACGCTTATTGCAACATTATCCATATTAAAAGAAAGTGCTCCAGTTGCACTATTACCAGTATCTAAATTACCAGCGAATGTTATTGTAATAGTTGCATTAGATGCACTTGACGTACCACCAAAATCTGTAGTAGAACCATTCCTAGTACTATAAGATTCTGTCGTTGTTGGTTCTCAAGTATATAAATCATATGTAGTACTAGCAACAGTTATCTGTAATTTTACTTGTGCAGTATCTACAGTTTCATATCCATCAACTTCACCATCAAAACTTATTTGACAATCTGTTATTGTATCTCCAACACTAGCCCCTAAATCTTCCCAAGTGCCAGTCCATTCCCAAGTTGGTAATCCATCTTGATTACGACCAAGAGCATCAAAACCAATATCTGTTGATGTATTAACCGCATACGCCCTGTTTTCATCTGTACCTACCCAACTCTCTAAAGAGCCGGTAAATGTAAAAGTTTTAATTAAAGCCATTTACTTGCTCCTTTCTACCAAGTTAGTTCTATGTTAAAATCTTGTTGAATTGCTGCTAAAATTGGTGCTCCTAATATAGATGTAATTACTGCACTAGGGATATCTACTGATGACACTGATATTTCTGCGCTAATATTCAAACCTAAATTTAATGTAGGTATCTCAGCATCATTTATTGATGTTGATATTTCTGCACCAATACTTGCTCCTGTGCTTAAAATAGGATCTTCTGCATCTGAAGTATTTACTGAAATTTCTGCACTGATGTCTAATCCTGAACTTAAAATAGGAACTTCTGCATTTGTACTAGAATTTGCAGTATTACTAATTACATTTAATCCTAAACTTAAATTAGGTTCATTCGTACTTGCTGTTAAAGTTGATACTTCTGCACTTATATTTAAACCTAAATTTAATGTAGGTGTCTTTGCATCGCTTGTTGAAGCTGCAATTTCATTAGAAATATTTACAATTCTAATTGTATCTATAGAAGGTATTTCCGTATCCATATTATTAATAGCACTAATAGCACTTACAATTATAGTAAGAAAATCAGTTAAATTTTTTATAGTTACATCATTCATTGTACCTAAAGTTTTATTCGAATGATCTCCTAAATCAAAAAATTCCCAAGCCATGTTACACCTCCATTCATCTAATTTTATGTAATTTAAAAGGATTATATAAAATATAATCCTTTATTTGTGTTGATTATGATGCTACGATAGTCGCAATTCCATCTACATGCCAAGTGATTTTGAAATCACCATTGCTTGATATTTCATTTTGACCGAAATCAATATAACATATTAAAGCACTTGTTGCTGGTACACCAGTGTCTACATATACAACTGCATAATATGCAGTAATAGTTGAAGCTGACCAAGTCGTATCAGTCCCATCTAATTTAATTGTATTAGATGGTCCATCATAAGTTAAACCTTTACCAACTAATGTATCTCCACCTGCTGTGTATCCAGTACCTGAAACTTCACTAGCAGATACATCGTCCCAATAAATATGTGCATCTTGATCAGGTGTGTAACCAGTGACTAATAAAGCAACTTTAATAGTATCAACTAAAAAATCGATTTCTTTTGATAGTGCTTTTAATAAAGCATTCCCGTACATTTTAGCAGTTACAGCCATAAAACTTTTCCTCCTTTAAGGTAATTTTTATTATTATGATTGAATGTGTGTTGGAGGTAAAATAGTTACTGCTAATTTTACAAGCAAATCTAAAGCCTCATCATCCAATATTAAATCAAATTCATTCATTAATTCTTTACTTAATTCAACTATAGCTACTTCATGCTTCTCAGTCGCAGTTAAGGATAGTTCTTCTAATCCTTTCACTACTACAAGAGCAATTTCCGCTATATTTTTTATTTTTTCATCTCTAAAAGCATAACCTGTAAACATTAAAGCTAAATTAACTTCACTATAGTAATCAAATCCTTTGGCTCTTAGCCAAGGTGCTCCATAACGAAAATAACTAACTAATGCAACAACTAGTAAAAAAGCTAAAATTAAAGACCAATTAATCATTATGTTCCTCCTTTTCTAATATTTTATTTAATAATTTATTTAATAGATATATAGTTTTTTCTATTAATATTACTAATTTATTTTTCTTTATTTTTAAGATATAATTTATATCTAAAAATTGCATAATTCCTTCTGAAATAGATAACGCATATTTTATAGTAGAATATTTTTTAGAAATATGGTTATATTCTATTACTACTACTGGACAATTTATTTCTTTCAAAATTTGAAAATCATTCCAAGAGCCAGGAGCTGATGCTGTTATATCTCTGTCAATACTATTTAAATAATCATCTAAAGATCTATCTATAAAAGCAGCTAATTTACCACTTTCATGTGAAGTATGCCAATAAAAAATTCAATCATCAAATTTATTATTTAAATTTTTATTAATCTGAATAGAAATAAATCCATTCGCTTTTACTTCTTTTTCTAACGCAATTTTATCTTTTAAAGATATCTTATCAAAGTTTAAAGGTTGCGCTAATACCACATTTACTCCATTTAATTCTAAAATTTTTTTAATAAGTTTAATAACTTTAATATTAAATTTAAAATCTTTAGGACATAATTCACTATGATTATTTGAGGTATCTTCTATATATCCAATATCTAATATTATCGTTTTATTATCTAGCATCACTCACCTCTTATCTTAAATTATTTGTCCTCTAAAACTCTTTCCATCTAATTCTCCATTAATAGACTCTATTGTTTTCATTGCATCATTCAGAGTCATTGCAAAAACCGCCATATAAATATCAAATATAGCAATTTGCTTTCTTTCGCAAGTAGGATACATCATGGAATTATTACAAATATCTATAATTTGTTCTTCTAAAAATCTTTGTCTATGACTTTGCCAAATATTAAATCTTTGTATCACAATCTCTAAAATTTCCCTTTCTTCCGCACTATACTCAGGACCATAGTGATATGCATTAAATTTTTCAATTGTTTCATTAAAACATAATAAATTTCTTTTTTCCATCATTGAGCAATTATCTGCGTTAGGACAATTCTCTATACAATCATCCGTTTCTTTCGCTAACTCATATAAGGCATCTGCTCATAATTCAAACTTTTTAATAAATAAATCTCTAAAAATCATTTCTTTTCCTTTGTTTCCTAATATGAAATCAATAAGGAATCTTCTTTTATAACTTTTTATGCGGTGATGAAGTGGATGATTTATTAATTTATTATTTAACTTTTTCTTTCTCTTGGCTTTTCTATATCTGTTGTTAATAAAAGCTGTGATAATACTTGATAGAAAGGCTATTATCGCTACAATAATACTGGTGTATTCACCCATTTTATCCCTCCTATAGCATTTGTTTGTTTTTATTATCCATTCCATCATAAATGTTTTTTTCTGGTTCTTTAGTTTCTTCAATTTTAAAACTTTTGGTAAGTTTTATAACATTTTCAGTTCCTGCTTTCGTAAAATAGTATCCAAGAATAACTAAAAAATCTAAATTTACAACATTTATAATAGTGATGAAATCAAAACCAAATGAAAGTCCAACAAAACCAATAATAATAGACAATATTCATATTATAGTAACTATTGTTATAAGTTTTTTTGATGTTTCTAAATTTTTAAATTTCTCGAACATTTCACTATCCTTTCTTAAACTGGACATAGTTCTATCCATATATAATATTCAAAATATCGATAGAAGATTTAATATATTCGCCCAATCTAATTCAACCGCAATTCTTAGCTGCCCTGTTTGACATAGTAAAAAAACTATGTTATAATAAGATATAAGAATCTTATATCCAAAGGAGAGTGAAGTACAATGTATATAGTAGCATTAAATTGAGGTCATGGACCGAACACAGCTGGTAAACGTACACCAAATTTTATAGATGGTAGCCACATGAAAGAATTTTATTTTAATATCGCAGTTGTTAAAAGAATTGAAAAACTTTTATTAAAAACTGGTCAATTTGAAGTGATTAAAGTTGGCAGTGAAACACGTGATATGCCATTAGGTGAAATAGTTTCAAACGCAAATAAAACGAATGCAGATATTTTTGTTTCTATCCATGCCAATGCTTTTGGTAGTGGCGGATGGAATAGCGTAACTGGTATAGAAACTTTTAATTGTCCCGGAAGTAGCATGGGACCAAAACTAGCAAGACTTGTCCAAGATGAATTAATTAAAGCGACAGGAATGATTAGTAGAGGTGTTAAAGAAAAAGCTTTCTATGTAATCCGTTATACTACAATGCCAGCAATTCTAAGTGAAAATGGTTTCATGACTAATAAAAGAGATGCTCAAAAATTATTAGATGAAAATTATCGTGATAAAATAGCAATGGCTCATGCAGTTGCAATTTGTAAATATTTTAATATTGATTATTCTATACTTTTTGAAGATTCAGAAAAAGAAAAACAAGATAAAAAAATACAAGATTGCTTAGCAATAATAAATGAAATTGATCTTATATTAGAAAAACTAAGGAATAAATTAAAATCGTAAAGTAAAATTACACCCCAATTAAGGGGTGATTTTTTTTATTGTGGAACTTGAACTAATTGTAATTGCATACTATCAACTCAAAATTCTCCATCTAATTTATCAGTTTTACAAAAAACTTCTATATAGTCTCCATCTGACATATTTACATTAGATGCTGCATCTAAACTCATAGCAGCTCCTAATGATTCTAATCTACCATAGCTCATTGAAGGATTTATAAATATTGTTCCATTCTTAACTAATATAAAATGAATTTTCATATTTGGAGTATCAGGGTCCCTAACTGTGGCAGTAGCATTAAAGAGATAATTAGTATCTCTTCCAGAATGTTCAAGTCTGCCATCTACTCCATTAAGACTTATTCCTCCTTGAATATCAGATTGTGTTATTACTAATGCAACTTTATTTCCTGTAAAAGTACTTGTCCCAGTTGTAACCATATTGTATGGATCTGTTTCTTTTTGATAAAAAGTCCCAAAAGAAGTATTAATATCATCTTCATTGGTTTTTACTCAAACCGCTCCTGTGTAAATATACTGTGCTCAGCTAGAGTAGACATTAGAATCTCCACTTGCGTCAATAATATGAACTTGTTTACCCGTAGATGGATTCTCAAGTGCATCTCTAGTAGTAATGTCTGGTAAAACATCCATTACAATAGGAGCACTTTCGCTTACGATAGAAGAACTTGCAACATTTGAAGTTCTATAATCATCTATTTGTACTATTGAATAAGAACTTATAGTTGCTAACATCATAACTCTTGATAAAACAACAAATTCTGCAAAATGAATATTTCCAAAAAGCATTCCTGCTAAAGTGTTCAATTCATCTGCTTCTTTTAATGTTCCTCCTTCTACTTGACCTGGTACTAAAATTATTGGAAAATTTGAATCATTCGTTGCAAGTAACCAATAACAAAAATATTTATTATTACTTACAGATGTCATTTCTCAAATACTTCCATTAAAAGTATTTATTTCTGGACCTGGATTAAGATAACATACGTCAGTACTTGCTGTAATTAATCTAAGATCTCCATCTTCTCCTATCCTATAAACAATAGGACTGCTCAATGGATTTAATACTTGACTACTCCCTATATTGTCTCCTATTCTTAATTCTATATCTTCATCAAATATAGTTCCTGTACCAACTCTTATTGTAGTTGATGATACCTGAGTAACACCAAGACCTTCGCTATATACTGTTCCACGTGTATCATGTAAATAATGATGAAGACTTGGATCCATTCTTCATTTATGAAATTCATATCCTAACCCAATCTTTTTTAAATTAGTATTATCTCAATAAGTAATAGATATAGGACATACTTCATTATTAAAAGGTCATTCTGTAGTAGAAGTTTCTATACCACTGCTAGTAAAATAAATAAAATGAACTCCTTCAATTGCCGGAATTTGAATAGAAGCATCTATATCTAAAGAATAATGAACATTATTAATCCAATAAGTTGCACCATTCCCTTCTACTGTAAAAGTCCTAGTTAAATCATCAAAACTTAAAATTGGATAAGTTTGGTTATCATCTCAACCAGCTTTATAAAAATCAGATTGAACTTCTACTCTATTTAATTCAGTATCTATAATTTCAAAATTATTTGATGTATCATCTATATAATTATCAAATATTTCTGGACCATCTATGATAGTGCTATATTTTTTTAATCCATAATTAGGTGTATTTTGTGGCATCTAATCCCTCCTTTCTATATATAATATTAATTTATTAAACAAAATGTCTTCTTATCTTTATATTTTTAAATATAATTAAAATTATAATATTTTTATAATACTTTATGCTCCTGTATATTCTATTGCTATAATCTCTGTATCATCTGTATCCTCATCATCATAAGCTATTATAACAACACTAGAAGTTATAGCTGTTACACTTTGATTATTCGCATCCGAAGTATCTGGGAATTCTAAACTATCTCCTGTAGTTAATGAACTCGTTCCTGTTATTTCAATTAATATTGCTTCTGATTTTAAAGGAGTTGAATCATAATAAGCTATTATCATTCTAGTGTCAGATAACTTCCCTATTCCGCCAATACCTGATATACTTGATATAGGAGTGATAGTATCTTCTGCTGTTATTACATCACCACTTACTGATATTAATCCAACCACTAAAGAATCCCAAAAATCTTTATACATATATAATGCTCCATTCGTAGAGATTGGTTGTGTCCATCTAGTCGGAATGAAATAAGCAGCAGTTTCTGTTAAGGCATAAGAAGTTGCTCCTAAAGTGATAGTAGTTCCTGAAATATTAACAACTTGCACACGCAATAAAGAACCTGTAGGTCTCCAAAATAATATCCCTTTTGTAGCTGTTAACATTATAACATTCGTATTATAAACTGTAATTCCTGGTGAAAAATTCACAATAGTTCCCGCAGTTATAGTTGTTCCTGAAATAGTTAAAACTACAATATCTCCACCTTCACTTGAACCTTTTCCATAAGCAGCAAGGACAGTAGAATCTGTTATTCTAGCGTTTGAATGATACTGAGAGGATATTGATCCAAATGTCTGGACGGTGCCAGCAGTTATAGTTGTTCCTGAAATATCTAAAACACATCCTTTAGCATAATCTGAATCACTATCATCTTCAAATGTAGTTAAAGCTTTTGTACTTGTTAAAGTACATACAGTTGGAGCTTTGCAACTACTAATCCCAGTAGCAAATTCCTCTACTGTTCCTTTAGATAAGCTCAAATTTGATTCTGTTATAACATATGCATCTCCACGACTTTGAACATCAGAAACTACAAGAATAGCAGTAGTATCTGTTAGTCTAGCTGCTACTGGTGCTCAATCAGGAGAATAAATATCGATAGTTAAAGGGGTTCCTTTAATCAAAGTATTCGTTATTTGTGCCGCGAATGTTCCAAATTTTATAAATGGTGCCATAGTATCCCTCCTATTCTAATGCTCCAATAACTGACCATTCATCAGTAGCTAACTTTTTAAGTGTAACTCCGCCATACTGTCCACTTATATCTAAATTACTATCAATTGAACGCAACGTTACTCCACTCCCTGCTACAATTGTAACTACTCCAGCACCATAATTTAATACATCAATTACAGTCCCTATAGTAAATGCCACACTTGAATTTGGTGGAACTGTAAGATTCATAGCTGTTGCACTTGTACATTTAATAAAATCATTTGCATCTGTTAATGCTAATGTTGACGAGGCTGATTTTGTGTTAATTGTTCCATATGCTTGTAAAACGCTAACATCTGATGCAGTCGCTAACCCCGCTTCTGCTGCGGTCTGATTAATCCATTTAGAAGTTGCATTATTATATGCTAATACTTCATTATCAGTTGATGATGAAATTGTTACATCAGATATAGCATTAATATCAAATGGTCCATTTACTCAATCTGTTCCATCATATACTAAATAATCATCAGTTGTTAAACTGTTATATTTTCCAAAATAAACACTATCTAAATCATCCATATCTAAACTATGTGGATTTCCAGTTGTTGTTCCTGAATGAGTAGTATTCGTATCAACTGTACTATTATTACTTACTTCAGTATCAAAATCTGTAATATTACTAGCTGCATGAGTATGTCCCGTTTCAGATAATCCTACTTCAGCCGCAGTCCTATTTATTCAATTACCACCGCTAGTATTGTATGTTAACATTTCTTTATCTCCAGCTGATGCTAACGTTACATCACTTAAATCTTCTACTTCCGCACCATGAGGATTTCCCGCAGTTATACCTCTATGTGTAGTATTCGCTGCAACATCAGTATGATTGCCTACTTCTGTATCAAAATCTGTAACATTACTAGCTGTATGCGTATGACCGGTCGCAGAAATTCCTGCTTCAGCCAAAGTCTTATTAATCCATACTCCTGTATCTAATATAAGAAGTTCTCCGTTTGCTGGAGTTGTAAGAGTTATATCCGTAATCTCTCCTACAATTATATCATCTAAAATACCAAAGTTATCAGCCATATGATCAATATAATCTTTAAATAAAGAAGCTTCATCTGCAGTTGAATCATATATAAAAAAACTAAAATTTGGTGAATTACTAGGCATCTAATCTCTCCTTTCTAAATTTTTATACAAATTATTTCTTAATATTTGCTTTATCTGACTCAACTTCTGGTCTTGCTTGTTGAAGAGATTTAACTATATCTGTCATAACTTGTATTTCTTTAAAACCTTTAATTTCAACTCTATCTAATAAACTCATTAAATTATTTATTTGTTCTTGTGACATTTTAATTAACATTGTGTCCTCCTTATAATCTATAATTCTTTACTCTTTTATTATATCATATTTTATAAAAAAAGACAAGCATTTTAGCTTGTCTTTCCTTTAATAATATTACATAATTTATAAAATTCTTTTCGTTTTTGTTCTTTTAATAATATTTGTTTATGATTATTATAAACCGTCTCTCTTAAATTATATATCATATCTGAGAATGGTGAACCTGGAGCAATAATATTAAAATTATTTTTATTATTTGTTATATCGTCTTTAGCTCTGCCATAACTTTCTCCTACAATTTTCCCTTTGTCATATATATAATGTCTAACATCAGATTTTGGTTTTAAATAATCTAATAAATCTATATGAACTGTTATTATCCCTTTAGCAATATCTTTTGATATTTTTTTAAATTCTGAAACAAAAGTTTTAACGTACATATCATCAATTTCCATCGTTTTTTCTATTGTACCAACTCCAATTCTTTTAATTCCTAAAGATTGGAGATGCTTTATCCCATGATGTAATAAATAAACATTATATAAATGAGTTACTATATGAATACTTATTCTATCTATAAACCCATTTTCTTTTAATACTTCAATAGATTCTATTACTTTATCATATGAATTATCTTTAGTATTTTTAAAAACTCTAAACTGATTCATATTTTTTGTCCCATCTAAACTAATCCCTATATAAACATTCTTATTCTCTTTTAAAATTTGCAATAAGTTTGTATCTACTATAGTCCCATTAGTAGTAATACCAAAACTATCAATTAAATTTGTTTTTTGTTTAAAATAATTAATAGCTTTTAACATCAATCCTGTTTCTAAACAAGGTTCTCCACCAAGGAATTCAATAGAAAAAGGTTCTTTAGCATATTTTATTATTTCATCTATAAAATATTTAATTTCTTTTCAAGAATAAATACTGCTCTTATCATCTTCATAACAATAAAAACAATCTAAGTTACATCTTTTAGTTACATGCACAACATATCTCTCCATTTTTCTCTCCTTTTATTCACTGAAAATGTCTGTAGCTGTTTGATCAATATCACATTCACAAGTAGGTACCGCATCTCTTGATTCGCAAGTACATGCTGGAAAATTTATCGTACAATCAGGAGTTCCTCTACCAACACATTCACAAGAATCTGTTCTTAAATCACAATAACAACTTACTTCTCCAGTCCTACTTTCACAGTCACAATATGCATCAATGTTACATGTACAACTAGGTATCGCAGTTCTATTCTCGCATGTACAACTGCCTGGTATATTAAGATCACATTCAGGTTGTCCTGTTCTTGACTGACAAGTACAAGAAGCTGTTCTTAAATTACAAAGACAAGTTGGATCACCTGTCCTAAATTGGCAAGTACAGTATGGAGCTGTATAAGAAGTACATGCCGGTTCACTAGTTCTATCTACACAATCACAAGTATTTGTTCTTGCATTACATGTACAAGTTGGTGCATAAGTTCTATTCTCACATGTGCAACTTCCTGGTACATTAAGATCACAAGCTGGTTCACTAGTTCTATTCTCGCATGTACAAATACCTGTTCTTAAATCACAAGTACAAGTTGGAGCATAAGTCCTAGATTGACAATTACAAGCTATCAATAATATACAACCAGTTCTAGTATTACAATCACATGTAGCAGTTCTACCATCACAAGTACAAGTTGGTGCATAGGTTCTGGTATCGCAATCACAATAAGGATTAACATCACAAGTACAAGTTGGTACTGCTGTTCTAGCTTGACAATCACAAGTATCTGGATCTTCTACATTACAAGTACAAGTTGGTGTATATGTCCTAGATTGGCAATCACAAGTATCTTGTACATTACAAGTACAAGCCGGAACTGCTGTTCTAGCTTGACAATCACAAGTTCCTCCTAAATCAGTATTACAAGTACAAGAAGATGAACCTGTTCTACTCTGACAATTACATGCTGCAAGAGTATTACATTCACAAGTTGGTAAATATGTTCTAGATTGGCAATCACAAGTATCTGGATCTTCTACATCACAAGTGCAAGTTGGAACAGATGTCCTACTTTGACAACTACAATCTCCAACTCTATTATCACAAGTACAATCAGCAGTAAATCTAGATTGACAATCACATGTAATTTCAGTTAAACAAGTTGGTTCTCCAGTTCTTAACTCACAATCACAAGTATAATCCATATCACACGTACAAGCAGGAGCAGATGTCCTATCTTGACAATCGCAAGTAGGGGTAACACTATTACAAGAGCAATCAATAATTTCACTAATTTTACCTGAAATTCCCCCGAACGAATCATTTGCTGAATTTGCATTTACATACACATATGTTTCACATAAAGATGTACTCTTTTCTCTGAAAGAATTAGTATCAAGAATAAGATTTTTTAAAGTTTGTAATGACTTCGATGCTGCATCAAGAGTCATATCATATCCACCATTCGCTGCTATAGCATTGGCAACAGATCTTAAACTATATCCCATTATATTCTCCTATTCTATTTTCTTTTTAATTTCTTCAATTTCATCTATAATTTTTATTACTGCTTCAGCAAGTTGATTAATAAGAATTATATCAATTTCTTTTTTTGATTTTTTCTCATCATTCAATTCACAAGACATTTGCTTTTCTCCTTCTGGAAAAATTGTTTGAGTATTTCCAGTTCTTAAATCACAATAACAATCTGATTCTTTAGATTGATTATTTTTAGGAGTTACATTATTACCACAACCAACTCCTTCTGTTTGACTATTCCCCGTTCTTAAATCACAATAACAATCAGAATTATTTGATTGATTTGATTGATTTTCTCCACTTCTTAAATCACATAAACAATTAGGATTATTTGATTTTTGGTTACTTTTATTAAATATCCCCATTTTTCTCAACTCTTTCAATGTATAATCTTGTATTTTTTTCTCAACTCCTGAAAATAAACAATTAATTCCCTTAATTTGAGAAAAAATACTTCCTTTATCTGTCCAATTTTGTGCTATACATCTATAACAACTATTATTAGGACAATTTTTTTCACAAGTTAAATCTGTTCCATCATAATCTATATAAATTCTTCTAGCTGCTTCATCAAGACCATTATCAAGATCTCCTATTTTAGTTTCTTTATTAGGGTCATTAAAATAAAAATGATGACATGGATAAATTTCTCCATTTGCAGTTATTGTTACAAAATTTTTACCTGCTCCACAAGGAGAATTACTTAAATTTCTTTCAAAACTTAAACATTTATCAATTGGCGCATAATTACGAATTTCATCTATATTGCCTTCTCTTCTAACAATATTCAATTGGTAATCTGCTATTAATCGCAAATTTTCTTCATAAATTGCCACATCTTCATAACTTCATTCTGTTTCACTTTGTAATATTAAAAACCAAATTCTTGAAAATCCTCATTCTTCTCTAAACATTTTATAATTTTCATATAATTTTGGTAACGTTTTTTTATTAATAACTCCATGAATATTTAATGACTTTGGATTATTTTTAAAAATTTCTTTAAATTTAGGAATATTTTTTTCAATTAAATAAAAACTTCCTATCCCAGCCGCAGTAATTCTATATAAGTCATGACTTTCTTTTTTTCCATCTACTGATAATTGAACACTTAAACTTATTTTAGTATTCCAATAAGAAAGCATATTAAAAATTTTATCAGACATAATTGTTGCATTAGTAATTATTGTTACAGAAAAATGAATCTTCTTTTCTTGCGCAATACGATGTCCATTTTTAAAAATAAATTCCATTAAATCTGGTTGTAATAATGGTTCTCCACCAAACATCGTAACTGAAAAATAATTTTGTTTATTTTCTATCGCATTATTAGATAAAAATTCTAAAGATTTAAGTGCAACTTCATTACTCATTTTCTTTTTATTATGCTTTTCGAAACAATAAGTGCATCTTAAATTACAATCTTCTGTTAACAATAGTGATGCTGCTGCAGGCATCCATTTCCACTTCATCATTTATCCTCCTTTTATTCTCTTTAATTCTTTATTCATACATATTATATCAAAATTGCTGATATAACACAATAAATTATGTTATACTGCAATCCATCTAAAATTTCCAATATAGTTTCCACTATTATAAACTATAAATGTAGTAGCACCTATTGAACCAACTCAAACTTCACCTAACCATCCATTAGGATCTCCATCAGCAGTTATTGTAACAGAAGAAGGAGTACTCCCTAACCCATGGGTTACTGTTCTTCCACTTCCATTACCAAGAAAACTATTAGAACCACCAACTCCACTAGAAATTCCTGATACAGTAGCATTGGTAAAATCCCAATCTCCTTGACAAACAATATCACCAACCATGCTATTATGACCTATATTTAAATAATTGCCATCATAACATATATCAGTTCTATCTGCTGTAAATTTTAAAATCCCTGTTCCAGATGAGTCTGAAATAATTTTTATTCCACTTGAAAATTCAATAAATCTTGTAGTATAAAGATCCAATGGATCTCCTATATATAATTCATGACCTATAAGTTTATCTGCTTTGACTTCACCAGTATAAACTCCATTTCCATCTATATAAGTTCCTTCATATGCAAGGACTGCACTAGCATCTGAATTAGTAACATCTGTCCAAGCAATTGAAAAACCTGAACCAATAACAACATTAGATGTTAAAGTTAAAGTTGAACCAGGAGCACCAAGAGTACCAGTTAATATTTTATTAGCAATTAAAGTACCTGTATAAATTCCGTCACTTCCTATATACGTTGAATAAGTAGTTCCATCGAACGCTGCTGCTTTAGCTTCAATATCTCCATCTGTGATATTATCCCAAGAAATTGTAGAACTTGCGCTCATATTAATATTACCAGTTATATTTAAATCCCCACTAGAGTCAATCCATAATTTGTCAACTTCACCAATAGAAACTCTAATTACGTCTGTATCATTTAATACTATTTTTCTTTCTGTTCCTAATCCTTCATCCTTAACTGCTGTTAAAGACATGTTTTTAATTACAGTCCCTAAATCATCAACTGTAAAAGTTCCATCTGCTGCTTCAATTTGAAATTCCGTACCAAGTATTGCTCTACCAACTAAAACATCTGCAAAAACTCCAGTTGGACTTATCGCAGTTTTAACGGTATTCCAATTGTCATCAGTAATAGCAATTGTATTATTAATTAACCGCATTTGGCTATCTTTATAACCACCTGTAAGAAGATCAAATTCTCTCATTGTAATACCTGTTCTATCAATTATTACTTCTTGATTATTACCCGCTTTAACTGCATTATTGGCTGCATCAAGGTAACTGTTCATAAATTGATAAATCGTATTTTGATCATTATCTATATATGTTTTATATTTAAAACGTTCTACATTAAGTGTATTCGCTGAACTAGAAGTGCTATTTAAAATTTCAGCTAATTCATAAGTTGCATCAAGAATTGAATTTACAGAAGAGAAAGTCATTTCTAATCCATCTTCATCAAAATCATGAGTGTAACTTAATAATCTAACTTCTACAACTTCTGTATCAGAAACTTTAACATTAATTATATCTCCAGTATTAAGTCTATGTCTTATATGTTGATATTCAACCATTTTTAAAAAATCTGCCGCATTTAAACTAAATTCATATCTAGGATAAGCCATTCTATCAGATATTTCTTTAACTTCATCATATAAATCAGTTTCATCTATAATCGTAGTATTTGTATGAGTTGTCTCAATTATATAAGGATCTAACTCTTGCAATTGCGCAAATGTTAGATTTGTTTCTATATCCATTATAACATTTAATTCTTGTAATCTTGTAGTTTTTGTATCAAGTACTGTATCATTAGCATCAACTAAAGCTTGATAAGTTGTTACTTGTCCATTCCAATAATCTAAATGAGTTCTAGTTTCAGCTAATTCATCTAAATCATCTTGCGTTGGAGTTATTGAAGCATGCTTCGCGATTAATGCTATTTCATATTCTTGGAAATAAGCTTGTTTACTTAAAGTTACTTGTAAAAATCTATAATTACCGATATCTTCAGAAATAAAATAAACGCCTTCTGCATAAACTTCTTCTCCTACTGGATTTTCTGGGATATCTATAACTGTAACTTGTACTGTTTGATAAGTATGTTGCACAATTGAAAACGCAGAATCTATCGTTGCAATTTTAGTTGTACCATTATATGATACTATTGTAGCAGTTTGACCTACACAATCTAAATTCGTTGAACTTGGTGCGTCAATCAATAATTCCCAACCATTATAGTAACTATCTAAATCAGAAGCATTATCATCAAATGTAATATTCGTACCTGAAATTAATGTTGCTAATAAAGTATTGTTTGTATTTGAACCATACTTATCTTCAAACTCTGCTTGATACTCAGCTAATACAGTTTGAAATTCTGTGATATTCGCCGCAACAATTACATCATGCGCATCAAGAGCATCTATTAATCCTTGAGACATCCAATCTCTATTTCTAAAATAAGACCAATTATCAATATAACTTTTTCCCGCATTAGGATTTACTGTATTCATTGTTAAATCTTCTGAACCAAATCCATACACTCTAGTAGCTAAATTTTCTAATTTTCTATTTCTTGTTAATTCATTTATTAAATTCTCTGTAGATAGATACAAAGATTTGTTAGTTCCTATATTTTCTAATAATTTAAAATCTATTGTTTTATCGTCTGTATTAAAAATAGCAATACATCCGTATGCTTCTTGAATATTTTTTATAATAAAACTACGAATATCAATATTACTTACATCAAAAGAACGATATTTTGTAAGAATTTCTGAATCTATCGTTCCTACTGTCCATGATGGCGCTAATGAATTAATTAAATTCATTACTCCTGGAATGTCTGAATTATCACTATAAAGTTTCGCTGAAGTAACTTCATAAACTTGAATAAATTTTTGACTAAGTTCAAATTCTAAAGAATAGCAAATAATTTCTTTTATTCCATTTACTTCATCTTCTTCTATGCCAATAATTACAAAAAATTCTTGCTGATTTAATCTAATTAATAATTTTTCTTTAATTTTATTATATGAATCATTTATACTTCCATCTGAATAATATTTATCTATATTAAAGCTAAATTCATCCACCGCAATCATTGAAGGATTATATACTTTCCCATAGTCATTAGAGATAGCAATTATCGGTTCTTTATTTGGTTTAGTTAGCATTAATTCATATTCTATTGGACCAATTAGGTAATTTATATCTCCTAACATTTATTTCTCCTTTCTCTCTAAATCATAACTGGGTATTTAACTCTTATTATAAATGTTGCATTACCTATTAAAGTAATATCATTAACTCCATCTGTTAAATAAAACCAATCACTTCTTTCTTTTGTTGCATCGCTTTTAATAAAATTCTTTATTCTTTTATCTTCAGAACCTGTTTGGTCTGAAAGAATTATTTTTTTATCATTGTTTACATAGATTGTTTCTCCTATAACTAATGTATAAGTATCTCCACCATAAGTTGCATTCATAAATTTAAATACTTTATCAGTATCAAATTGAATCTCAAAACTATTACCAGATTCTAAAGTAACTTCTACTTCTGTATAAACTGGCATATTCAAATTAGTTAAATTAGTAATTTGAATATCTAAAGTTGTATCACAATCATGTTCATATTCATAGCTTTGTGTTCAACCTCAAGCAGCATCTGTTCTTATATTTAAAGTAATATATCTTGGTATATTACCAACTGTAAATATTTCACTATCTGAATATATTAATGCATTATATATTACAGTAGGATGATCCGTATCAATTAATTCTTTATAATTATTTTGAAATAATCATTTTACAACATCTTTTCTAGTTGCTAAATCTCATTCTTCTTCTCTTGCTAAAGTAATAGTAAATTCTAATGGTTCATTGCTTAATCCATGATAAGAATTTTTTCCATCTATTCTACTTGTTTCTCTTATTTCTCTTTGTAATCCGAATGGTCTATCAGAATCTTTACTTCCAACATTTACAACTAATAATCCAAAACTACTAGCTAATATACCATTATAACTAAAATCTGTTCCTGTAAACATTATATCATCCTTCCTCTCAAAAGTCAAGAAAAGAAGAGAATTATCTTCTCTTCTTATCTCTTCTTAATATTATTAACCACTCGTTTATCTATATATGGTGCAATTTGTTTAGCTAATTTTTTAATTTCTATTACTGTTTGTTCTGTTGCATTCCCTTCAATATTAATTAAATTCTTAATTATAACTTCGCTACTATCGATTGGAGCTTTTAATTTAAGACTTGCTAAGCTTTTTATCATGTTCATATTAGTCATTTCTATAACTGACTCTAATTGTGAAGAATTAAAAATCCATTCAGGACTACTTTCACCATGTACAAAAGTTAATCCATCTTGTTCAACAAAATTACCATTTGCGCTACCGTATAGTGCTTCAAGTGCTTTTATTTCGTCTGGAGTTAATCCATTAGAAGAATCTTTCGGTGGCATAATAATTGGACCTCCTGGAGTTGGATAATCAGTAAATTTATCTTCAGGAAATCTCTTCTCTGTAGATAATATAACTTCTTTAGCTTCAATATTAATAACTCCAGCTTCAAGCAATAACTGTCTAGTTTCTTCATCTGCCATTGCATATAATCTATCAAAAATACTAGGAATTGCTCCTACTTTATCAGGAATTTCTTCTAATTCTTCTCCTAATGCTGCTACAGCTTTATTTATATCAACAATCATATCTCTATAAATTTTAACAACAGAATTTGCATGATCACCAATCTTTATAGTCATCTCTTCAGCTTTTAATCCTATTTCATTTACAAGAGAAGAAGTACCAACTTTAAATTCATCTAAAATATTGCTTGAGAAAGAACTTCCTACTAAATCTGCTGCACTAATTATGTCTGCTTCAAAATCTTTTAAATTCTTAGAATCTATTTGACTCCAATCAATAATTACAGTTTCATAAGTCATTCCTATTTCAGCTAAAATATCTTTAGTTAATTCTAATTCTTCTTTAAAGGTATTGAATCCTTCTAATTGTTTTCTTGTACCAGTTTTTTCAAGTTCTTCTCCAAGTTCTGTTATTAATCCATTTAACTCAATAACTTCATCACCTATAACTTTAAATTTCGCACCTCTAAGAAGAGCTGCTGCCATTCTTTCTAAGTTACCTTCTTGAAGTAAAGTTTCAAATCTAATTTCTTGGCTTTGCAAATAAGTTTCTAATCCACCAAGTCTTTTTTCAAAATCTTTTTGTTTTACTGCATCTAACTGATCTAAAGCCGCAATTCTAGCATCAAATGTTGTATCATATTCAATGTCCTCTAATTTAGCTTTATCTTTTTCAACTAAACCTGTTAAATCTTTAATTCTTTTCTTAGCAAATAAAGAGTCATCTAAAGATAATTTATTAATTTCAGCTTGTTTTTCTCCAATATCCTTTAATAAATCTCTTCTTTCTTTTTCGGATTCTCTTAATTCTTTTTCTATATTTAATCTTTCTTTTTGTTTTTCTAAAATTTCATCCCAAAGATCTCGTTCATCTTCTATCGCTTCCACAGATTTATCGTGTGCTTCTTGTATGTCTTCAAATGCTTTCTCAAATTTTTGTTTAAGCGCATCTTCTATATAAGTTAAAGTATTTATAAGAATACTCTCATAATACTCTTGTTGTTTTTTTCTTGTATCTTCTAAATTGTCATTAACTTTATCAATAGCAATATCAGATTTTTCAATCGCGTCTTTATAACTTTCAACTTCATTAATTAAAGTATGATAAATTTTAACTTGATTTTCTGTTGCTTTCGTTCCTCTTCCTAAAGCTAACTCTTCATTTAATTTATTAACTTGTTCTTTAGCAAAATTAACTAAATTATTAAATTTAGTATCATCTACTTTACCGTCAACAATGATATCATTAATATCAATTCCTGGAATATCTTCTTCTAAAATACCAAGAACTTGAGTTAATCCTTCTAATGCTTCTTCTTTTAAATTATCTTGTAAATTTAATTGACCTTCTAAAACACCTCTTAACTTGTCATAAGCTTCCATATGTGCTTCTAAAGTAGAAATAGTTCCTAAATCAGCATCTTTCATGTCTTCTTCAAGACTTTTAATTTCATTTCTTAAATTTGTTAATTCTTCATTAGAAGTTTCTAATAATTCATTCATATTTTTAAATTCCAAAGCTGACTTTTTAATACTAGCAGTCCAAGAATCTTGAGCTTCAGTAGATCTTTCTACTTCTAAAGTATAATTCATTAATTCCGCAATAAAAGTTCTAATATTTCTTTGTTGTTGTTTTAAAGAAGCAATATTATCTTTAGCAGCTTTAGCTTGTAATGCCATTGAAGCTAATGAATAAGGAATAGTTTCTCTTTGAGCTGCTGCTAATGCGTAAAGACTAAGAATTTGTTCTGAATTTGCTTCAGCAGCTTTTAATGTAGCTGTAACTCCTTCTAATTTTGCTCTAGCAGTTTCTATTTCTGCTTGAACTAGGATGTCTGATGCTTCATCTAATGCTTCAGCTGTAATTCCAGCATTGTCTGCAGTTAAATCTAAATATTCAATTAATGAACCATATTCTTCAACTAAAGCTAAAACTTCCTCAGTTTCTAATTTTTCTTCATTAACTAATTTTTGTTTAGCATCTTTTAATTTGCTAGTAGATTTTTCTAAATCTGCATAAGATGTTAATAATCCAGCTATTGAAACCATAGCTTCAGCTACTTCTTCTGCAAGAATTGTGAATCTATTTTTTAATTCTTCTACAAAAAGACCATCTAAAAATGCTAATTCTTCTTCTGTTAAATCGAATGATTCTCCAAGAGTAATTAAAATATTATCTACAATTTTATCTGCATCTTCTGAACTTAATACACCTTCTCTTGCTGCTTCTCCTAAACTATTGCTTACCATATTATAGAAATCATCAGAAATTGTTCCAAGTTCATTTCTTATGCTATCTACATCAAAAATTTTTAACCATTGATCTATAAAAATTTTTTTAAATTCTGTTGTTTCAGTTTTTAAAAAAGGAATCATATCTAGCAAAGCTTCAGTTCTAGCTTTTTTACTCTCTTCTGCAAAATCTTGCAAAGATAAACCTATTTCTTTACCAAATGTTTTTGAACCTTCTCTACCACGTTGAACTGTACTTCTGCCACCTCTAGGTGCTTGAAATTTAAGTTCTTGTGCTTTTAACGCTGCTTCTGTTGTTTCTTCTCAAATTTCTTTTAATTCTGTTGAACTAACAATATTTTGTTTATTTTGTCTGACTAATTCTTGTTGAGCTTCTATTAATTCATCTATTGATTTTGTTAAATCAATAATAGGTCTACCTTCTACAGAATAATCAATAACTAAATCTTTATCTATATTTGCAATTCTTTGCATATAATCAAATAATTGTTTTTGTTCATCTTCATCTAAGAATTTTATACCACCTCTAGCAGCTTTAATTCTTAATTCTTCATAACTCTTATCTATATCACCTAAAACTTGTAAATTTTGTGATAACTCATCTATTTCATCTCTATATTCTTTTAATTTTTCAGTGTTAGTTTTCCAAAATTTAGTAACTATCGCTCCCGCAACTAAAACTCCAGCTGCAATAGCTTTAGTTATAGGTTCTGGAGACATTATTAAAGCCATGCTTGCTAATGAATTAGTAAGTTTTAATACTCTATCTCTTGTATCTTCTATTGTTCCATCACCTTCAGAAATAGCGCTAGCAATTCCTTGAACTACTATTAAAGTTCCTATTGCCGCCAATTTAGCATGAGCAACAGATTTTCTTTGTTTTTGAAGTTCAGCAGTTTTTTTCTTTTGTAAAACAACTTCTTGTCTTAAAGCTTCTTTTGCTGCTTTTTCATCTTTCACTAATTCAGGCATTATTGCTTTTATATTTTTTGTTTCTTCTGTAATATCTTTTTGTAATCCTAATTTTTCTTGTGCTAATAATAAATTACTTTTTAATCTAGCAGTATCTTCTATTGATAAATTTCTTTCTTGTATTCTTGCATTTAATAATTTTTCATTAACTTCTAAAGTTTTAGGATCTACTGCTCTTTTTCCTACTAAATCTTCTAATTGTTTTTCTTTTCCAAATAAAGATTTACCTTTCGCAACTTTATTATAATTTTTTGCAAAATCTTTTACTATAGCATCAGCTTCTTCAGATTGTAAAGTAAAAGCTTTCATTTGCGCAGTAGCTTGCTTTAAAGGTTCGCTTGCTTCTAAATAAGCATCTCCTGCTTGACGCACTCCAGTTGCATATCTTTCAAATTCACTCGCAGATAAAACTTGTTGAGCAAATTTATCAGTTTTCATTTTATTTCTTTGGTGCGATAATATTTTATAACTAGCAGTTAATTTTTTAATTGAACCACCATGTACTTGTATTTTTTTAGTTAAATTAGAAATATCTGTAGAACCAACAACCATTCCAGTAAATACTTTAGTAAGAATTTTGTTAAAACCAATAGCAAATAATGCTATATGACTAAAACTCTCACCTAAATAAGTTAAAGCTTTAACTATTTTTGTTAATCCTTCTACTAGAAATTTAATATCTTGACTAGAAACTAGACTAGACCATAATCTTTCTAATGATGCTCTTAATTGATTAATTGAGAATTCAATACCTTTAGAGAACTCCCCAAATTGAGCTTGTGCTGCTCCAGCACTATTTAACGAAATCGCTAAGATTTCTAAACTTCTATCATAATTTTCCATTAATGCAATGAATCTATTTTGTTGTCTTGTACCAGCTGCTACTGTTGCAATGTAAGCTTTAGTATTTGTATCTAAATCTCCCCATTGTTGTCCTAATTCACCTAATACATCTTGTAAATCTCTTAATTGTCCATCAGGACCTCTAAGTGAAATTCCTAAACTTTGTAAAGCTTTGTCTACAGAGTTAAGAGTTGCCGCAGATTCATGTCCTTCTGAAGTAACACCTCTAAAACGAGCAATAATAGTTTTGAAAGATGTACCAATATTTGTAGCTGTTTCTCTTGTTGCTTCAGAAACTGTAGCTATATAAGTCATCATGTGATCAAGATCGATACCAGCATTGTTTGCTCCAGATGCAACCTTAGTTAAACCAATCGCTAATTCTTCAAAAGATGTTCCAGCATTTGCTGCAATAGCAGAAAATTTATCTACTACAGACATAGCTTCCACTGCTTCAAGTTTAAAACCATTTAAAGTAGCAGTTAAGTACTCTGATGTTTGAGCCATTTCTGTATGTGCAATTGATGCGGCAATAGTTGTAGCTTCAACCAATTCCATTACTTCCGCAGTTGCCTTACCTTGTCTAAAGAAGATAACTGAAGCTTTAGCCATTTCATTAGTTGTACGACCCATTTCTTCCGCCATTTTATTAAATTCAACTGCGTATTTACCTAATTGCTTTCTTGACGCACCTGATACTGTAGCAATTTCAGTTAAAGTCTTGTCTAATTCTTTAGTGAATTCTACAGCTTCTCTGAACTGTTGCGTAATAAATTGATAAGCGGCGATTGAAACTTTAAAACTAACTAACTTTGTAAAAGTTCCTACAAATTTATTTAATCTATTATGCATTGCTCCCGCTACGCTTATTTCTTGTGCCATTTGTTTATATTTACTAGCTACGCCACCGACCATGCTTTCAGCTCTATTAATTTGTAAGACTTTACTATTAACATTTTTAAGATTTACTCCTACTTTAGATAAAGATTTATTCATTTCTTCAAATTGAACATATTTTTGTCCAGAAAAAGTATTATTAATTACTTTTTTAGCTTTACCTAAATCTTTTTCTAGCTTTGTTAAATCTTTACGACTAAAAGGAGATATCTCTGGTGAGATTTTCTCTATCGATTTAGAGAATTGATCTAAATCTTTTAATGATTGCTTTTTAGAAACTTTATCCATAGCAAGGGCGTAAGTATACTTAAAATCAGCCATTTATTCTCCTCCTTCTTCCTTTTAAAATCCTATGTTACTCCTATATGAAAATCAAAAATGTATAAGATATATTGAACTAATCTGCCCAATCAGATAATTACACATAAAAAAAAAATCCTGTTAAACAGGATTTATTCTTCTTCTTCTTCTTTTGGTTCTTCTAACATTTCAGGATTTTCTTTAACTGCTTCTATAAACCCTGGAAGTGAAGCTTCTGCAATTACTTTTGTCATTTCACCTATTCCACCAGCGATTGAACTAGCATAACTAATTTCATTTTCAATACTTTCTTTAACATACTCAACCATCGCATCTAATTCTTCTTCTGGAATAACTTCTAATATTCTTCTTAATACATTGCTTTGTACTAAAATATCATAAACTTCAAAAATACTTTTTTCTTCTAAATCTATTTCTAAATCACTATAATAAATTACAAAATTCATGTAAGTTACGATATCAACTGATACAGGAATAACTCTTCCACCATCAACACATCTGTTAACTATATCTATTACAAAAGCCATTTTTTGGTCAGATGCTAAATATTTTTTAACGTGAATTATTTTTCCTTCTGCAATTTTTACTATTTTGATATTATTTTCAATTTTATTATATTTTTCAATATCCTTTATATTCATATTATTCTCCTTTATTGTAAATTAATATGTTCTATTACTTTTATAGAAATATTACCATCTACTTCCAATTCTATAATTATACCAAGTTCATCTCCTATTTTGAATCCTTCGCAATAGTCTAATGGTAAATTATTTTTAACTTGTTGATCTATATAATATTTTTTTTCAGTTTTTAAAAAACGTCTAAAACTTCTTTTTAAAAATTTTTTTAATTCTTTAATATTTATATGTCCTCCTTCTAATCTAAAGTAAATTATTGGAGTGAAATTAATCACTCCAAATATTTAATTATCTTATACTTCTTCTACATCTAATAAGAATAAAACATTTGTTCCAACACCTGAAACAGTTGCTGGGAAAGCATCTAATTCAAAAGTGAATGTAGATGGATCTCCATCTGGAGTCATGTTAAATTCAAAGTTAGTTCTAATTTTTGCTCTAGGGATTGTTAAATAAGCTGGTAAGTCAGCACCATCTAGTTCTCTTCTCCATAGGCAAGCTCCTTCAATTTTAAAGTATCCACCGAAAGAATCTGTTTTAATAACTAAACTTTTTACTTCATTTGTACTTTCAAAGTAATAATCTACTATTACCCAAGCACCAACTACTAAATCTACATGCACAGAAGCTATAAAATCAATAATAGGATTATTTGTATAAGAACCATCCGTAATTTTTTCACCAATTTCACCAGAACCATTACTTAAATAAATAAACAATGGATAGTCTGTTTCACTTTCTAAAAATGTTTCTGCACAAGTAACTGTTTCTGAAGCATCTAATTGTAGTAATTCTTTTTTATGTTCTTTAGCTTTTGTAGCTGAACCATCATAGCTCACTAAATCCGCACCTGAAAGAATAGCAAAAGATTCTTGTGAAATAAGAGCATCTTCAATAGTGAAAACTATTTCTTTGTCTCCATCCCAACCGATTAATTTATTCGCTCCTCTACCTCCAGTAGCGAAAACAGTATTCGCACTACCAGTTAAAGTAGAAGCTTTCAAAGATTCAAAATAAAGAACAGGTTCGCCAACAGTGAATGTTTGTCCACCAATTACCATTTCTGCTAAAGTTCTAAAAGTTACATCTGCAACTTCTCTAATACCAAATCTCATGGAAATTTCCTCCTTAATTTATTTTTTTGCTTCAATTTTTTAATTCAACGTCAGAAGCCCCATGAAGCATTGCTTGAATATTCGTATTATATTCAAAATATAGGGATTCTCTGGCACTTTGCATAAAAAATTGAAATAAAGTATAAGTGCCATACACTTCATTTATATTGATTTTCGCTTGTGTACTATATGAAGAAATAAAATCAGTTAAAGTAACTTCATCTTTTGAAGAATCTTTCGCCTTTAAATTTTGTATTTTTTTTCTAGCTTTGTTTAGCTTCTCAGCTATTTTCCTAGCTTTTTCATTAATTGGATTATATTCAGGCTTATCTTCATTAGTACCTACATTTCAACCATTTACTTCTTTTATTGAATCACAAACTCTTTCAAAGTTATCCTCATTTATAATTAAAAAATCTTCTAATTGAGTTTTAACTAATCCGTCCGAATTTATAATTTTAGTAATTATTACTTTATCTTTTGATGTAAAAGTAAATTCTTCCATATTAAATTTAAATTTTGAACCAAAAGTTTTTTCAAAAATTATTGAGAATCCTTTAATTAATTGTAAAAAAGATTCAGGATTTTTTTCTCTAATCCCCGTAATAATATAAATCATAATAATTTGATATCTTGTTAATACTAAATCTTTAATAGGTTCTGCAGAATCTTTACTATTATCCATAATTTTATCTGCGTGAAATTTTAAATCATATTCATCCATTGATAAAATATTCATAGGATTTAAAAAAAGTATTTCTTCTTCAAACTCTTCTGCAATAAAATCAAGAGTTAAAGGATAAAAATATGTTTTAAATTCTTTGTCAAATACTTTCTTACCCGCTAACAACTTCATTCTATTGTACATTTTTATTCACCCTTACTATTAAACTTATAGAACCAGATTCTTTATTTATTTCAATTTTCTTTATAGCTGTTCTTAAAAGCACCTCTGACATATTCTCATATCCTCTTGCTCCTGCAGAAAATAATTGAGTTACATCAAAACCATAAAAGAAATCTAAATTTAATAAAATCATTTTTTTAAACATATTATATATAGAATCATTTCCCTTACCTTTATCAAAATAAGCTGGATACCAAGCAATAGTATCAAACATTGATTGTGCAATATATGCTTCTTTTTGTCTGCCTTTTTGACTTATTGCTGAAGCAAAACTTGTTACTTTCCCAGTATGAACTTTAAATTTTCCACTATTATAATTTTTCGCAGAAATTTTAAATTCTGTTTTAGTTTTTCTAAGTTTATTTTCGATTCTTAATACAACATCTGCTTTAGAAGTTTTTCCATCTACTATTAAATCTCCTGTTACTTCTCCACTAAAAACTTTTCCTTCTATTTTAATATCTTTCTTTCTCTTAGATTCATTTACCATAATTTGTAAAGATCTACGTTTAAGTTCTTCTTTAGAAATATCTTTAAAATTATTATTGACATCTCTACCTTTCCCCATTAATTCTATTGCTGCAGCTAAAATAGCTATCTCATATCCTAATCCCGCTGCATTGCTAAGGATACTAGTAATTTCATTTATCATGCTAAGTTTCTTATTCTTATCTTCTCCAACTATTAAAGATTTCATATCCATTTTAATACCGGCTTCATTAAAATATCTTATATAACCTTTTTTAACTTTTTTTGATCCAGATTTTCTTTCATAAATAAGAACTCTATTTTGTAAACTATCATAAAAACTAAATAATTGACTAGTAAATTTTGGATGCATGGAACCTTCTTTAAGTCCTTTAATTAAAGCTTTTTTTATATGCTCTAATAAAGCTTCATATTGACTACTGATTTCTTTCATATCTTTACTAAGATTAAGTACATAATAATCTTTTTTTCCTTTTTTTTCTCCTCCTACAGATAAAGAACTCTCTCCTTCTTTTATTGTTCTATTTATAAAATCTTGAAGTTCAATAAAACTTTCTTTTATTAAATCTCTATTTTTATCTTTAGCCATTTTTTTAGAATTATTAAAAACTGCTCCAAGAAATTTTTTATTAAAATCTGCTTCTGCGTCTGTAGGCATAATCCCCAGTTCTTTATTATTTTGTTCTATTCTTTGCTCTATAATTTTATAGACTTGCCCATCTGACATATCTTTATATTTTCCAGTTACTTGTTTTAAATATTTACTAACTTCCGCATCTAATAAATTTTTAAATTCCGCACTAGATTTAATTTTACGTCTTTTATCTTTTGGAATATTTATATCTGATAAAGACAATCCTTGATTATAAACGTAATACTGTCTAGCACTTAACCCTTTGGTAGTTGACGCTCTTTCTTTATTACCATCTTCTATATAAGAAAAAATAGAAATATACAAAGGATTAGTCTTTTTATAGCCATGATTTTTATAAATACCTACATGACTATAAAAAGCTTTAACTTCTTCATATTGACTCATTAAGCCTTTCACTCTACCTTGCTTATCTCTATTAAATAAACTACTCATTAGTTCATATCTCTATTATGGAAAACCATTGTATATCCTCTAACACCTGGAGTATAAACTTGGAAAAATAAATCTGTTAATTTTAATTTTCCTATACCTTGTATGTCAGTTTCATTAAGAAGATAATCTATTAAATCTGTAATTTCAAATACTCTTAACCCAACACCAAATTTTTCACTATTCTCATGAATCATTACATCTATAGTTAAAACAATATCCATAAATTTACTATTTTTTTCATTAACATGCATTTCAGGTACACCAATAACTAAGAAAGCACCAATAGCTTCCATTCTATCTGGATAATTAACTACTATGTCTGTACATTTTTCCATAACTGTTTTTCTATCTATTAATTCTAATGAATCATCAAAAGAATCAGCTGGATAAAAAAGAAATTGTCTTAACTCTTCATTTTGCGCTAAGATCCCAGCTATAATATTTAAACTTTTATTTATTTTCGCAATTGCTCTATTTGTTCTTGAACGCATTAGTTACCTCCTTTTACCACCATGATACTATATTAATATTCATTCTAACTTCTTCTAATCCATTAGTGCCCAAGAGCACAACTATACCTACTTGTCCTTCTTCTTTAGCAACTAAACTGCAAGAATTTCCATCTATAACCTCTAAATCAACTAAATCCGCACCACTTTCTATTGTAAATGCTCAAGTAGAAGGAACTTCTACATCAGATATAAATTTAGTTATTTCATAAATTGATGATTCAGACCAAACTAAAGTATCTTCTCCTGTCATAGTATAATTAAGAATATCATCATTTAATACTTCTAATACTACTTCAGCTCTTGAATTTACATCCTCATCTAAAGTAATATAAAGTTTAAGATTTCCTAAAACCAAAGGAGTAATTTTACTTCCATTTATATTAATTTCCGTAGCAATCGCATTTAAAGTATATGCCATAGGTACAAATTCACCCTCATAATTTTTTATTTGAATATCTAATATATCCTCTATCTCATATTCAGTATCTAAACCAAGAGCAATCCCAGATACAGTTGTCGCAGATATATAGAAATTATGTTCGATTTCTACATCTTCATAGTAATCTGCAATACCTAAAACTTTATTATCTGTAAAAGTATTAATAATATCTTTTTCAACTCTTAAATATCCCATATCTTGTAATGAATTTTTCCCAACTATTTTATAAACTTCATCACCAATAAAAATTCTAGTTTTTAAAGGTTTAATATATCTAAAATAACTATCTTTTTGTATTATAACTTTACCAGATGCTTGATCATCATCTACAATCAAGCCCTCTGTAACAGTTCTTTTCATATTCACACCATTAATACCTTCAATATAAGCATCATATAAATACACTCCCGCTTCAGTTTTAATCTTCAAAGAATGAGTACATCTCCTAGCATAGCCTTTAAAATATTGGTTATGTTCAGTTTGTACTTCATAAATAACTATATAAAAAACACAATCAATTTCAAAAACTGTCCCTGTCGTAAAAGGAGAATTTCTGTCTGCAAGAATTATATACTGTTCTACTGTTTCATTATCTTTATCATTTATCTTCGAAATGCGGTATTCATTCAAATTTATAACTGCGGTATCAGTGCCTTTGTCAAACATATATCTTTCATAAACTTCTTTCGCATCTTTATCCATTTTTTCCGCAAATGTATTGCCTAAAATATTTATTCTTTCTTTATATCTATCAAAATAATCTCCCATTTAATCACCTATATCAAATTTATCAACTAAGTTTATGCACTCAAATATAGTCTTTCTATAAACTGCAAAATCTGCCATTTCTCCTAGTGCAGATAATTTAAATATTAGACTCATAAAAGGTACTCTCGTTTGAATAAAATTTGCCCCTCTTAATTCTCAAATTAAAGATATCGCAAATTTTTCCCATTCGCCATCTTCTTCTCTTAAGGGAAGTAATTTAAAAATTTGGTTTTTTAACCAATGAAGATAATCTTTTCAATCTTGTTCTGTAAAATTATCCTTGTTATTCATTGTTCGCCTACTTTCCTGCTATGATGCCAAGATACGCATTTCTGTCTCCATCAATCCTATTATAATCATCCTTATCTTTTTTAACATCAAATAATGCAATTTTATATGCTTCTAATAAAGTTCCCAAATGATTAGCTTGAGAATATACTTTAATATCTTTATCTGCATAGATTTTTTGATCGTATAAATCAGTATTATCAATTTGTCTTTTTAACCAATGTTTTTTCATTAAAAATACTAAATGTGAAATTTCATCTAAAGTTAATAAAATATTCCAAGATTCTGAATCTAAATTAAAATCTAAAATATCAAGTTTACAATACTTAAATTCAGCAATTGATAATATTAGGAAAGTTTGAGCATCTGCTTCAGTTTGTTCTTTTGTCATATTTATATATAATTTTTCTGTTATGCTACCTATAAATAATTTATAAATATCACCAAATTTGGTAATCATATTTAACCTCCTAATCAATAAAAAACTGGCATATGCCAGTTATTATTCTTCATTATCTTCAACTTTGGCATAATTTCGTGTCTTAGTTTCATTTTCATCAGATTTATCTTCATCAGGTTCATCTTTATTTTCACTTGTTACACCTATTGTATCATAGTTTCTTTCCTTGCTAGCATCTAAATCCGCATTTTTTTCATCTAAAGCACCTATTCCAATTTCATGTAAAATTTGGAATGCAACATCTATTCCACTAAAATCTTGAATTAAATCTAATTTAGCTTTGCTATCAATTTTTTCTTTTACAGCTAAGTCAGCTGCAAGACGTGCATAACCTTCAGGACCATAAGTAAATAAATCTCTTAATTCTTCCAATGAACCTTTAAGAATAATATTTCTTACTTGTTTTAAAGTTAATCTGTACTCTACATCATCATTCAATCCAAGTTCTAACCGCACATCTCTATCCATTACTCTTAAAGAATTATTTAAAATATATCCATTATCAGCATGTACTGAATCTTGAAGTATTTCAAACTTAACTTGGATTTCTTGTCCAGGTTCTTTAAAAACTATGTGATATTTGAAAGATGGCGCAGATAAACCAATAAACCCTGGTTTAATGCAAACAACTCTACATAAAGTACTAGGTAAAATTTTACTGTTCATATTTTCCTCCTATTTAATCCTTTTGTATAGTAAAATTACGGGGCAAATGAATGCCCCATATTTATTATTTTATACTATAATTATACTACATTTTCTATAAAAACGCTAATCTTATAGACTAGAATTCTTAAGGATAGCAAAATGGTTGTTGAATAATACTGCAACACCAATTCTTTTTGTAGCTGCAATCTCTCTAGTTCTGTTTCTATTTGTAATTTCTTCAACTACTGTTTGTCCTTCAAATAAAACTTTAACAATCTTCTCTCTGCCTGCAGGGATGATGTAAGCTAATTGAGGATCAAATACTTTAACAGCATTTGTTTCATCTACATAAGATTGTGGCATAACAACAATTTCAATCCCGTTCCATCTACCAATGTATCCTAATTGTCTCTTATCGTTTTTGTCAGCGTCGCCAACATATCCAGTATCTGGAACGATAGTTTGAGCGAATTCAGGTGTACAATAAATTACAGGTTTTCCATAAGCTGAAATAGAGTTAACTAATGCTTGTAAAATTGTAGCTGAAAATCCAGCATTTTCACCATAGTTACTTGCTGCCGCACCACTAGCTAAAGATGCTTGTAAAGCAGTTTGTACCGCACCGTAAATTTCATCTTCAATACCTTCTAGAATTACTTCTAAAATATCTACTAAATCTTCTGCACCTGTTAATAATCTCTCTAAAGAAATAACTCCAGCTCCACCAATTCTTTCAGTTTCAACGCCGAATTGTTTTGAATCTAATCTGAATACTTCATAGATTCCAGATGTACCGACTTTAGTAACAAATTGTTTACCTCTGTTTTTACCTAATTTTAAATTAAATTTAGGTTTATCTCCAATGTTAGTATCTTTTATTTCTGCAAATCTCCCAATATTTTCTTTTACCTTAGCAGGTAAATATAAATCTGCAGTTTCTTCTATAAGTTCGAAAACTAAGTTTTTATTACGTCTATAAGATTTATAGTCGCCAGCAAGTTCATTGATGCTTGTTCTTAACGTATCAAGCATTTGATCTTTTGTGATAGTTTCGCCATCATAAGAGAATTGAGCATTAGGCTTAGCTACTATTGTTTTTTTCGCTAATTCTTTTATTTGTTCAAAATTCATAAGTTCTTAACCTCCTATTAAATTATTTTTATTCTATACTACTACTTGAGTAACTTTTAATTTAACTGCTTCGTCTCCGTTTGGAACAGTATAAATCTTAATTACTTGACAGATAAGAGAAGATCCTGCTGCTGCAGTAGCACCGTCATAAGTTAATAGACCTGTGTCTCTAGCTGTGAAATAATGTCCTACTGAAATATCTCCGAATGCAGCTGCTGCCATATCAAGAGTATTTGTTGTAAAAGTGTCACCTAAAGTTAATCTGTATAAATCTGGGTAAGTATATTGAGCTCTTGCTGCACCAGCAAAGCCAATTGTAGAATGCTTAACTGCTGTAGTTTCAATTGTTACCGCGAATTCACCTAATTCTTTATCTACATAATAGAATTCGTGAGTTCCAACTAAGTACATTTCTTCAACTATTACGCCAGCTGCATCTGTTGGTAATCTTATTGCTCCAGCAACTTCATCGTAAACTAGAACCATACCATTTTCACAAGCAATACTTGCAAAATCTGTTGCATCTAAAGGTAATTGAGAAAATACTTGCTTAGTGTCTACAGAAGCAACTCTGTTCATTTCTAGTACTCCATAAGTTGTACTTTTTGCTAATCTAGCCATGTTGTAATATCCTCCTTAATTTATTTCTTTATATTTTTTACTACTTCATTAAACCATGCAGGCGTACTTCCATTGTCGCTGCCTTTTGGTTTATGTGTAAATTTTGGTTCTGGATTGTCTCCATCAATTTCTTCTTTAGAAAGTTCATAAACTATTAAAGCTAATTTAGATTTAATTTCTTCCGCAGAAAAATTTTCAATTTCACTTTCGATACTTTCAATATCTTCTTCTGAAACTTGCTCTCTAAATTCATTAATTATTTCTTTTTTAGCTTCTAAAACTATTTCTTTTTCTAAAACTTCATATGTGTTGACTGATCCTTGTAAAGTAACAATGCTACTTTCAAGTTCTCCAATTGTTGTATCTTTTTTTTCTACTTCTAATTCAAAATCTGTAACTGTAGTTTTTAAAGTTGTAATCGCTTCTTCTAATACTGCTGTATCAGGAACTAATCCGAACTCTATTACTTCAGCATCTTCAGCCCATTCTAGAATTTCTTCTTCATTTAAGCTAAACTTTCTAGTGTAGAATTTTTGGTCTTCTAAATCGAAGTAAACAACAGTATCCTCTGTTTCACTTATTACGATTTTACTAGCTTCTTCTTCTACATTTAAACTAGAGAAAACAGAACTTGGATTTTCGATATTAAGTTTATATAACATAGAATCTGTTCCTCCCTCTAAATCATTATCATTACTATCAATATCAATTTGTTCTTTTCCGCCCAAAGTGAATAAAAAATCTTTAAAATCATTTTTCATTTCTTCAAATTCTTCTTTAAATTTTTTACCAATAATGGCTTCTCTCATTAACTCAAATTGAGTAACTTGAGAATCTTCAAAAGCTGGTGCTATATCTTCTCCTAAAATACAAAATGCCGAAATAAGCGCATCGTCTATATGGAAAGTAAATTCTTCTTCACCTTTCTTTTGAATCCATCTGCCTTCAACAGAACTTGGATCTAATTCCATTGATTGCCAATTATTGTTAGATAAAACTTTCTCTGCATCAGGATAACGTTTAGTCCATAAATAACCTCATGTAGTTAAATAATTAACCATCTTGCCATCTTCATCTTCAACTTCTTCTCACCAAAGATTTTCTGCAGCACCAACAACTCCATAAGGAACTGTAGTTTCTTCATAAACGATATCGTCGCTAGTAATAGTTAATTTACCACCATGCGTTCCAAAATCTTCTTTTTCTGTTATGAACTCTCCAACTATTGGAATGTATGCTATTTTTTTACCTATATTTTCCGCAACTCTTTTAGAAATATAACTTCCATTTCTATTATATCCTTTGTAAAGAAAATTGATTTTAACTTTTGAAAAAAGAGGATTTTTATCAGAATCAAATTCTGTTTCTATAAAAGTAACTTTAATTCCAGAAGTAGAAAAAACTTTTTTATTCATTCTTGCCATTTTTTACCTCCTTTAATCATTATTCTGATTAACTATTGTTTTGTCATCTTTATTCTCATCTGGTTTCCCTGGATTACCGCCTTCGTCACCTGTAGTAGTATGACTAGATTGTAAAGGAATTAATTGATCCACAATATTAAGAATATTATTTTCATAATCCATTAAATCATAAAAATCTTCTTGATCAATGCCCATTGCTAATACGACTAGCAATTTGCTGTATCCATATTGTGCACCTTCGAGGTATCTATCAAACCATTCTTGTCTATTATAAATAGTTAATTCTGGCATGATAAGACTGTAGGATAACTTCTTACCTGAGAACTCTGTTTCTAAAACAAATTGAAAAAAATTCCTTATAGATTCTAATAAGTTAAACATTACACCTTCATCAGTTTTAATAGATTTTTCTAATGCTACATTACCAGATGCATCCATTAACTGTTCACTTACTCCAGCTTCAGAATAAATGTTACTCTTGGCATTACCCATAGAGTTTTGCATTGAATTCCGTTGTTCTTGTAAATTCTCAGTTGATATTTCCGCATAAGTTGTAATTAAATCTATTGATGGCATTTCTTCTAACATATCCGATACTATCGTATGTAGATAAGTAATCTCTTCTGGAGAGAAAATTAACGTACCATCTTTATTAACTGGAAGTTTTTGTATAATAAGTTTTAATATTTCTTGTTCATTTCTAATTTCATCTATAGCTTTATAATTATTAAATCTAATAATATCTAAAATTATGCTAATAAGATAAGGAATGTTATTATCATTTAATGCAAATACCATAGAATGCTTAGGTTCTACATAAAATATTTTTGGTCCGCCATTCTTATATGCATTATAAGCATCATATATTTCTTTAGGATAAATTTCTAAAATTAAAACTCTTTGTTCTTCAGTTCTAAATTCTCTATCAAAATATTCTAAATTAAATTCAATAATAGGTACTCCCATATATTCAAAATTTGTAGTACAATATTTATAAGGTAATTCTTGAATATCCATACTTTCTTTTGAATACATTAAATATCCATAAAAAACACCTTCTATTAAAACTTTTGATGCAATCTCTCTAGACTCTTGTTTGATTCTACTCAACTTAAAAGTTTTAAGAACTTTAGATAATTCTTCTTGTACTTTTTCACTATCAATTGTTTTTTTCTTTTTCCCATTTTGTCTTTTTGGGATTATTAAATAATCAAAAGTTAACATATTAGCAAAATAATCAACTAATCTACCATAAGCTTTGCTAGCATAATAAAAATACATTGATATATCTCTCATTTTTGCTACATTTAACCCATCTATAGCAGTCCTAATATCTTCTTCTGAAAAAGTAAATTTAGGTAATACGGTAGGATTATAAAGAGCTTCTTGACCCTTAAAGGCTTCTAAATCTTTTCCTTGCGCTATATAATCTTTTAATCTTTTATTATTAAGCATTATTTAATTTCACCTCCAACACTTATTATTATAACATATTTTTACAAAAAAGAAAAGAAATGGAGTTTTATTTCCATCTTTTCCATTGTTTTTTTGTTTTCTTAGTCATCTTTACTATAGCCTTAACATCTATATTTAATTTTTTTCTTTTATCTCTTTCTAATAAATAAATATAATACAGACCATTTTCAAGAGCAGAGAATTTATCTTTACCAACTGTAGTTCGAACTTTTTTCAAACGAATGTCTCCACCTTCGCCCTCTCGACGTAAGTTTAACATTTCTTCCTTTAATATAGAAGTTAATGTAAATGGTTTTAACTTTCTTGCCCTATCTTCTGATGATAAAGTATTTCAATTCTTTCTTGAAGCAAACTTCGTTTTAGCTGTACGTTCATCAATTAAAAATTTCATTCTTCCGCCAACTAATTGCGCATATATATTTGAGTGCATTGCACTGTTCATTGCTGGATCTGCTTTAATAATATATAAAACAGGAATTGTATCTGGTTGTATAAATTGTTCATAATCTTCTTTATGTTTTTCACTAATTACACCAAAAGGTTCGTAAACGATACCGTTATATTCTGTTCGTTTTACTAATGGATCTATTAAACCAGTACCTAAACCAGTACCATCAATTACGATTGCTCTTGGTCTAAATATATTAAATAAATATTTAATTTCACCACATTGATCATCAAAATGCGCATCTTCATAAACATGCATATTTACAACTCTTTTATCCCAAAGACCTGTTGTTTGATTTAAAGTTACTTTAATAATAACTACTACTGTTTGGGCTCTATGACGAGCAACATCAATTCCAAATATATAAAAAGTATCTTTACTGCTTCTTCCGTCTGGAGAAAATTCAGCATGTCCTAGCATTCTATATTTTGTAAATATTTCTGCGTCAAAAAAAGCTCCATCTTTAGTGCCTGACCAACGTGAACCATATTCTCTGTTAAAAGATGTTTCATTATAAGTACCGTCAGCTTTTAGTTCTTTAACAAAATTTTTATCAAGGAGACCATGCATCATTGGGATACGATAATCTCCACCAAGGATGAATGCATCTTTTGGCTTAATTACTTGTCATAATAATACCTGAATCAATTTTTCGTAAGCAAAGCTACCCTTATCGTTATATTCGAATAAAGCCGCAACACTTTATCCCGTTCTCTTATGAACTGCTGCATGTTACCATGCAGACTAGACTATATCTTTACCCTTTCGGGCATTCTCCGTTTCGGTTATCATTAACTTATAACCTAAGGGACGCTACTCCCATAGTCGTTGAACCTTATTTAATATGTGTAATATGATTTCAAGTATTCCCATTTTTTATTTTAGAGATACAGCTTTCATTAACATTATATATTTTTGATATACTGACTCCACTCATTCCTGATTTTAATAAGTCTAATATTTTAAAAATATCTTTTTCAGTTAATTTCGCTCGAGGATGATTTTCTCCAACTACATTATGCAAGCCAGTTCTATTCGCATGCTCTAAATTTTCCAAATTAGTCATTCATTCTAAATTTTCTAAATTGAAATCAGTTTTTATCCCATTTTTATGATTAACTGTCATATCTCTATAATTCTCTATTGGATTAAAAGTAGATAATAATAATCTATGAATATAAAAAGTACTATATCCACCTTTATTATTCCTGAGAGATAATGATGGATATCCATCTTTATCTAGTCTTGTTTTCATAATTTTATTCATATAAATGCTTAATACTTCACCTTTTTCATTTATTTTGTATAAGTTTGGTTTTACATTTCAAGCTATTACATTTTTAAACATAATTTCTCCTCTCTTATACACATATTAAATCTTGGCTGCTGATTGTCCTATAAGGATTTTCCAGCAATTAAAAGAATTTTCATCTTACTATTACTAGCAAGAGGGGCTACCCATGTTAACCCAGCGGTTGTCACAAAAATTTGACTTTTATTATTGATGTCATTTGGATCTACCTCGCCATTTTTAGCTCTCCTGCTGACATTCATTAAAGGCAGGATCACCTCATTGAGTTTAACACCATCTATTAAGATCGTCTCTTCTATCAACCCCCCATGTCTTCTACCTCCTCTAGTACTGTCTCGCATACCGACAACATCGAGGATACTACCATTTTTAAAATTTAAAGTTACTCCATCTTTCTGAAAGCTTCATCCACTTTTAGATAATAATTCATTCTTTAAAATTGGTCAAATTCCCCATATCTCTTTTATCTTTTCTTCCGCAATCTGTGCGGCTTGTCCTTTGCCACCAGTTGTAATAAATTGTTTAGCGCCAGGATAAAAAATACATTTTAAATATTCTATAATTATAGATAAAAAAGACTTTGAAAATGCACGAGTAAAAGTTGCATAAATAAGTTTATAACGCATTGCTATTCTAAGAAAAACTCTTTGATAAAAATAAAAATTAAAATTAGATTCTTTCGGCAAAATTATGTCCAAAAATAAATCAGGATATGCTTTCCAAAAGCCAAATTGTTTTCTAAGTTCAGGTTCTATTTTATTTAATCTTTCTTCTGTAATTTCTAAATTATTTAATCCAAAATCTTTTTCTTTTGCTATAGCTACTTGCTTTTTAATGTTAAGTAATACTTCTTCTCTTCTTTTGTCTGACATATTACTCATTTTCATCATCCTCGTCTGCATCTTCTCCAGACCAGTCAATATCTAAATCTTCATCTCAATCATCTGCACCATATACATAATCGGCTTCTTCATCTTCTTCTGGTTTATTCATAAGTGCAATAGTAGATTCAAGTAAATCCCCAAGTCCATTCTCGCTTAATACTAAATCTTTTGTATAAGAATTCAAATTACCAATAGTTCTATCAACTATATCTCTTGGAAAATCTAAATTTATTGTATCTATAAAACCTTTAGATTCTAAAAATGCCGCAACTTCTCCAAAGCAAGACGCAAATTCTGATTTATCTTTATTATTTTGTTGTGCTGTAAAATCAGCCTCTTTCATCCAGTTACTATATGTTACACGTAATACCTTAATAGCGTCCCAATCATCTTGTTTTATTGCTTTATTTAGTCTTAATGATATTAACGCAATTTTTCTAAGATAATCTTTATGCGAAGTAGTACTGATATCAAAGTCATCCATCATACCTAAATAAAAATCCTCTAAATACATTATATCACTTAAATCACTCGTATCTCATTTTTGCATAAGAAATGACCTGTCTTCGACAGAGAGGGAGATGTGACTTGCTTCGATAACTAATCTCAATTCTTCATTCTTTGCTTCTACCTCTAATTTTTTCACTTCATCCGCAGCGTTATCAATTAACGTAACAATTGCATCAGAATCTCTATAAGTTTTATTCCTATATGCTATTAATTTCATTAATCGCGAATAATCACCTAATGCTTTACGAATAGTTTCTCGCTTCTTAGCTTCTGAAGACATATTATATCTATTACTATCCTTTATTTTTACTACTACACCTTTCCAAACCTTATCCAAATAAGGAAAGTCCATTACTTTGCATACCTCTCGTACACCTCTCCAATCCTCTAAATCTTCTACACCCTTAGTAAGACAAGAACGACAAAGATCTATCTTGCCGTCCCCAGGGTACATTTCTAAATTATTACTTTTTCAGAATTCTTTTATAGAGCGATCTTGATGGCATCCAGTACATTTTTTCTTTTCAACCATTCAGTTCCCTTCTTTCTACTACATCTTTTCGGCTATGTCAGCCATCATTGAACGATAAATATTAGGAAGATACATAACTCCAAAAAAGCTATATTCTTTAAATACTTCTATTGCTCTTGCTAATCCATTATTTTGTCCAGCATATACACTTGCATCAACTTGCGCTTTATAGTCACCATCTAGTATTAGCTTCGCACCTTCTTCAACTCTTTGAATCATAAGTTTAGTAGTATCTATAGTTAAATTTTGTGCTTCTGGTATATATAAAATTTCACCTTTATTAATTTGTCTACCTCTGCATTGCGCGATACTTGTAATTTCTAAAATCCCGCTATTAATTAAATCTACAACTGCTTTTCTTGTACCTAATTTACTTATTAATATTCCACCTAAACTTCCTCCAAGTAACTTGTCTATTTTGTCACCTTTTAAGAATCCCATTTCAGCTACTCCTCGAGCGGCAATAGGGTTTATCGCAATAATTAATTTTTCAAATTTTTTCTGTTCAATCATATCAAACGCATAAGACAAAGATAAGAGTGTTTTACCTGAACCCGCTGGTCCTACCAATACAGTAAAGTCATCTTTAATTAAACTATGAATCACCGCAAGTTGATAAGAATCTTTTGGTTTAATTGTTCCCATTATTTTAGAATGAAAAGCAAGATAATTGATTTTAACAAATGATACACCTGTAAATCTATATACGCTACCTTTACTTACTAAATCATCCATAATCGCATATGTACCAATTTCAAATCCTAAGTCTTTTTTATTCCCTAAAAAGATTCCTTCTAATTCTTTGTGATCAGTAATTCTTTCCCAACCTTTATACTTTCTCTTATTAGGATATAGATTCCAAACAATATATTCTTTATCGCATTCGCCCAATTCCATTTTTCTACCAAAAACTGCTTTTGCTTTTAATTCCATATTTATATCATTAGTAATTAATATAACTTTATTACAACCCTCTAGTTCCATATTCCCATATTTTACAACATACGCTATAATTTTATTATCATTTGGGATTTTTAAACTTTCTATCTCTCTATTGTAAAGAATTTTTAAATTGCAGTTACCTATATGACCTTTTATAGCTCTTACAGCTTTTCTAGCCTTATAACCTACTTCTCCACCTTTTGTTTTTAAGTGGTCAAGTTCTTCTAATACTACCATTGGTATAACAACATTTTCATGTTCAAATAACAATTCAGGATAGTCTAGCAATACATTCGTATCTACATATTTAATTGCTTTTTGCATATCTCAACCTCCAAGGGTTACTGTTTTTTATTTTTCTTTTTTCGACAAGATTTACAAATGGAATAGAACCCATCTTTACTACCTTTGTTTAATGAAAAATTTGTATTATTCATTAATTTCTGTTCGCCGCATCTATTACATTTTTTATAAGTGCCTTTCACTTTATTAAGATGATACCAATCTTCTACTGATATTCTATAATATTCCGCAATAAATGCAGGAATTTTATTCCTATATAAAGTAGAAATATATTCTTCTGAATAGATCAAATTATGGTCTTCACGTAACATTTCTCTAATATCTTTATTAGTTCTTTTATCTATTTTCCAAATAATAATATCTTTTCAAGCTGGTTTTTCTTTTAATGACGCATTAATAAGTAATTCCAAATCCCATAATATATGTTTCATTTCACTTTTGTTAAAATCTCAAGCAGAATCTATAAGCTTCGGGTAATAATAAAGCAACATCTCTATGTGCTTCCCCTCTTTAAAATCTATAGTATCTTCACTAACTAATTTTACGTCTCCATCTTCTTTTATATACCATGTGTCAATACTAAACTGCATTTCTAAAGTTGTCTTTCTAAAATTTCTCATTCTTGATGGTTTATTCAGTTCTTCCTTAATTATGTATTGCATCTGACGCATCTCTATTAATGCTTTCTTTGCTCTATACAGGTTCTTCCCTGTTAGATTTTTTCTCTTCATTTCCGCATCTCATTCTTTTATGGTATCTACTAATTGTTTCAATTCAATATGTTCCGCAATATCTCGTGGAGTTATAGTTACTTTCGGAGATAATATCATATTCTTATCATTTCTAATTAAATTGTAAATCGCATCTTCTCCAGTTTCAAATTTTTCTTTAAGTCCTTCTGTTGAAGTTTCTCTTTTCCTTATTGTTTTACGTCTATTATCACTTATAATTGAATGGTCTTTTCTTGGCTTCAAAAATAGAACATAGTTAGTCAATAGTTCCAAAACCCATGAATTAGGTCTAAATTCCGGGGAATCTATTATTTTTTTAATATATTCCATTCGTTCCTCTTGGGTTTTTATAGTTGTATCTAGTTTAAGTTTGATTATTTTCACCACCATTCTTATATTTATAGTATTTGGACAAAAGTGTTCAAATTATTATTCCTACTTTTATTATAACATATTTATGTAAAAAACACAATAAACGAAGAACGTAAAGTCCTCATCTATTGCGTTAAATTTATTTAAACCGCACAAATATTTTAGCTATAATTTCAGTTCCAAGCGCAAGTCTTGTTCCTCTTACCTCAACAATACAAGGTCCAAATGACGAGCTTTGAATCATAGTTATTTTAACACCAGGTGTTAATCCCATGCTTTCTAATTTTCTTTTTAACTTTATTCCTCAATCTATCTCTTTTAAGATAACTTCTTGACCATTCTCTACTACTGTCAACGCCATAATTACCTCCAATTCAGTTAAAACCGCACCTATATCTAAAAAAGCACAGAGTGCGCTCATTTGATTATAATTTCAGTATATTTATAATTTAATATAAATTCTTTTAAATCTTCTATATTATTTATTTGTTTATTACTCGTTTTCTCTCTATCTTTATTATACCATTTTTTTCCGGAAAGCGAAAAGAACGAAGTATGAGGTAAGGTACTCTCTATAAATTGTTATCTAGTTTTCCTAGTTTTCCTATACCTATATCTCCTATAGCAAGCCTAACGGCTTGCCCCAAGAGAAAGAGACAAAGGATAGGGATATTATATATTAATATTTTAGACGCGGTTCAAATAGATTTATATATAATATATAATGTTTCTTCTTTCTCGAAAACTAGCTTTTGGTATAATATAGTTTCTTTTAATACTTTAGACGCGGTTTAAAAGAAATTAGATACTTATAAAACAGAGGGAAAGTACGTATGTCCTGGAAAATATGTTAGGGTTTGTACACTAAGGATTAAAAAAGGTCAACGTAGGTAGAGGAACTTGTATACTACGTGTTTTAGAATGTCAATGTAGGTAGAGGAACTACACCCGCACTTTCCAGTATTTTCCATGGAAGATATTCCCAAAACTACCCCCCTCTTCCAGTCCTGGTAAAATACCCCAGGACTGGTAACTCTTGGAAGTCCTGGAAATAAACGTCATTGTTTGTATTGTCTAAACAATTCAAATTATTCAAACAATTCAAACAATCAAGAAAATACACACAATTGCAAGAAAATAATATATAACCCCGATTGTGTTATTGTGTCAAACAATTAGATAATTGAATGTGTTAAGGAAATAACATGCAAATGAATGTGTTAACAATATAACAGTCAATTGTTTTATTGTTTCACACAATTAGATAACTGCATCGTTAATTATATCACACTTAATATTCTTATTGTTTGACACAATTAGATAATTGAATGTGTTAAGGATATAACAGTCAAAACTAAGTTGCATAAAACTTGCATGACCAGTGCAACAAAAGTAGCATAAATTTTTTTTAGTTATGCAATAAAAGTAGCATGATTATTTTTACTAATATATTTTTATTGCATAAAATAAAATAGTGATTATATAGATATTTTAAAATATTTTTATATATTCTATAATGCTTTATTTTAGATTTAAACGGTTTTAACATGGTATAATATTATAATACTAGAATGATATTAAAATTGATTCTAGGCACTTTAAAATGCTGATATAGGGTATACATGACTTTTGGGTTAAGACTTAAATATCCATTAAGAATGATTCTCATTACAATACAGTAAAAAACTTGAATTATTTTTAAAATAAATGTTTAGAGGTATTTTTATAAGGTATATATATAATGTATCATAATTTAATAAGTACCACAGGAAGTTATAAAGCGGACGTGTCGCGACTTCTAAAAGCACATTGAAAACATAATAGAACACTTGTTTGGTACTAACCGATAATAAGTATCATATAAGTGTAATAGCGTTATACTAGCATCAAGTTAGTATAACCAATGAATGAAAGGAAGGTATTATAATGACTACTAAAAAAGTAACAACAAAAGTTAAAACATTAAGAACAGAAAAAAACGAATGGCGTGAATTATTCAATAGGGATAACATAAGAGCTATCAAAGAGCTTGAATGTTACTTTAGTGAAGAAGATTATGAAGGTTTTGACTATCAAATGAATAGAGGTAAAATCGCTGATTTATATACTCAATATAAGTTAGGGATACAAAACCCCGTCTTTGATAAAATTGACCACTTTGATTTTATCTATCAAGGTAAAAGAATACAATTTAAGTATTTAGGGCAAAACAGTTCACCAAGTATAACAGAATTTAAGAAGGGTACAGACGAGACTTATTTGAGGTTTGTTAATAGAATCATGAAGTACTATAGAGAATGTGACGTTTTTATGATAACACTCGAGAATTTTATCACAGATATAAACAAAAAATCAGTATCAGTATTAACATCTAAACAGTTTAAAAAGCTACTCATGTTACACGTCACTACTGTGAAAGATGGTAACAAATTACGTTTAAGAAAAATTATTACTAGAAATTATTTAAATAGCTTAAAATAATTTCTAGGGACTTAAAAAGAGGGTAGTAAAGGACTACCCTCTATAATCTAAAATAGGAGGTAATACCATGTTAAACAATGATTTGAGATTAAGAGAATCAGAAGAAGCATTATTTTACAAAATTTGTAAGAATTCTATTAAAAGTTTTAGAATCCTTGAAATCTTAGAAGAATGTGATTTTATTGAATCGCATTTAGGAATCGAGTATGATGGCGAAAAAGGAAAAAGAGAAATTGCAGAAAAACTTTATGAAATACAGATAGAAAATGAAGATATTTAAAAAAAAAGTATTGCTAGGGTAGGGGTTTTCCTACCCTAGAAAATTAAAATTGAAAGGGGTAAAAAATGAAAAAATTAACCTATTCAGAATGGCTAGCAATGATTTACGATTATGATGAAGACCAAATAGTTATAAATTATGATTTAATGAAAAATGAATTTAAAGAATATTTAAAAGAATAGGGACTAAAAAGTCCTTATAAATTAAAACTATGAAAGGGGTAAAAATTATGTTTACAACTTATAGAATTATTAATAAAGAATCAGGTGTTGTTGATGAAGCTACTATACATGTAAATCATTATAAGCTTGATATGATAAAAGCTAGAAGAATGCTATTGATATTATTTGAAGAATATAGGAATCAAGAAAATGTTATATGCGAAATAGCACACCATGGCACTAAAGAATCAAAGACAAAATTTTTTATAAAACGTGATTATACTGTTACCGTTGTTGATTTATCGAATATTTTAATCGATTTTTTAGATGATACCGCATTAGAAGAAATTAGAATAATTGAAAAAGAATGGATAGATGAATGGGTTAAGCAACAACAACAATTGAATTGATAAAATAGGGGAAATTTTTCCCCTATTTATACACTATGAAAGGGGTAAAAAAAATGTTAACATATAGATTCGAAATTCCAGAATTATCCAAATTAATAGATATAGAAACCAGGGAAGATGGAACGATTTCCCAGGGAAAAGATTCCATTTCAGTTTTGACAGAATTATCTAAATTAGTATTAAAAAAGACAACAGTAATTTATTGTAAGGTAGCGGAAGTACTTCCAGGGATTGGAATTAATGACAAAAAGATCCAATGGAGGTATATTCCAGCAAGTTTGGGAATACTTAGAATATTCTCATATATTGATAAATACGTAGAATATTTAGAAGATAGGGATTAATTCCCTATTTTTTTTTATGCTTATTTATACACCGCAAATCTCTGCCCAATAATCCGTACACCGACCGCGACCAGGAAAAATACACCGCAAATCTATCCTCTAAAGTCCGTGAGCCAAAGACGACCAGGAAAATACACCGCATTATTTATACACCGGAAATTTCCAGTCCCTAGTCCGTACGCCGACCGCAACCTGGAAAATACACCGGAAATACACCGCAATAAAATTTTAATACACCGCATAGTTGAATAAATTCTTTATTAATGCTATAATAAGGTATAACCGATAAACAATTAATAAAGGAGGATATTATGAAAAAATTATTATCTGTATATGAAATGAGACTAAAAAGAATCGAAGCGTGTGAAGTAAATGATGCATTAATTGAATATACAATTAACTCACCAACTAAAATAAGTGAAATCGCTGATTTATTAGAAGCAAGGGAATTAGCACAAGAAAAATTTTGGGTTATTGCATTAAATACAAAGAATAAAATTATTGGAATCGGACAGATATCAAGCGGTACTTTAAATTGTTCAATTGTTCATCCTAGAGACGTATTTAAATATGCAATCGCTGAAAATTGTTCAAGTATTATATTGATGCATAACCATCCAAGTGGGAATCCCGAACCAAGTGGTGAAGATTTTAAAATAACAGAAAAATTGTGTGACTGTGGGGAACTTTTAGGAATAAAAGTGTTAGACCATATTATTATAGGTTCTGAAAATAAATTTTACAGTTTCAAAGAATATGGAACAATAGAATAGGGATTAATTCCCTATTTTTTTTTATACTCAATACACCGCAATTCTATTCCCATAATTTGGTACCCAAAGGACGACCAGGAAATACACCGACGGGTCGGTGTATTACACCGCAACTGTCAAGTAAATACACCGCAAATAAATACACCGGAACTTCCGGTGTATAATATACACCGCACTCACGACCAGGACCTACACCGCTAATACACCGCTTCTTTCCGTACACCGCTTATGACCAGGAATACACCGGATAAAATTTATTATACACCGTATAGTAGTATTACCTGTAATATTATGATATACTATAATTAGAAAGGAAGTGAAGCTATGAAATTAAAAGGTGTTGAGTTAAAAGGTGAATATATTATAAGATACCAAGATGATTCTTTTTCTGTATTTGATAAAAATAATAATAAAATTTATTATGAAAATTCTGATGGATTTTGGGTTAAAAGAGAATTTAATAAAAATAATAATGAAATTTATTATGAAGCTTCAAATGGTGTTATTGAAGATAATAGACCAATTAAGGTAAAAAAATATACAGTTGCCGAATTAGAAAAAATTCTGGGCGAAACTATTGAGATTGTTTCAGAAAAGGAATAATCTTCCTTTTTTAATATCTTTATACACCGCACAATAGTATTCTCTTTGTATTTATGTTATAATGATTATAGAAAGGAAGTGTTAGAAATGATGGAATCAGAAATTAAAGCAAAAAAAATATTTGAAAAAATGAAAAAATTATATCCTCATTATTTTAATAGTGTTACTTTAAAAATTAATAGAATATATCCTATTTCATTAGCTATTAAAGGTGATATTAATAAATTGAATGATTTAGATTATTCAATGTTTCGAACAGATAATATTATACCTAGAATTGAAGAGAATGATACTATATTGCGTTTTTCAGATTCAGACCTTCAATTATTTAAGAAAGATTTTCCAAAAGCAATAAAACAAATTGAAAGAAAAATGAAAAAAATTAATCCTAATTTTGGGCTTGAAGAATATGCGATATTACATGAATTGGGACACTGGTTAGATTATCTTGATAATCCTGCTAGATTCTGGGAAGATTTAGAAATTGATAAAAAAATAAATAGAAAATATGTAAGGATAGAAAAAGATAGAGATAATCAACAAAAATTTTATATGAGATGGTGTAGAACAGAATACAGAGCGAATAAAAATGCCTATGCAATGGCAAAAGCACTTGCTAAAATGGAAGAGTAATCTTTCATTTTTTTTAGGACATGAATACACCGGAAAGTGCGGTGTAAACGTGATTACTCCACTCAAAATACACCGCTGATACACCGGAAGAGAAATACGCCGCATAATAGTATTTTCTTAAAACCTATGATATAATTAAGTATAGTTACAAATGAGTTAGACTACTGACTAGACTCTGGTCTAACCTATTCCTAACTATCATAAAATGGAAGGAAGAATAAAATGGATAGAGAGGAATTAAGAAAACAAGCAATGGAAATATTTGACAATAAAAACGATATACAAATGTTAGGCTGTGGAATTTCTAGGGATGTATATACATTGAATGATAATTTAGTAATAAAAATTGAAAGATACACTGAAATGTCTGATTATGAATTATTACCCAAATTAGGATATAAACGTATAATGAAAGAAATTGAAAATAATCATATTACTAACAGAAATTATCTTAATACTATTTCTATTTTAAATTTAGGAGTTAATAAAGAATCTGTTAAAATATGGTTAGGAATTGAGGACAGATTCATGTATCATAATCAAAATATTATTGAAGCATTAAATTATAGAGCTTTGAAATTTTCGCCATTACAAAAACATTTGTTAAAAGTTGTAGATATATTTGTTTATAAAAATTTTACTATTTTAATCCAAGAGAAAGGTGTAAAACCTAAAAATATTCATTGTAAAGGAATGGTAAAATTTAAAGAATTTGTTGATAATATATTTAGAAAAAAAGGATATCAAATAAGTGATATCCATTATAATAATATATTATGTAGCACTTCAAACAGAAATACCTATTTAATATGTGACACTGGCACTTGTCAATTTTATGATAGAGAATTATATTAAGAGATTAATTTCTCTTTTTTTACTGTCAATACACCGGAAGACACGGTGTAAATGTAATTACCCTTGCTGAATACACCGGAAAAGAATTCCTATACACCGCATAGTTGTGCTTTCTAGTAAAATATGATATAATTATTATATAGAAATGAGGTGGAATTATGTTTTATAGATTAGAATTTTTTGATGATATAGTGAATGAATGGGTAGGAATGTTTAGGGATATGAATATTCCCGATGAAATGCACAGAAATTTATATAATACTACAGCATCATACCAATTTAAAAGAAATTTACCAATCATTAATCCACAAGATTATAGCTTAAATGAAAAAATTGGTCATTGTTATTTTACAGAAAAAGGAATGGAAGAATTTGGAAAATATGTTGAAGAATTTAAAAATATTTTAGTAACTAATTTTATAACAAAAATTTTAGCAGTTAAAGAAAATACTTATGAGATAGCATTTAGAGATAGTTTGCAAGTTGTTTTGATAGATAGGAGTTGAGTATGAAAAATACAGAATTTAACAAATTAGTAAGAAGATTAGAAAAACAAGGATATATTTACAATCCTTGTGAATATGGTGGTCATAAGAGATTCACTAAAATTATATTTGGTAGAGATTACCATATTTATTATGAATATCTGCATCTTGAAAAGGTATGGTTTCCTGTTATTTAAGGATTCCATCTTTTTATACACCGGATAAAGCGGTGTATGCCTAATTTTAATACACTGGATAATAAAATGTATAATTTTTTAATACACCGGACAGTATCTTTTTCTTAGCATATATGAGATAATAGAGTTACAGAAAGGGAGTGTATTAAATGAATGAAATTATACAAGCAATATTTATGTTTATGTTAGTATTTGGGATAATAGGAATTTTATATGTCACCTATATTATACTAGACAAGAAAGAAATTGAAAGAGTAAATATCCGATTAATTAGTTACAAAAGAAGTAATAACAGATTTTTTATTATAGTAAAAATAAAATTTTTGTATAATAACCAATTAATGGAAGGCACATATACATCTAATCTCAATACAATTATGACAGGTGAAAAAGATTTTATACAATATAATAAACAATCTTTTATTAATTTTATGGAATTATCAGAGAAAGAAAGATTTGAAAAAATTGAAAAATCTTTAAGAAAAAATACTGAATTAGTAATGTCAGCAATAGAAAAAAAAATAATTGCTAGAAAAGCAAGTAAAGCATGGAGAAATTTACCAGAAGAATTTTAACTACCATTTATTGGTAGTTTTCTTTTAGTATGGTAATACACCGGATAAAGCGGTGTATATAGAATTTACAAAGTAAGAGTCAGCCACCGACTAGCTAACCCTTACAAGAAAGGAGGTATTACTATATGTTTTCTTAACTCTTTATCTACTTACAGTATACCATATATAGAGTTATTATACTATGGTGCGGTGTAAAAGAAATTGCACTGAAAATAATTTATGAATACACCGCAGAGTATTATTAAAAGTTTAGTTATGTTATAATATAGGTAGAAAGGAAGTGTTACAAATGAAAAAATTTCAATTTGAATTAACAAAGAAAGTGATAGAACATAGTAAAGTTATGTTAAATATTTATTTTGGTTTAAATTGTGATAAAACCGGTAAAATGATTATGGTAGGAGATATTGTGAAGTTTGAAAGTAATGATATTTATTCATGGCATGAATTTTTAGTCTGTTTTTCTCAAAATTCAAACAAATTTTATTTATTACCGCACAATTTTGAACATGCTCCAATATCTTTAATTCGTAGGTATTCAGCATGTGACCAAAAACTTTACTACAATACAATAGTATTAGTAAAACATACCAACTACTTTTGGAGGTAAAAAATGGATAATTTGAGATTAATAAAGTTTGATAGAGTAATTGAAAATATTTTAAAGGTAGAAGTTATTAAAATGGTAGCTGTTTTTAATCCCTTAAATATAGAAGTAGAAGAAGTAAGAGAATTTATAAAATGGGGAATATCCGCAGATTTTAACAATTTTATCTTAATTATGACAGAAAAAAAATATGGTATTATTTTCCATAACAGACGTTAACTACCATTTATTGGTAGTTTTCTTTTATTATAAGAATACACCGCATTTTCCGGTGTAAACCCAATACGCCGCAAGTGATCAGGAATACACCGCACTTACACCGCATTGTTTAATACACCGCTTCATTGTTTTCTCTTGGCGTATATGATATACTGTGAGTAAGAAAGGAAGTGATATGATGTTTACTGCTATAGAACTTGCAATAATGTTTAAAAAGAACAGTCTTACAAAAAATGAACTACAAACAAAAAAATTATTTGAAAAAATGCAACTTACTTATAATAGTATTTTTAATGATGTAGAATTAGTTTTTATTATTCCTAATATGTTTATAGGAACTTGTATAGGAGTAGAGCCAGATGAAAATGGATTGAGTTATCTTTTTATTGAATCAGAAGAAATTGAAGATATGCCTATTTTACTACCAAATGGATATTTTAGAGAAATTACCAAATTAAAAGGAATTAATCCAAAATTATCCATGTTAGATTTTGTATTATTACATGAATTAGGTCATTACTTAGATTATATTGATAATCCGGAAGAAATGGAAGAAGATGGAGAACTTTCAGTTGAAATTATGAATTATATATATGAAAATTATAATTTTGATAATGAAACAACTTACTATTTATATCAACAAATTAATATAGAAAAAAGAGCGGATATAAATGCATACGCAATGGCAGAAGTATTAAATAGGGAATAATTCCCTATTTTCTCTATAAATACACCGCATCTTCCGGTGTATTCTCCATGCCTAAATCATGAGCAGGGATACACCGCATTTACACCGCACATAATCAGGAATACACCGGACACTACCAATACCTTTTTATATATGATATAATATAGTTAGAAAGGTGGTGAAAATATGAGAATATTCCTTATAAAATTATTTTCAACTTTTTTAATAATTTCAATAATGCTTTTAATTATTTGGGCTACTCAAAATTGGATAATAATTAGAGTAGGAGTAAAAGGGGACTTACTCGGCATAATAAGTGTATTGATTTTACGTCCTATATATAAAATGAAGAAGGTGAGAAAAAATGGCTAAATATACTAGAAAAAATGACTGGTTAGATGAAGTAAAATGTTTTAGTTTAGCAAGTAGAGAAAAGGAAAATCATGCTATTTATTTTTGGAATGGTAGAATGCAGAAAAATTTACATTATAGTAACTTGACTTACATGCAATTACTAGAATGGGTTAAATGTATTATGTATTTACGAGATGACAGATATGCAATTCAAATTATATATTAGGAGGTAAAAAAAATGATTAAACGTTATTACTTAACTAAAGAAAGATATAATAAACATTTAAAAACGATAAAACAAGTTAAAATCATAGGCAAAATAGGAACGTTTATAGCAATAGTTTCAGGGTTTTTACTAGTTATAGGCACGATGATTTTTGCAAATATTGCTGAATATTATCCTATTTTTGAAAAAATAACAGCTATTAACTTTATAATTAATGTAATTATTCTTACTCTTTTATATTATGAGTTAACTCATTTACATCTTTTTAAAAAATTAAGAAATTATAAATTTTTAGATGTAGTACAAATGGGATACCATCATTTAATGGAAGTATATAAAATAACTTATTTAAATTATGAATTACTGGAAGAAGATACTGTTTGGATAGAATTTCAAGACGGTCATATTCATAAAAAAATTCTTATACAACATTTATATGATGTTGAAAGTTTTCCTTCTGATTGGGAATCTCGATATGAAATAATGACAAATGAAATGGAAATGCATAAAATTTGTATATGGGAATTAGAAAAGCATCTCCGAAAAAATAGAAATAAAACTATGGAAGAAAAAGTACATGAGTTATGGAGATAACTACCATTTATGGTAGTTTTTTCTTTAAATACCAATACACCGCATCTTCCGGTGTATTATGCCTACCAAGAGAAAGAATACACCGCATAATAGTAATATGTCTTATGATATGTTATACTATAAGTAGAAAGGTGGTGTTATAAATGAAAATGATATTAAAAGAAAAAATAATAAAAAATGATATTAAATTTATTGAAAATGCATTAGAAGATAGATATGATAATAAAATTTATCTTTTACTTGATAATAAACTTAGTTTATTGATAACAGAAGTAACTAGTTATGATGCATATATGGTTTTATTATTGAATCTTGAAACTAATTTTACTGAATTTTTAGAGTACTATGAATCTAATACAGATGCAGATGCAGCGAATGATTCATTATATGCTTTTTTAAAAGAACATGGAGTTGAAGAATTAAAAGAAACTTGTGAAATAATATTAAAAGAGGAAAATTAATTCCTCTTTTTTTTTCAAAATAAGAATACACCGCACAGTATTAATCCTCTTATATTTATGTTATAATAAGGTATAAGAATAAATAAGAAAGGGAGTGTATTGTATGAAAATTAAAAGAATAGCATTTGACATGGACGGAAACATCGCGGATTTATATGGATTTTCAGGCTGGTTAGAACGTTTACAAAATTCTAAACCAGTATTCGCAGAAATTGAACCTATGATAGATATGGAAGAAGTTAACAGTTTATGCAAACAATTGGAAGAAAAAGGATATGAAATTATGGTAATTACATGGCTTCCGATGTTTGCCAGTGAGGAATACAAAACAGCTTGTAGAGCCGAAAAAAAAGCATGGTTAGCGAAATACTTTCCAATGGTAAAAGAAATACATTCTATACAATATGGGTCACCAAAGCATCACGCAACAAAAGGCTTAAAAGATTGTTTGTTGTTTGATGACAATGAAGGAATTAGAAATAAATGGGAAAATTATGGTGGTGTTGCTATTGATGAAAAATCAATAATTAGGACATTAGAAAAATTATTGGAGGTGTAAACAGTGAATAAGAAAATGGAATTTTTAAAAAAGATAGGAGTATTTAGAGTTAAAGAAAGTCCTAAACATAATTACCATTTAATGTATAATTACAGATTATGGCATCCACTTACTATTTTATTGATAATTATTACTTTCCCTATCAATATATTTTGTGAAGGAATATTTGATGCAATTGAAGATGTAAAAGATTTAAAAAGATTGTATTACTGGGAAAATAAGTATAAATAGGGAATTATTCCCTATTTTTTTTATACAATACACCGCAACCACACAATACACCGCACATACGCCGGACACAAGCTAGAAATACACCGCATGATAGCAATATAAAAATAATTATGATATACTTAATGTATAGAAAGGTGGTGTAGTTATGAATATAAATTTTGAAGGTGATTTTGATTATCTCGAAATATTTGATGAAAATGATAATAAAATTTATTTTGAAGAATCTGATGGTTATTGGGTAAAATTTGAGTATGATGAAAATAGTAATTTAATTTTCAAAATAAATTCAAATGGTGTTTGGGCAAAATTTGAATTTGACGAATGCAGAAAAGAAATTTATTATGAAGATTCTGATGGTGTTATTCGAGATGATAGAAAACATATAATCATTATTGATGGTAAAACTATCAAATTAAGTAAAGAAAGTTTTGAAGAATTAAAAAAACAATTAATTTAGAGATGAATTTATCATCTCTTTTATTATACACCGCAACTATATACTTATACACCGCACTTTCCGGTGTAGACATAATTAAAAAAGAGGATTACTCCTCTTTTTCTTCTTCCTCAACAATCTCAATTTTAAGTTGCTCTTTTTTTACAATGATTTTAATTTCTACGTCAGTGCCACCAACTCCGCCAACTCTTAAAATCAATGATGAACCGCCATCAATTAACATTTCATCAACAGTTGTTTCAAATCCTTCTGCCAAACGTAATTTGACATTTTCTCTCAATTCATTATCTAATGTTTTTTGAGATTTCTCGTTAGTCATTTTTTTTCACGTCCTTTCTAAATAGTAGTATCCCGGTAAAAGAAAGAAGTAATAATGCTAAAGTCATTTACTCACTTCCTTTCTATCTACTTACAGTATACCATAATATAAGAGTAATTAGTATCCTCCGGTGTATTAAAGTTTAAAGTGCGGTGTATACCAATTTTTCTCTACAAATACACTGCAACACTAACTCTACTATACACCGCAACTTCCGGTGTAATATATCTACCTTGTCATACACCGAAATTCTGTAATACACCGCACTTACACCGCACATAATCAGGAATACACCGCACAGTAGTAAAACCTAATAAAATCTGTTATACTTAATTATAAATATAAGACCGCCAAGATGAAGAATTGGAAGGAAGTGGTAGAATGACAAAAAGTGGAAAAATTGACAAAAGAATTAAATATTTAGCAGTTTTTGACACAGAAACTGCCGGCTCACTTGATAACCCCCTTGTATATGATATAGGGGTTACAATCTGTGATAAAAGAGGTAAAATTTATTCTCAACAAGAATGGATTGTAAAGGAAATTTTTGACAATAAAAAAATGATGCATAACGCATATTATGGAAGTAAAAGACCAATGTATGTGGAAAAAATTTCCAATCGAGAAATGAGGAAAGTACCATTTAAAGTGATGAAAACAGAATTTAACAATTTATTACAGAAATGGAATGTAAAGGCAATACTCGCTTATAATTTAAAGTTTGATATGAGAGCATTGACATCAACTACCAAATATTTACATTCTCAATATCAGTATGACGAAAGTAGAAAATTTTTAAGAATGAATTTACAAATCCAAGATATTTGGGGTTTGGCTTGCGAAACCTTGTATAAACAAAAAGGATTTCATTTAATGATTAATACATGGGGTTTTTATACCCCAGCAAGAAATCCCCAAACTAGTGCGGAAATAGGTTACAGGTATATTACAGGTGATATGGAATTTTCAGAGAATCATACCGCACTAAGTGATACTGAAATAGAAGTTGCAATCATGGCGAAATGTTTTAGACAAAACAAGAAATTTACAAAAGGGATTATTTCCCATCCTTGGCGGATTGTAGCAAATCAACATAAAGGGCTTTATTAAGTCCTTTTTTTTTCAAAAAAGATTAATACACCGCACAGTATTAATCTATATTAAACTATGGTATACTGTAAGTAGATAAAGAATTATAAACTATTAGAAAGGACGTGTACAAATGGCTAAAATTGTAAAAACAGTCAAGGTAGCAAAAAGTAATTCAAAAATCACTAAAAGAGAATTACTCTTAACAGAATTAGCAACTTTGTTAGAAGAAAATTTTGAACAGGAAGTAAAATTTACAAAAGAAGGAATTGTACTAGTATTTACCAATGAGAAAGATGAAGAAAAAGATTTTGTTTTTAGAATCGTTGAAAAAAAAGCAAGAATCAACGCAAGTGATTTTGTTGAATAGGGGTTATTCCCTATTCTTTCCATTGGAAGGGAGTGCTAAAAATGGCAAAACTTTACAAAAAGAAAGAGCAGTTAGTTAATTCCTTAAAAGGAAGATTAAGGAAAACGCTTGTTGAAACAAATTTGGCAGATTATTCCAGAAAACAAGCAAGGACTAGAGGTGACATTTTTTTCCAATCATGGAAAGGTTATTTCGATAACCAATTTAAGGAAGCATTGGCAGAAGATGGCAAAAGGAAATTATTAGAAATTATTACAAAAAAAGGCAAGTAATTGCCTTTCTTTTTTTCCGGTGTATTTGCGATGTAGAAAGAGACTATACACCGGATAGTGCGGTGTACTAAGGTCAGTGTATTAATAAAGCCAAAAATTTATATACACCGCATTGTATCTTTCTCTTGGTGTATATGGTATACTAGTTATAGAAAGGTGGTGAAAAGTTATGTTATTTTTATTTTTTTATAATTTATTTGTTTTATTTGGAGCATGTGATTTAACATGGGCAGGTCTTGTTATTTCAACTTTATTACAATTAATGCTTAATATCATTATTTTACAATCAAGAAAGAAGTGATTTTATGAATAAAATAATAGTATTACAAATATCTTTTTGTGAAACTTGCGATTATTCAATGAAATTAACTGATGTTGCAACTGGAAAAATTTTACTTGAAGGTGATTATTATCATGACCATATAGGGGATAAAATAGCGGGATTCATTAAGGGATTAGAATTTTTAAACATACAAATTATTATGTTAGAACAGAAAGAATACAGATGTGAAATTTGCCAAATAGAGGGGAATTAATTCCTCTTTTTTTTTAGAATAAGAATACACCGCATCGTTGAAGATTTGTTTTATATATGTTATACTTAATGTATAGAAAGGTGGTGTAGAAAATGACTGATATAGTAGTAGTGGCATATACACGTTTAGGAGAAACAAGTAGAGCAGTTATGAGTTTAAAAGAAGTTGAAGAATTAAAAATAGAAGTAGCAATACATGGAGATGAAGATAAATTTACTTATATTTACCTTAGCAATAAAGAATACTTAGTATTGGTAAAATTAGGAATGGCGGAAGAATTAACACCAGTTAATGCCAGATAAGTAAAAGAGAGTAAAATCTCTTTTCTTTTATATACACCGCAAACTTGACATACTACACCGCTTTATCCGGTGTACATAATACATTCAGCTAAAATTTATTATACACCGCATGATAGTAATATAAGAATACATATGGTATACTATAAGTAGAAAGGTGGTGAAGTTATGGATATGAATTTTAAAGTCAAAATAGAAGAATTACCAAGTGAAAAATTAACTAATGAAATTTATACAGAATTAGAAAATGAAAAAAGTTTAATTTTAATAAATGATTCTTGTTTGCCTAACTGTTTTGTAATAAAATGCACAAATAGTGAGAGTTTTGTACTTTTTTATGAAAATGGAGATATTGAAACAGATTTTTTTACTCTTAAAAATATTGCATTTCTAATAGAAGATTCTGAAATTGTTTCTTTTAAAACAGTAACTAGTACATTAATAGTTGAAGAAGATTAATTCTCTTCTTTTTTTTATCTTCAATACACCGCACTTCTCAATACACCGACCTCCTACACCGCACTCTTGACAAACCAAAGTCCCTTTTATACACCGCACCCTTGACACTTATACACCGAACGCCGAAGGCAACCTGGAAATTATACACCGCATATACACCGCAAATACACCGACCTTTTTCCATAATTTTCCAGTAAATTCTGCCCAGTGCACTACCTAGCTGTAAAGCGCTCATGTCCAGTAAAATTCTGTTCGATGCATCACCTAGCCGTAAAGAGCATATGTCCAGTAAAAATTAATAAAATTTACTTGACATTCAAGTGTAGATATGATATAATATATATAGATAAAGGAAAGGAGAAAAGATATGAAAATTATGCCAGGATTTTATATAGTTTCATTTAACTGGACAGACGCAGAAACAAAATCGAAAGGTAGAGCAACTCGTATTATCGAAGCACAGAATCTTCATAAGGCTCATGTTAGATTCATGGAGTATGTAGAAAGGATTGCTGAATATGGAGTTACAGTAGATACTGGTGACACTTGTAATATCAGACCTTTGCAAGAAAATTAAAAAAATATTAAAAAAACTATTGACTTTTAAGTAAGGATATGATATAATATAGATAGTTAAAGGAAAAGAAAATTAATTCCTTAAAAATGTTTGAAGCTCGTTCCGCGAAAAAGTAGGAACCTTGGTAAGAAACATAAATGACATAGTGCGCGCTAAGTTCATTTGATCGAAGCACATGTACCGCAATTAAGTTAACCTAGGCAATAATCTTAATTAAAAATCATGTCTCTGGAGACAACCCAGCCAGTAAACTTCAAACATTTTTAAGGAATTAATAAGGAGGATAAAATATGTTAACATTTTTTATAAGTAGCGTAAACATAGAACAGTTTTTTAAAGGTAGCTATGTCGTTTTTTATGGAAGCGATAATGGCAGTACTCGTGGAAGATATTTAAAACTTGAAATAAATATTGATTATTTAGAAGTAGATAGAGGTAAAATAAGGTATACTAAAGGATAAAAAGGAGAGATGGGTTATGGAAGTAATTAAAGAAGTAAGTGCAAAAGAATTAGCTAAACTTGCTAGAGAAGATGTTAAAGCAAGACTTGCAAGCGGATTTGTAGCTACAAGTGATGAAATTCTAGTAGATCTTGCTAGTGGAGAGTTGTTACTAAGAGGAAAAGACCAAGACATTGTTATTAAAGTAATTGTTAAATCAAAAAGATTAGAAATTGTAATTGAGGACGACGCGGAGTGCGATTGTAACGAAGACTGTCCAGATGACTGCGACTGTCCTTGTCATAATACAGAAGACAAAGAAAATGCTCCAGCAGTTGACGTTGAGTAAGTTATATAAAAGAGATAAATCAAGTACAGGTATACTCGACCCCTACAACATCGGGTAGAACTTGGAAGTCTTTTATCTCTTTTTTTTATGTGAAAAATACACCGCATCCTTGACAAACTGAAGAAGAAATTTCTCATTTAAACCGCAAAAAAACAGGGAGACTATTCTCCCTGCAACGCTTCAATCATTGATTTTAAATCTCTAGTTCTTACGTCAAACACTTCATACATATACTCTATATATTCTGCTGTTACTAAATTGTTATTTATATAATCTACCATAGTGTTCTGATAATCTGCCAATGCCTTATCAGCCTCAAATGTTACTTCATCTAAATTCGTTATTGCCGCACGTCTAGCAATATTTTCTTCTTCTAATTTAAGAAGTAAAGTAACTTGTTGATCTTCAAGCACTGATATTTGCTCTTGGAATCCAGTTAATATTAATCCCATCACAAGTAAACCTATTAACATAATTACTAACATCACTTTCATTTTAGTTCTCCTCCTTTACTATTTTAAATCGAAATTTAAAATAAATCCCTAAGTCTCCATTATCATTCTTTACAGCATAAGAAGTATTTGTTTCTATTCTAAGATTGTATATCTTCCCATACGTCAATCCTTCCGTTTCTAAGTCGTAAATACATCTTAACCGCATAATCTTACTCCTTATCTTAATTTATTTAGAATATATCTAAATGGTAATAAAATAATTTTACCTACAGTAATCACTGCAAAAACAAAAAATATTATACAATGCATTAATGTAAAAAATAATTCATATAATAATTCTTTCATATTTATTCCTCCTTAAAAAGTATCTCTAAACCCTTCATCTTTATATTCTATTTCTGGAAAATACTTATCCATTAATGAATGAATATAATATGTGTATCTTTTTTCTCTTTTTACATATAAACGAACATATGCGCAACCATTTCTATAAAGTATTGTTATTAAATTTTCTTTTCCTCATTCATCTTTATACAGAACTCTTCCATTGCTACTTATATAGTATTTATTATTGAATTCTTCTATTTGTTTTCACTTTTCTTTGTCTTCCGGAAAATATTTCTTTAATAAGGTAGATACTAAATAAATACACTTTTCGCCAGTTTTACTAATTAATATAATATATTCCTTATCATCTTCTCTTAGGAAAGTTTCTAAAACTTCATTTCCCTTTTTAAACTGTCCATCTTTACTTATCATATATAAATCATTATATCCATATATAGGTTCCCAATTTGTCATAATTTATCCTTTCTTTAATTTCTATATATATTATAACATAATTATAATAAATTGTCAATATAATATGCTCTAAACTTCTGGGCAGAAATATTTAATAAATATGTGGTTACTTTTGATAGAAATTAAGTTTAAAATACGAGGAAATAATAATACATATTACATACTTATTACTTTCCACTTCATTAATCTCGTAGCCTTATTGAATTATCTAATTACTATAAAATCAATATATAGGAGAAATGCGGTAACGCATTTCTCCCTCTAATTCTTAAATTTTATTATTATATAGTTTGTTCTAATCTTTTGGGCAGAAATGTTTAACTCATATATTTAAAAGTACATATATAATGAGAAAGAAACCCCCCCCCCTATTCATTTACTTTCCACTTTGGTCATCTCGTAGAGTAAATAAATCCTATAGTAATAAGGTGCGTTAGCACCTAATTACGTAACAATACGTTCTTACTAATTAGTAATAAGGTGCTTTAGCACCGCATTACGTTATATACAAATCCCCTCTATGTATAGTGAATTGCTCGTTACACTCGCTATTCGTTATAGGTACTCGCTAACGCTCGTACCTACTCTTTTTTATTACTTTTCGAGAATAATAATCTCGTGGAGTAAATAAAATAATATTGCTTTCGTATACGGTGTAGTATAAAAATATCTCCTTCTGGATAAATTTAAGTAAAATTCAATACCACTAGGTCAAAAGTAAGTGTACGATAAATAGGGATACTTAAGTACATGGGATGAGCGGGATTCTTTTACCTCTTCAATTCCTTTATTTTAACATAAAAGGTTCTTTTACCCCTTTGATTATATAATTTAATACAACCCTTCTCTTTTCTACTTTTTATTTACATAACTCATATATTCTATTTCTTTTTTAATACCCCTTTCTTACTTACTTTTTCTTACTAATCCTTCCTTACGTTTTCTTACTAGTCTTTATATGTTAGTTTATATATAACATAGTGCGGTTTAACTGAATTTACGTATTACTTTAATACCGCTGAATTATATAACTTTGACCAAGAGTAAGAAAACGTAGATTAGAATATAGATACAATTTTAATAAATTTAATACCTACTTTTTTTTTTCAGTTTAAATTTATTTATTATATTACGTTTAATCCTGTTTTCTTATAATTTCTTGTTGAACATGACTTCCTACGATTCTTAGAAAAACTTATAGCATCAATTTTTCTTTTTCCTCCTTTATGAGAAGTGCATTCTAATTTAATATGTCTATAATTTCTTCTGCGTTTTTTATTTTTTTTAGATTTATAATTCATATTTACACCTCCTACCGCGGTTCTAATTGATTTAATACCTACTTTAAGTGCGGTTTAACTGAATTTACTTATTAGATACATTCTTTCCTATTAAATATCCTATTAAAGACCATATTATTATTACTATTAACATTCCTATAATATCCATAACTTCCTCCTAATGCGGTTTAAACGTACTTATTAAATAAAATATCTCCTATTTTCCATCCTATTAAAAATAATACCATTAATCCTAACGTTCCTATTAATATTCCTATTAAAATTTCCATAATTAACCTCCAAATAATTAATACTTTTACCTATTAAACAGCTTCCCATACAGTTATTGTAACTTCTTTCGGATATACTTCCATGCAATTAACTTCATCACTCCAATTATCAGAATCATAATACCAGTCAGTAAAAGGAGATCCGCTTCTTGTATCTTGTAACATATAATATTTTCCTTCAAATTTAAATATTATAGTTTTATACTGATATTTTCCGCTTTGAACCCATTCACCTTCATCTATTAAGGTAAACCCATTACAATCTTTATCAAGAATTTGACATTCTATTTCAGTTAAAATTTCTTTTTTAAATAACATATTACACCTCCAATGCGGTTTAAATGTATTTACTCAATTAGTTTAAATATATGTATAATTATTTGAGAACTTTCATCTATCTCATATCCATAATAAATATATCCTTTCGGTGCAGTTACATCAAAATTATAATCTCCAATCAAACTATACTTAAATACATATTTATTTTTCATAATTTCCTCCTAATGCGGTTTAAATAAAATTATTTTCTGCTAACGTCTATAATTGCTTTACATATAGGACATGTTATATAATAACTTACATTTATTATCCCATTAAAATCTCTTTCTAATATTTTCGCATCTTCCATATTATATTCTAAAAGACTATAACAATTATGACATTCTTTTTTAAATGTTCTTTCACTTCCTTTTTGTAAAACTTTCATAACTAACCTCCAATACAATTTAAATAAATTTTATTTTTTATTTTTCAAAAAAATGTTCTATAATTAGATACAATCCATATGGTACTGACCATGCTACTAATAATACTATTATTACTATTCCCATACTTATTAAAAATTCCATCTTATATCTCCTTTATATTTTAAAGATAATCTTGATAATGATAACTTATAACAAAAACTACTACAACTATTACTATTAATACTAATATTCCCATAAACATAATACATTCCTCCTTTATAATTTATTTTTATTTTTTTTTATTTTTTTTTAAATCTTTTTTTTTTATTTTTTTTAAATTTTTTTCTGTAATATTTCATGAATAATATGGTATTAACCAAATTGCTAAGAATATTATCATTGTTATTCCTATATTTATTAAAAATCCCATATCTATTCTCCTTATTTATATATTTTCCGCATATCATGTACAATTGATATAATCAACAAAGCGAAAAATCCAAAAATTGAAATTCCCGCTAATAAACTTTCTGTTGCAGCAATAAGATAAACAAGAAATATAACACTTAATATTACAGTAAGTTTTATTGATGATTTTTTTAACATATTACATTCCTTTCCTTTTTACTCTTACAATTATCCATCCATCTTCATTCACTCTATCTATTTCTATAAAATCTTTAGGTATAACTATCTTTTCATTAATTCTAAATGGCATAGTCATTTCTATAACTTTTGCTTTTGATTTTCTAGTCATTTTAACTCCTAATCTCCTGTTATGATTTCTAAACTAATTGCGTTTTCATTTTCAACAATAATTACCAATATTAAATTTCCTATTGCAATATGTGCTTCAGCACCAACAGAAATTAATTCTGTATCTACTCCTACTCCAATAACATGTTTTTTATTAGGTTCTAATCTTTCAACTGGTAAAGATTCTTCTTTACAATTTTTACAATCTTCATTACACATAATATTTCTCCTTATAATCTTTTGTGGTGATTGAATTTTTCTTTTTATGAACATGGTTCTTCTTTCAATCACTTCTAGTTATTTTCCAATAAAATTCAATAATATTTTTTAATAGCTTAATACGGTTATAACAGAATTTGTTTACCACATTTTAATAGTTTTTGTCCCAACTTTTAATACCACAGCTTAATAAATATCTTCTGAACATAACATTTTTTTCCGTTCATTCGTTTGACAACATTGGTAAGCAATTTCTGCAGCTTTATCTCTTTTTACAAATCTTCCATGACTTGTTAAAAATCCATCAACATAAATATTTAAATATTCTCTATTTGGATAAAGCATAAAAAGAGTAACAAAACAATTACAATGTCTAAATCCAGCAACTACAAATCCTGATTCTACATTTTTTGGCTGATGCACATATTTATTACCATCTTGTACCCATATTGCTGCACAAATGATGTATTCAGTTTTATTATCCATTATATCTCCTATTTTATTATTTTAATAGCGCATCCTAATAGTTTTTCAATTTGTTCAACTGTTAATTCTTTAATTAGTCTATTATTTTCAATAATACCTTTTGAATTTTCATAATAAATTTGATTATTATTTTTATCAAATTCTCTTTTAACCCAATAACCATCTGAATTTTCAAAATAAATTTTATTATTATATTCATCAAATTTTCTTTTTATCCAAAATCTATTTAAATTTTCAGAATAAATTTCATTATCATTTTCATCAAATATTCTAAAGCTTTCAGTAAAATATACTATAGTATATTCTCCTATTAATTCAATACCTTTTAGTTTCATAATATATTTTCTCCTATTCTTCTATTACTGCAATAATCTTTATTTCTTCAACTTCTAATTGTGGAATTATATATTCTATAGTAATATCATTTACATCATACATAGTTTTAATACGCGATTCTAATATTACAGTTCTTTTCTTTTGTCTTAATGCGGCAATTAATTTTTTAACATCTAATTCATTTCTGACCGCAACTACTTCAAGCTTTCCTCTATCTTTATCTACAATATAATATACATGAACTAAAAATAAATTAACTTTATTCATATTTATTTCATTATCTAGTACTTTCTTTTTCATACTCCACTCCTCTTTCTAACCCATATATTTCAGAAATTGTTTTAACTATTTTTTGAATGTCCATAATTGTAGCTTTATTAGTTAAACTAGGACCGGGGAGATGCCAACACCAATTCTTAAGTATCGTATCCTTTCTCTTGGGGTCGAACAATTCCATCATCTCCGCACCTAAATCTCTTGTTCATTTATAGAATGAACCAATTTTAACTATATTAGGGAGATGACACATAAATTCTTTTATTTGTGCATCTGTCACTTCTTCAGCGAACATTACACTAGGTTCTGTCTTCTGGTGTCCTTGGCAACAGAACTGAGTTTTTAATCCTATTTTATTAAGCATATAAATTAAATCATGCATCTCTTCATCTATTAGATTAAAAGGAATATTAGGGAATTCTTTTTTAAATTCATCCTTAAAATATAACATTTTATTGTCCTAATTTAGAATATAAATCTTGTGCTATTGCATAAACAGCGAAAGTTTCTGCATATTCTAACAACATTTCAACAGAAGAGTCATCTTTCATTATTTCTAAATTTCTTTTTAATAATATTGCTATAGCATTAAGTGCATTCTTTAATTCTGTTTTATCCATAGTTATAAACATTGCTTCAATTCCTTCTACATCAATAAATTTCATAATATCCTCCTTATTTATATTTTATACCAGTTAGTATCAATTAACACAGGACTATTAGGTTTATTAGGATTTGGTATTATTAATATATTATTATTCCTGTTAATTAATTTCTCTCCATAATAGTTCTTAAAACTAATTTTACATACAGTACATTGACTTAATGCTTGCTGAAATGTAAATTTTTCTATCATACTTCACTTCCTTCCAAATTTTTCTTTTTCTTGCATTCTTTTATTTCTATATATATTATATCACAATTATATAAATTTGTCAAATAGTATTTTTTACCTAAAATTTTGGTCGGTGTATTTTTCTCCAGAAATTGGGAATAAATAGTTTGCACTTTGTATTGACAGTTCTAAATAAATGTGGTATAATAGTTATATAAAGGTTAAGGAGGAAATATGAATAGACAATTTAAGAAAGATTATTATATAAAATTTGGGAGTATAATAAAAGTAAGAATTCTTGGTATTAAATTAAAAATGAAATATTATAAATTATTTAAGAATGTTAGAATATTTATTGATTATGATGGATGTTCATATTCTCATATTCAAATATATATACGCAAGAAAAAAGGGTTAAATAGATATTCTGCTAAAATTATAATTTCACCTGCTCAATTAAGTATCTTATTAGAAAATGAACCTAATGTTATAAAAGAAGATATAAAATTAATAAATAAAGCTAAAAATAAATGCAATCTTTTAGAATTTATGTTATTACATGAGTTAGGTCATTGGGTAGATTTTATTAATAACATAATCAAGTATGAAAAGAATGATATAATTCAAACAAAAATAGAAGAAATGATTAATACTCTTTATGAAAAGAATGAAATGTCTTATGAAAGAGTTTGTTCTACATACATGAATTTGCCTTTAGAAGCAAGAGCTAATAAAATTGCATTATTATTATTAGATAGAAAATTATAATAAAATTTTTATAATTCATATTGACAAACTTATATAAATATGATATAATATATATAGGAATAAGGAAAAAGTAATTTAATAAAATTTCCAAGAGGAGAAAAGAATGTCTAAAATAGTTAAGGCAAGTGAGATATTCAAATTGGCTCAAGCAGAATTTTGTATACAAAATAGAAAATATTTAGATGATAAAAGAGATTCAAATAATAAATGCAAATATTGTTATTGGGAATCATTATGCAATACAACAATTATGCAAATAAAATTAATAAAGGATATAGAAAATAAAAAGGAGAGAAATTAATGAAACTTAATATTCTACATGAACTAAAAATTATGAGGATACATTTAAAAGATAGCAAAAGTAAATGTAAAAGTAATAGAGTTAAAGTAGAAATAGGTATTCAAATTAATAAATTAACAGCAGTAATTGAACAAATAGAAAGAGAGGAACACGCTAATGAATTGTCCAAAGTGTGGTAATCCAATGTATTATACTGGAAATAGATATGCAGAGTTATCAATTAAGATAATTAAAGATAAAAGAATTAAATATGTACAAATTCATATGACTCAAAAATGTTTAAAATGCGGTTTTAAGTCGGATATTCCAACTTATTAATGGAGGTTGATTATGCATAAAAAATTTAAAGATAAATTATTTAAAAGAAAAACATTCATTGAAAGAATTTTAAGCAATATAAAAATAGGAATTGATTTTTCAAAAGATGAAGAAGTTAAACAAAAGATGAGAACTAGATTTTATATTTTAAATCAAGAATTAATGATTATTAATGTTATAATTAAACAATAGGAGGTATTTATGGAATTTTTAGGAATAGTATTAACTTTTATTACATTAGGTAGTATGGCAATTACTGGATTATATTTATTCGTTGCTGGATTTTCATATACGTTTCTTAAATTAAGTGTATTTGTTAATTCATTATTTACAAAATAGAAAGGAATTTATTATGAAATTAATAAAAGGATTATTAATATTTACAATATCTATACTTATAGTATTTATGATTGCTTTAATGGATAGTTTTATTGGTGTACTAATTATATTAATATTAGGAGTGGTTATAATTGCTTTACTATCACAAGACAATACACTTTAGGAAGTGAAAATGATGCGTAAAAGAAAATGAAGAATGAAATTAAGGAAACATATTAAACGAAGACCTATTAATAGAGGAAAAAGATATGAGTATAAAGTCTTTTTAGTAAATGGTAGAGAATTTCTTATTTATGCAATAGATGAAAAAGAAGTAATACAAAAATTAAAAGAAATAGGAATTATAGAAATAGAAATAGAAATAGAGAGCATTACTAAAATAAAATACTAGTATAGGAGGAAATAGAATGAAAGCTATTTGCACTAAAGTATGTGAAACAGGCATCTTTATACATGAGTATATTTCTGTTGGGACTGTACTTGAAATTGAAAATGATTTAGTACTTAGAACTGATCCATTTGGTTATATAGAAGTAATTTGTGAAACTGGCTCTGTTTTCTTTAAAGAGCATTTTAATCTTGTTAAAGGAGGATAATATGTTCATTAATAAAGAAAAAAGAAAATTTTTACAAAGAATTAAAAAAATAAGAAATGAAATTAAACTTAACAATGAAAAAATTGAAATTCTTGAAAGCATAAATAGAAACCATCATGTTAATTTATTTGTTGAAAAACTTGAATTAAAAAATCATAAATTAGAAATGAGTTTATTATTTTTAAAAACTCAATATGATGTAAGAAAAAAATTAAATGAATGGGATTAGGGAGGAATTATGGCTAAAAGTGAAAAATTCAAAGAATTGGAAGAAAAATTAGGTACACTTAATAATACTTTAAAGAAAACTGAAAAAATGCTTAGCACTGCAATTGCAATGACGAAAGGAGATATGAACAAAAGTGTGAAAATCGGTGATGTATTAAAATTACCTATTTTAGTTCCTTTTGGAGACTCTTATGAATTTAAAGTTATTAAGAAAACTAAAACAGGAATGCTTGATGTAGAGAATATTGATACACCAAGAATTATTATCAGAGTTACTTTCGATGTTAAAGCACATGAACCATTATACGGAATTATTTATGAAATGATGGAATTATATGTAAAATTAGAAGAAGAAAGAGAAAAAATGAGTACTGGTTCAGTAAATTTAAATAAATTTAGAAAATAGGAGATTAATATGAAAATTTTATTTTTAGATTTTGATGGAGTCTTAAATACGTCAATAAGATTATGCGAAGCAGAAATGTTAAGAATAAAACTACGAAGTCAGAATGTATCTCTTAGTCAAATACAAAACTTCGCATTAGATATAGACCCTAAATTAGTAGAGAATCTTAATAAAGTAATAAAAGAAACAGGATGCAAAGTTGTTATTTCTTCCTCTTGGCGAATGTTTGGATTAAAATTTTGTATAGATATATTAGAATTAAAAAATTTTAAAGGTGAAGTTATAGATCAAACTCCTTATGAATTTAATGAACTTATGACAAGAGGAGAAGAAATACAATTTTGGCTTGATAATCATTCTAATATCGAATCTTTTGCAGTGGTTGATGACGAAGTTATTGAAATTATGGGAACAATAAGCTATACAGACAGGATTGCTGCTACTAGTTCTACGAATATAGATGGTGGATTAAATGATGCGGTTATAGACCGATTAATTCAAATATTAAATAAACAAGGAGATTAACTATGACTTATGAAGAATATGATGATTTAAAATATAAAATTACAAAATATGAACTTTCAACAGATAAAATTGAACTTCTTAAAAGAGATAATAAAGTTTTAGAAAATTTAAAAGATGATAAGTTTAGTAAATTACAAATTTCAGTATCAGGTAATGCAGTTGCAGGTAATACAAAAATATTATCTACTGGTGATTTAAAAGAAAGAAATAATATTATTAATTTTTTAATAAAAACGAATGAATCTAAAATTAAATATGAAGAAGAAAAAATAGCAATGTTATAAAAATTACTATAAGTCAAGGGAAAATTCTCTTGACTTTTCTTTATATATATGATATAATATATATAGAAGTTAAAAGAAGTAAAAAAATAAAGGAAGTGTTGAAATGACAAAAATTAAAATAAATGATATTAATAGTTATACAGATAGCATGAAAAAATCTTTACATGAAAAATCATTTTTTTTAAGAAAAATAAAAGCTGATAGTTTCTTAGACTATGGATGTGCAGATGGAGCACTATTAAAATTTATCCAATCTTTACTTCCTGAATGTAAATATGTAGGGTATGACATATCAAAGGAAATGTTAGAAAGAGCAAAACAAAATAGTGATATTACATTTACAGATGATTTAGATTTATTAAGCCAAGAGAAAACGAAAAATAGTGCTTTGATTCTATCATCAATTATTCATGAAATATACTCTTATGCGGATCCAACGGAATTTTGGAATGAAGTATTTACAAAAATTGATACTAAGTATATTGTTATTCGTGATATGATGATAAGTGATTCACAAATTAAAACAAGTAATTTAAAAGATGTAAAGAAAGTAAAAGAAAAAAATAATGGGAATTTAGAAGATTTTCAAGATAATTGGGGAGATATTGCTTTAAATAGAAATCTTATTCATTATTTATTAAAGTATAGATACCTTAAAAATTGGAATCGAGAAGTAAAAGAAAATTATTTACCATTAACACTAGAACAATTAATTGCGGAATTACCAGAAAATTATGAAATCATTTATATTAAACATTATACTCCTAGATTTTTAAAGAGATTTGTTAAAAAAGATTTCAATATTAAATTAAAAGAAAAAACTCATGTAAAAATGATTATAAAAAGAAAGTAAAACTTGGAGGATGATTGCAATGACTAAAATAATAAAAATTGAAGTTTCTACAAATTATTGCGAAAGTGATGAAACATATTATTATTTAATGAATGGCAATATTTCTGAAATGGAAATAGCTATTTTAGGCAATAGTTTATGCTATGAGAACGCCATAGAAACAGGAAGCATCGAACAAGCGGAAGAATATAATGAAGAATTAGAATTTTTTATTTATTGGGAAATTGCAGAAGAAACAAAAGAAGAAATTCTTGAAAAAGGTTATGAAATTATTGTTTATTAATAAGGAGGTAACTTTATGGAATATGTATATGCGGTAAATTGTAATTGGAGAAATACAGATAATCAAGTATTTATATTTAAAAATGTTGAAGATGCAATTTTATATGCATTGAGATTAGCGAGTGAAGGCGTACGTTATAATGATGATTTTAAAGTTATAACTGATAATGAAAATGAGTATTGTATTCAATGGCATTTTGAAGGATATTGTATAACAGTTACTAAAGAGGAATTAAGATAAATTTTAATTTACTAAATAGTTTATAAATTGAGAAAAGTGAAAAAAGGGTTATAGTAGCTCATTACAAACCAGAAACCTTGAGACTTAAATCGCAAGATAGTCGACAGACCATTGGGTAATTCCATAGGAGTGCTGTTAGGTAGTGACTCAATTTTAATAAGGAGGATTTATGTTTTTTTATGTATGGATTATGACAGCATTTATGTTATCGTTTTTTGGTAGGAACTCATTAGATATAAGTATTTTATTTGGATTCGTATTTGCGGGAATTATTGTTATGAGTCCGCCGATGACATTTGTAGTTGCAGTAATATATTGTTTTATTTCAGCAAGCATCTTAGTTTTATTTGCGAATAAAAGCAATAAAAATTTAAAAGAATTAATAGAAAAGAATAAAGATAAAAGTCAATAAATTTTATTGACTTTTTATTTTATTTATGATATAATATATATAGAAATAAGAAAAGGAGAAAATTATGAAATTAAAAGGAATAGACTTAATAGGAGAATATACTATAAAATATTTTGATGATTATCTTGAAATACTTGATGAAAATAATAATCGAATTTATTATGAAAATTCTTATGATTATTGGACAAAAAGAGAATATGATGAATGTAATAATGAAATTTATTTTGAAAATTCTGATAAGTATTGGTTCAGAAAAGAATTTGATAAAAATAATAATCAAATTTATTTTGAAGATTCTGATAGATTTTGGATAAAAAGAGAATTTGATAAAAATAATAATGAAATTTATTATGAAAATTCAAGGGGTATTATTATTGGTAATAGACCAAAAGAAGTAAAACAGTATACAGTCGCGGAATTAGAAAAATTACTTAATCAAAAAATAGAGATTATAGCAGAAAGTTAGGAGGTTCCATATGGGAT
>JRFF01000052.1 GCA_000753575.1 Candidatus Izimoplasma sp. HR2 | reverse complement strand
TATATATTCCAATTTTACTTACAGAATCAAAATCCTTATGAATTGATTTTTTACCCATTAGATAGTACATCAACAATTGAAGAGTATGTTTTGAAGTTGGTTTAGCCTTTGAAACCTTGAAATCCCAAAGTGTATCTTTAGTTAGAAAATCTCCATCTCCAGTACTTACTATTCTTGTATATCCACCTTCAAAAGTGAATCCATCTTTTATTATGGGCCCATAATCATCAAAAAACACTTTACTTCTATTAATCAATATTATTATATTTTCTATTGTTTTATCATCCGGGTTTATTGTTTCCACAGGTCGATATCCTGTTACATTAGATCTAAAACAAACATCAAACCCAACTAATTTACATGCTGATCTTATTGATTCGTTATCTATTCCTACTATTCTTTTAGCCAATTCCATTGCAACTGATTCTTTATTAATAATTTGTGCTCCATAAAAGGATATCCTAAATGCTTCTTCAACTGGTGTTCCTAATATAAATCTAGACATATAATCCACAGCAAGTCCAATTAGTGAAGCATGAATATTTTCCTCAGGATTTAGTTCAACGTTATCATCAATCGCTTGTTGTTCAAATATCCTTGGATTAATATATCCACCTCTTGGTTGCTTTACTTCTCTTATTCTTTGAGTTACTGATTTCATTTTTTATTCATGCTCTTTTGGATTTCCTTAGAGCATATCCCCCTTTCAAATTAAAGTTCTGCTATTTCCATATAGATCATTGTCTTATGGTCTTGAATAGAATCGTAAATAACTTCAGGTTTATCAATATCTATTTGACCTCTATTGTATAGTTCTCTTACAATTTTTTTTGCACTTTCAATTGCTATTAACTCATATAGATACTTTCTTTGTTTTTTTTCGAAGCTTGGATTATTTCTATCTTTTTGTCCTAAGTCACCCATAATACTTTTATTGATAATGTGCTTACCATTAATATATAAAATACCTTTACTTTCCATCATTGATGTTTGCCAAAAGTCATCTTCAAAACGAAGTTCAATTTTATTAAGAAATCCGCTATTTCCATCATCAGTCTCTTTCCTGTTTCTTACATATAAAATTGCTGATGAACTAATGTCGTTGTAATTAGCAGTGACAATTATTTTTTCTTCAAATAAACCTGATTGAACCTTCACTTTAACTGATCCAATATTATCTACAATAATGTCCTTCTCTGTCAAAGTAATTGTATCGTCATCATCTAATAATTTCATCTCATATTGCTTGTTTATTGTTATATTTGATCCTAATGGTATAAAATCTGTATCAAAATATAACTTATAATCAGTTTTTGAATCTGGTTTAATATTTTTTCTTTTAGGAACAAACTCTAATCCGCTTTTTGGGTATATAATTTTCTCATCAACAACTGAAACTAGTACTTGAGCTTCATAGCCTCTACATTTAGCAATAAGTATAACTGGTTCAGTTGTTTTTCTTGTAGACTTAATAACAACACTTTTCATTACTAAGTTATTCTCTTTAATGTCTTCTGATTTGAATGTAATAATATCATTCTCAGTTGTAAAATATACTGAGCCTTCATGTGATACTACAATTACATCTTCAGTAGTTATTTGTGATGCATTAATATAAAGTTTTAAATCGTATGTTTTTCCTCTAGTAATAGATATTGTAGGTCGTGCGAATTTCAAACCATTGTTTGGAGGATTTGCTCCTGGATTTAATCCTTCTATACTTGACAACTCAAGTTCAGAATAATAGTTATTTATTTTTTTCATAATATCGTTAAATCTTTTGTTATTACTAAGATTTACACTTATAGTATCTCTTTTACTATTGTTTTTCTCAATTTCTTCTTCTAGAACTCTTCCTACTTTTGCATTCATGTTTCTAGTAAATTCTTCTCTACCATCAAATCCATCACGAGTATCCGTTAATAATTCTTTTGGATATTCTGAATTTAGTAATTCTCTAAGTAAAGATGAAATATTAGGTATAATAAATTCACCAAAAATTAAACTAGCTCCTGGTAGTTTATCCATATTAAAAAATGTTTCATCATATACTACATTATTTTCATCTCTAATTATTATTTTAGTGTCTAGTTTAGGAATCTTTTCACATAAAGTTAAATGTCCTATCAGTTTTCTTCCATCATAATTTAGATTGATTTTTTTATCTATTAGTAGCATGCTTTCTTCTTTAATCAAGTAGTTTTCAGAGTTGAGGACATGTTTTTGTCTACCATCAAAAAAAATTACTTGTCTTAGAGGGTTTGACAGAACATATCTGAGCATATAGAACTGTTCTATTTTTTCTTTTAAATCTTTTTGTTTTGGAATTTTCACAGTATCACTAAGTCCAAAAGTTACTAGAGTTCCATTCTCAATTATTCCTGTTTTCTTTCGATATTGTTTCATATGAGGATTAATTACTTTTGAATTGATTTCTTTATTCTTCTCAAAATAAAATTTACATTTAGAAACTTCTTCATCTTTGATTGATTCTATTTGAGCAATTTTCTTACTCATAGCAGAATTAAACATTACATCAGCAGCGCCTTGCCCAAAAAGACCTCTTACATTCGCTACATCACTACCACCACTATAATCCCCACCATACTCACCAAATATCTTTTTCATTTGATTTGAAGTCATACCTTCAGCATTATCTAGAATAGTTACCTGCTTCTTATCTCTATTTAGTTTTATGATAATTTCTTTAGCAGATTTATCCCCAGTAACATTCTCAATACGGCTGTAACTATCATCTGCATTTAATATAACTTCAGTAATGATTTTCAAAAAGTTATCAGAAAATACTTTTCTAATATCTCTTCTTGTTTTACGAAATGCATTTTTTACTAAAACTCTATCTCCATCCATTAAATCATCCTTCCTTATTTAATTACAATTTGAATTTCCCTTTACTATTATTCGATTTGTACTTTGATTTTGTTAATGATAATTGTTTTTCAATAGCTCCAAATATTTTTTTAATATCTGCTTCCGTATAATCATATACTCTCTTGTTTGAACAATTACCAAGTAATTCAACCATATGAATTATTTTATTTGTTCTATTTTCGGCTATTCGAGTAAATTTATCTCGTTTGTTTTCCATATAATTATCACTCCTTGTAATATAATTGTATCAACATTGCAATTATATGTCAAATAATTACAATATATTTGATATATATATTAAAAAAGCCCCGTTTTAGGACTCAATTAATATCATTTCTAGATATTCTTTATAGCTATACGAAGCCGTACTAATCACATATTCTAATCCGTTTTGTTTGAAAACAACTAATTCTAGCTTTTCTTTGTCATCATAAAGTTCAGTATTCGTTAGAAGAGTTAATGGATAAACCACAAACTTATAACATTTTGATTCTTCCAAGAATTCTATTAAACTAATAAATGAATTTAAAGTTTCACCTGGAAGTCCCCTAATAACTGAAACTTCATATTTTATCTTATTTTTGTTTAAGTCTTTTATTACATCCTTAATTACTTTTAAATCATTTGTTCTTTCAACATTTTGCAAAACATTCTTTGAAATTGATTGAAGTCCAAATTCTAACTCTACATTTAGATTACTTAGTAACTGTATTAATTTATAATCTCTCACCATCTCATTATGAAGCAATTCAAACTTCATCTGTAAACTTAAAATGGGTTTAAAATCTATCTCAACTAAATATTCTAATATTCCCTTGTAGTTGAAGAGGGGAAACATTGCATCTAATACATTAACTTTCCTCACTCCTATTTTATTTAAGTAATATAATTCTTTCTTCACTTTGTTAATATCATGACAAGTGATTTTTTTATGATCATTATTTTTATATGCACAAAATGTACATCTTCCTGGACAACCTCTTTTTGTTTCTAATCTTATAACACAATTTGAATCCACTTCAATAGTTTCATTATAGTAAATACCTGGAATTGCATCATTGTTTACTTCATAAGATAACACTTTATTAGTATCTTCCTTAGTAATCAACCTATACAAACTCTCTTCAGCGTATCCGATTAGGAAGTGGTTTACTCTTTTATGTTCCTTCTTTAAGTTTTCTATTGTTCTAAAACTTACTTCATACCCACCTGTAATTATCTTTGCTTTTGATTTATTACTATAAATTAAATCAATTACTATTTCAATGTACCTCATATTCCATGCGTACATAGAAATACAAATATAATCATAATTAACTTCAATCCTTTTATTTAGTGTCGCCATCTGTTCAAACATAATTGAATACTCATTATTCATATTAAATGAAAATAAGTCTATTTCAATATCTTGAATCTTCATTATGAGGTAGGCCTCAAGCGTAGCAACAGCTACACTCTTAACAGGTTTATTCTTCTCGTGAAAATCAAAGGTAATAAATAATACATTATACATCCTCTTCACCATCCCTTAATCATTTCTAATTATATCATAACAATTTTTTGCAGTTCTTATTGCTTTATACTTATTACCATTCGCTTCCCAGTGTGGGAAAGCATCACCTTTTTCATCATTTGTTTCCATATGTGTTGGAACCAAATTACACGTCTTATTTGTTCCACCAAGAGCATGTGGTCTAATATGATCTATATTCCAACAATATCTACTATTCCTATTGTTATATGCTGAATATAATATCTTCCTACCACTGTAATCTCTACATTCTGAATTTTCATTACAATAACTTATCCATACTTCTAACTTATCAATCTTTTTTGACATATACGTCACTCCTTTATATAGTGTGACATAGTCCGTATTTATAACTAGAAAAACCCAAGATCAACTTGGGTTTTATATGTTTAACAATTATATTATTCATAAAATCATCTCCTATCAAGTTATCAATTACGGGAACTATGTCCGAATAACGATTGTCAGATAGGGTCATTATTATTATAGCAAAGTACTATATTATTTGCAAATCTTTTAGAATTTGTGTTATTCCATTTATAAGCTTTTTAGATAATCCCATATGCTTTCCTTGCTTAAAAGCTCTTTTAATTTTCTCATGGTCTAAATGCATTTCACCATTATGACATTCCTTCTTACTTGGTAAACACAATAGTTTTTCATCTTTGTTGCTTAGTAAATCTTCAATTTTATTCTTTTTATCTTTTAATCCAACTAATTTAATTCTCTTTTTATTACCATCCAATCTATTACTTCCAATTATCTTAACAAGTTCATCGTACTTATCATTATCTATAATTGCCTTAAAATCAATATTTGATGTAATACAGAAATCTAAGATTGGAATTATTCCATCACCATTACAATCATAAATAACTATGTTAGAAGTATTTAACCCTAAATTTTTAGTCATTATACTTCCTATTAACTTCTTATCACATATACCCTCAACAAGAATGATTTGTTTTGTAGATAACATTAGTATTTCACCTAATTGAATATTGTCTATAGAGTAATTTTTGTTGATGATAAGTTTTTCAAAATTAGGATTAGAAGAGTCTGTCAATTTTAGGCATATATTATTTGGTGAGAAATCTAATAGAAAGTGCGAATGTGTTGTATAGATGATTTGACAACCTTTCAGTTCTAAATAATCAAATACTTTAAGAACATTTTTTTGCAATGCTGGATTTAAGAACACACCTGGTTCATCAATTAAAACAAGACAATCCTGATATGTACTCATTTCGGTTGCAAATTGCATCATCCATTTTTCACCATCACTTATTAATTTATAATCACTTTCTTTTGGTATATCGACACCTAAGATACTCAGTATTGTAATGTACTCCTCTTTGTTGAAGTTGTTATTATGCATCCCATATTTTTCAAGGTGGTTAGGAAAATATTTAAAATCATTAACATATTTGGTAATTAACTTATTAAGTTCATTAGTCACATAGTTAACTTGTTTTAATATATCATGAATGGTTTCTCTTTTATCTTCTGTGTATGTACTTTTATACCTATCCAAATACGAATTAATAATTTCTATAATTTCTTTATAATTTCTATTTACTTGTTCTACCTTCTTGTCAATTGAATCAAAATCAATCTCTAGCCCATGCAACTCCAGGGTACAGTCTTTATATCGTTCTTTGAAGTCATTATATCGATCTAGTGAAATATACGTATCAGTAAATATGTAGATATTATGACGGAACCAATAATCAAATTGAGGAAATGTTAAATCTTCTCTATTAATCTCAAAGTTCTTATCTCTGTTAAGAAATCCTTCTAAGCCATTAATTAAGCCATCAATCTTATCCATCTTTGAATTGTTAAAATCAAAGAAATCATTATGAAACTTTGGAGAGTAATAATCAGAACTATACACTTTATCTCTTAGTTTCTTAAATTCCTCTAACATATTTAAATACTCAGAAATCTTCTGTTTAAATTCAATCTCATTAGTTTTTAAACTGTATTCAATTTCATTAAGAAATGTGTCAATACCATTTATCTTTTTAATCTTATATGAATACCTGTCATTTTCTACAATGCAAGTCACTTCTAACTGGGAATTCTTCAACACTTTATATAAATCAGACTCCTTATCCAATTCAATATGCAGTGTTAATTCTACAACTCTTTCGGAAAAAGTTTTCTGTATTCTATGATAGTTACTAGTAACGAGTGATTCAAGAAAGTTAGTTTTACCTACTCCATTCTCTCCATAAATACAGATTCTGTTTTTATCTTCAAATTTACAAATCAAGTTAGTTATATTTTTAAATTCAACAACTCCAATATCTTTAAGTCTTACTCTATCCATCTAAGAACACCTCCAATAACTCCGACATTTTTTTATAATGGTTTTCACTAGTCCAACTCTTAAGTTGATTAATTGAAAAACACTTGCCATTATATATTGATTGCAGCTCCTCATATTTACTATCTGTTAAGCAAATGTAATAACTCATTTGTATAGAATTTAGAAAGGCTACGGTTTTTAAAATCACATCTGGATTTTCATAAGTTGGTACAATCTCAAAATCATTAATTAGTTTTCCTTTTATTAAATATCTTTCAAATTTTACTTTTAGTTTTGTTGGTAAAATTAATACTTTTGAAAAACGCTTAATAATGAGGTATTTAGCGAAATTCAGACTAAATATATCAACTAATTCATCAACATTTTGACTTTGTATAACATGAATATTTCTCACCCCATCATTATTGTTAATCGCATGAATACTCGCCTCATTTAAAGACTCTGGTAATAAAGTAGGCGAGTGGGTTGAGTAGAGAATAGTACAGTTTTGTTGATACAATTCTTTTACTATATCACGTTGAGCAGACAAGTGTAAAAATGCTCCTGGTTCATCAATAATAAAAATTGAATCCTGATCTAAAGTGGATAATATCGTTTTAAATACTAATCCCCAATTTCTTCCTGTAGATGTTTCAGAGAGTTCAATTCGATTATCATTATCTTTTTCAATAAAATATATTTTAGGCTTTCCTTCTACAAAATCTAATGAAACATCCTTAATATTACCCATCTCAAACAATGGTAAGTTGTTCATTATGAAATCTTTAATATCTTTATATACTACATCTTCACTAATTTTATAAATCAACTCTGGAAACCCAGCTTTAAAATCTTGATAAATATTTCTTTTTAAAATAGCATCCTCAGCTAGTTTAATACACTTTTCTCTATTTTCTTCAATAAATTCTATTGCTTTTGATACTTCATATGAATCTTCGTTAAAATCACTATCTTTGAAAACTTCTAAATCTAATAAACTACTGAGTAATTGTTCATCATATTTCTTATTCAGTATCTTTTTCTTATATCCTTCTATTATAGAAGTATAATAGTCATTGCTATTTAATTGAATTATTGTTTGAAACAAGAATTCCTCTATCTCTTTCGAGTGATTTTCAGAAGCAGTTAAAAACACTACATTCCTATGGAAGTTCTTTTGAATGTATTCTTGAAAGCCATCCCACCTATTGAATATTTTTTTTAGTATGTTACCTTGAATGTCTATTTGATTTACCAAACCAAGAATGGCTTCTTCTTCGGATTCATACTTTTCTCTAAACAGTTTAATTTCATCATCAATAACTGGCACTCCAACCGTGATATACTCTTTAAAGTACTTAAAGAAATCTCCATATTCTTCTCTCATTGTTCCTTCATCGTTAAAATTATAATGAAGTAGTCTTTTCCCACCTAAATAAAACTCTGCATATGATGATTCCTTAACGTTAATAATATTATCTTTTATAAAGTTTTCTTTTTTATTTAGTATTTTCTCAAAGCATATATTATAAACTCTTTTTGGACCAAGTACTAAAGGTCTTCTTGCATAATCAAATGGGATACTTTCACAGAATTCAATATACTTCTCACTATATTCAAGAAACATTTTCTTATATATATCGTAGAGTTTTGTAACCTCTTCTTTAACATATTCAAATTCAATTGAGAATATATTAGACATTACATCTAACTCATATCTTGATTCACTGTCAGATACTACAAATATAGCATTTTCTTTACTATAAGGAACGTTTTTAAAGAACCTATCGTACTCTATTCTAGATAGTTCAATAGTAACTTTATAGTTTAATTCTTTTAAATTAAACTCATATCCGTAATTTCTTCCCCTAAATATCTTTTCAAGTATCCTTAGCGTAGTTGTTTTTCCAGAACCATTTTCTCCTATGAAACAGAGATAGTCCTTACTGAAATCAATTGCTTGTTCTTCTTTAAAAAGATATGGATACTTAAATTTAACACCTAATACTCTCATTTAGAACACCCCATTCTTGTCAATCACAAAAAATAAATAGCACTTCATAATTTCTTCGACCTCATATGTTTATATTTCAGCAAATATATATGAGTTTTTTACTTCCTATTATATTATATCACTTATAATCATTATTTTTACACAAAGTCCCATAGCTTTGTTGTGAATCAAGTACAACACTTGAGGAATGAACCTCAACTAAGATTTAAATCCTTTAGCTACAATTACAATTTCACAAATATAGGGAAATCTACAAGTGGCGTTATATCTGGTAGAACACCAAATAGGTTAGATTCTAGTATTTGGGGAGGAAGTATTCCGTGGATTACTTCTGGAGATATTCATCAAAAATTTATAACACATGGACAGTTGTTCTTGAATGAAAATGCAATTAACAATTTGAGTTTACATCTTATTCCTATAAACTCAGTTCTGATGGGTACAGCTGGGCAAGGAAAAACAAGATGTACAGTCGGAGTTAATACAAGAGAATTATGTACAAATGATGCAATGCTATCAATGATACCAAATGATGATGTCTACTACTTGTATCTGTTATATCTTTTAGAAGGGAAGTACCAACGACTTAGATTATTAACTCCTCAAGAAACAAAAACAAGACTTACAACAAATAACTTGAAATCATTTAAAATAAATCTTCCAGGTTTAAAAGAGCAAAAACAAGTTGCTAATTTTGTATTCAGTGTTGAAAAGAAAATTAGCATGTTAGAGCTAAAACTTAATAACCTCAAGTTATTTAAAAAAGGATTATATAAATACATCTTTTATAATTTGAAATCATCATA
>JRFF01000051.1 GCA_000753575.1 Candidatus Izimoplasma sp. HR2 | reverse complement strand
TCAGGTACAAATGCTCTCATAATCATTTCTAACACTGTAACTAGTGAAGCTATTATTACGATGAAGATTGGTATTCTAACTTCTCTAGGTGTAAATTTTCTTACTAGAGAAATTGCTACATTTGATAGTACTAATACAAACGTAACCCCAGCTCCCATTCCAAGTGCGTTTTCAACGCTACCTGTAACTGCGAGTGTAGGACACATACCTAAGAACTGTACGAATACTGGATTTTGTTTAAATAATCCATTAGAGAAGATTTCTCCGACTGATTTTTCACGTCTAGGCATTAGTTTGCACCTCCTACTAATTCAAATAAATGATACTGTAATACTTCTTCTATTGCTTCTAACATACTACCTGTAGTAGTAGAAACTCCAGCAATATCATCAACAGGATCTAATATTAAATCAAGTATTGATACACCTTCAAAATTATCAATCCATACTGTATCAGGGAATTCTCCACTATTTCCATCATATGTTCCATGTTCATCAGCAGCATCCCAAGACTCAGCTGAATATAATATTTCTATTAATAATGTATTACCATCAATATCAATTCCAAGTACGAAATTAATATCATCATCTCTACCTTCTAACTGTACATAATACACATATCCAAGTAATACATTACTTCCGTCATATACTTCATAAATGTTTCCAATAAACTCATTATATGCGTAATTTGTATATACACTTGTAAAAGTTATACCTGTAGGGAATGCTAGTAATAAATCTGCATTTACTACTTCAATATTATCAGCTCTTGCTGCTACTTGATAAATAGCTTGATGGAATAATATTACTTCTTCAAGTGAATCTATAAATGCACTATATGTAATAGGTGCAGATCCACCAGCAACTTCATCGATATCTCCATTTAATGCATCAGCTTGTAACATATCATCAAACTGAGGAGTAAATGTAATATCTGATAAGATTGATCCAATACCAGAAGACTCATCATTATGTGTAACTCTAAGTCCAATAATATCATTTGTTTCTAAGTCAAACGAAATCAAATATTCAACATATCCAGTAGTAACAAATCCACTAAATTGAACTGTGTAAACTACTGCGACATCATCTGTTCCGTCATTTGCTATTTCCATTTTTATAACTGTATCATCCATTGTGTAATCAGCTGATACATCAGTAAATATTGCGTCAACCACAGTAATTTCATCTCTCCATCTTTCTAATCTATCTTCAGGTGATTCAATTACAACACCTTCATAATTAGACTGATGAAATTCCATAACTGCTTTTAAAGAATCTCTAAATGCTCCCATTGTTATAGGTGCACCAGATAATCCAGCAACATCATCAATATCTCCATTTAAAGCATCTGTAGTAGATAAACCTTCAAATTGAAGACGATATTCTTCATCAGTAATAGTATCTCCATATCCCGGAGTTTCACCTTGAACTAAAACTTTAAATCCAGTTAAAGTTCCATTTAAATCAATTCCGATTATATATCTAATTTTTGATTGATATCCAGAAAACTCTGCGGTATAAATATACCCTTTACCATCAATTATTAATAACTCTTCAATAGATGTATTACTAAAATCAGAGAGTGTTGGATTTAAATCTTTTAAATCATTAGCTACTAAACCTGGTAAAACTTCAAATTTAGCTGCATTAGCTTGTTCTATATTGTATTCATCAATAATAGGTGTAGTTAATGCTTCTACAAAGAATACCATTACACTTGCTGTTAAAACTACAAGTGTTAATGTAAATATAATTTTAATATGTTTCATTAGAATACACCTCCTACTGAGGCAAATACATCAATAACTCTACCTTGTAGGATAAATCCAAGTGATATCGCACTAAATACGATAAACACAAATGAATAGATTAATGTTTTAATAAGTGCTTTTCTATCACTTCTTCTAACAGTTCTATTAATAAATGGTGTAATCATATTACCAAATAATATAGCGAATACTAATCCTTCAACTTGTTTACCAAGAACTCTTACTAACATCATTAAGACAGCTATAACAACTGCGTATATAATTTTAGTTTCTCTTGATGTAGGACTAGATACAGGTTCACTAATTAAGAATACTGCTCCAAACATTGTAAGTCCTGTAACCATGTTTACTATCATATAGTTATGAATTCCTGATAAATCTCCTGAAACATAATAATTTACAAATCCAATTCCTAAAGTTAATAGAAGAATTGTAATTAAGAATGTTCCTGAGATTCTAAAATCAATAACTTTAGTTACTAATAAATATATGAATACAATTCCTAGTAGTATTACACTAGTACTACCAATAGCAATTGAATCATAATTACCTATAAGTAAATTAGTTAAATCAAATGTATATGATTGGCCTGTAATTGCATCTTTAAGTAATTGAAGTGGTGTATTAGACACTGCTAGTTGTATCTCAAATGATATTTGAGCAAATAATACACCAACGAGTGCAGGATTAAAGATATAGTACCCATATCCACCAAAGACTAATTTACCTGCATATACTCCAACAAACACAGCTAGTATTAAAACATAAAGCGGTGTAATAGCTGGGAGTAATAATGCAATTATTAATCCAGTATTAATAGGATCTACAAATGCTTTATATTTTTCAAACTTACTTGTTGATTTATCTGATATTGCATAAAATACTTCAATAATCACAGATACTAATGCTCCAGTAACTAACATTAAAAATGCTTTAAATGCTAAGTCTATCGGATCATTTACATCTGATATTGCTTTAAGAACTACCGAACCTATTGATACTACTATTAATGCGAAATGTAATGTGATTGATCTTTTAAATGTACGTTGGCTATTATTTACGATAGGTGCTTTTTTAGTTATAAAGTTCATAATGGCCCCCTATCCGACACGACGTTTAGCACGTCGTACCCATTCAAGTACATTTATTTTAGAAGGACAAACATAAGTACAAAGTCCACATTCAACACATTCATGAGTAAATAGATCAACTATTCTATAATTTACATTTCTAAGTTCAGCATCCATAATATTTTGAGGTAGTATACCTGCGGGACATATATCATTACAGTCTCCACATTTAATACATACATCTTCATCAACGCCTCTATATTCCGCTACATTAATTGAATCAACTGATTGAGTTATAGCGAAGTCATCATTATCAAGTTGAATACCTGTTAAGAATGATCCTATATGTAGGTTCATATTCTTAATTTCATTATATCCACCTAGGTCTTCAACTAAATCAATAAATCTAGTACCAATTCTAACTTCATAAACAGCATTGATTTTCAATGCGTCACCAGTTATTGCTATTTTCCTAGTAACTGCAGGTATTCCTAATCTAACTGCATCATGAACCATTTTAGCAGCACTAACAGTTGTATAAACAACACCGTTATCTAATAAGTTAATACTTAATTGTTCTTTAACTAATTTTTTAATTACTTTATAATCTCTTGCATCAACTTTTTTAGAATCAATAGTTACTACTTCAATATCTCTTTCAACTATTGCTTTTCCTAATTCTTCTAATGCATCTTCTGGCATAAATTTATCTACTAAGATTATAGTTTTTTCTGAATTACCAGCTCTACTTATTAAGTCAACTCCATCAGCAATCTCATTACTATGTTCTATTAAGAACTCGTAATCAGTTGATATAAATGGTTCATTAATAAATATTGCGTTAACTACAACATATTTAGTACTTGAGTTAAATACTAATTCAGTAAACATTCCATCTACTGAAACAGTTCTTAATCCAAGTTCATTAATTACATTTCTAACTTCTGCGGGTGCTATACCAATACTAATAGTATCTTCTTTATTTTCTTTAGCACGATTTGGTTTATAAGTTTTAAATTGTTTCTTTTCATATAATCTATCATTTTCAATTATGATATGATCTACTATTTTACCGTATCTATCTATCATATCTTTAAATTCTAATACTTTCCCACTCACTGTTGAAAGTACTGGTGATTTTATTTTGCCTATAAATTTTTCTGCGACCATATCTCCGATAAGTACTCTATCTCCAATTTCAACTTTAACATTAGCCATTTTATGGTCTAAATCAGTTAATGGAATATAGACTTTACTTGGATCTATGTATTTTCTGTATTCAGTTATCATGTAATCACCTCTATTCGTTTCTATATTCTTTTTGAGAATATGTAGTATGACAATGTTTATGTGATACTTCACTACCAGGTTTACCTAAAAACTCTTCGTAAGCTTTTAGTACTGTTTTATTCTCATGAGATTTTCTAAGTGGTAAATCTTGTTGATCTTGTGTATATAACGCATCAGATCTTTTTACAATTACTTCATGTGCAGGCAAATCATAAACGATAGGCATTCCACCACCATTTACACATCCTCCTGAACAAGCCATGAACTCTATGAAATGATATTGTTTTTTACCTTCGTCAATTCTTCTGTACATTTCTTTTAAAGCAACTCCACCGTTTACTACTGCGATATTTAATTTATTACCAGCGATAGTAACTGTGGCTTCTTTAATTACACCTTTTGAATATTCAAGTGTAGAACCCATAATGAATTTATAATCAATTGGTTCTAAAGGTTCTTTTGTAAGTATTTCTGAAACAGTTCGGAGTGATGCTTCCATAACTCCACCACTTGCTCCAAAGATTGTTCCTGCGCCAGTAAACTTAGCTAATGGGCTAACTGGTACATAATCTTCTAAGTGTCTAAAGTTTATTCCTTTACGTTTAATCATCTTAGCAAGTTCTCTTACTGTAAGAACTGCATCAACGTCACGTACTCCATCACTTTCCATTTCAGGGCGTTCTATTTCATATTTCTTAGAAGTACAAGGCATTACTGAAACAACAAATACTTCTCTAGGATCTTTCTTTAAATATTTAGGAGCGTAATAATGTTTTATTAACGATCCTTGCATCATATGTGGAGATTTAGCTGAAGATAGGTTTTCGATATACTCAGGTTTATATAATTCAGTATATCTAACCCATGAAGGACAACATGATGTAAACATTGGAAGTTTACCTCCATTTTGTAGTCTATCAATAAGTTCAGTTCCTTCTTCCATAACAGTTAAGTCTGCGGCCCAGTTTACATCAGTAATATTATCAAAGCCAAGTAATTTAAATGCTTTATACATTTTACCTTCAATTTCTTTAACTGGTGTACCAACTACATATCCAAATACTTCACCAATAGATGCTCTTACAGAAGGAGCCGCTTGAACTATAACAAATTTGCTTGGATCTCTAAGCATTGCTTCTACTTTTCTAGCATGATCAGTTTCGTGAAGAGTTCCTGTAGGACAAACTTTTACGCATTCACCGCAAAAGAGACATCCAGTTTCATCAAATGATAATCCGACAGTTGGTGAAACAAAAGGATTCATACCATCGTCATCTCTAAATTTTAAAACTTTAGCAGTTACAACTTCTTTACAAACTGCGACACATCTTTTACATAAAATACATTTTGATTGGTCCATTGAAATTCCAGACCCAGGAATAACCTCAGTACCTCTTCCAATTCCAGGACCAAATTCATCGAATACTACATCGTAAGTTTTAAGTAAATCGTAGAACTCACACTCTCCATCTTTTGGACATGTCCAACAGTTGAATTTATGTTTACTTGCAAGCAATTTTAAAGTATTAGCACGACTGTCTAATACTAGTTTTGAATCTGTCTTTACTACCATCCCGTTAGTAACTTCTGTGTTACAAGCTGAAACTAAATCTTGTTCACCTTCAACTTCGACCACACAAATTCTACAAAAGCCTATTTCATTAATTTCCTCTATAAAACATAATGTAGGAATCTTAACTCCAATGCTTTCACAAGCCTTAAGGATAGTTATGCCATTCTTTACCTTTACAGGTATATCATTAATTGTGATAGTTGCCATGTTCTTCCTCCTTAATACTTCTTAACAGGTTTATATAGTACGTGATAATTGTTTTCAAGTACAACCTCTATGTTCTTTCCAATATCTAAACCGACACTACATCTACTTGCTCTTAAATTATAAACAAGAGATTCCAACTCTTTAAGTGTTTTAAGAGTTGCTGTACCATCAACATACTTATCAAGTAATGTCTCTATTCTGACAACCCCATCTCTACATGGTGTACATTTACCACATATCTCTGGGTGTTGAGATTCTAAATACTCTTTAATCTTTAAAACTAGATCAATTTCATCCATTTTAGTATCTGCATCTAAAATCCATTTTTCGAATAACTTATTAACGTCTAAAGACTCTGTTGTCATTCTGTTCACCTCATTTCGTATTTAAAAAACTTACCGACATTATTATAACAAAAACAGTTTAAAAAATAAACAAAAATTATACATTTATTTTATAAATATAAATAATAAATATATATATAATAAAGAGACTATACATGATATAATGAAAATGGCTAAAAGGAGGGATTTACATGAAAAAATTACTGCTTAAAATAGTTCTTATACAAACTATTTTTATGGTCGGTTGTGTACGAAATAATGAAGAGATAATCGAGATAAAAAGTGATGACTTAATCACTATGGAAAATCTAGATGATTACATGTTTCGTGATGATGTTCAATATGTAGATTTAAGAAATTTTGAATCTAGATTTTTAAGTGGGTTTATTTATTCATTTGAAGTTATTCCTTTTTTTGACTATTTAGATTACCGTGCATTCAATAGAAATGATACATATATATTCAGTCCAGACCAAATAATTAATGAGCAAGAAATGCTCAGATTGTTTGATAAAGAGAAGACTATTTTCTTATATGCTGATGGTTGTATTCGAAGTGGATATATAAAAGATGTACTAGCTTATTTAGAATATGATAAGGTATTTGTTCTTGGTGGATTCTTTGAATATGATGGTGAATATAAAGTTTTAGGTGATGGATCTTATAATTTTGGAGATACTTTTTATAACTCTTATTATGATGAAAATACTGAATTAACATACATATTTTATGGTGAATTAGACATGAGTAGGAAGATATCTGAGATTAGATTTGATATAATTAATGATGATAATTCTTCTATTAGAAGTACTTATATGATTAATTTAATATCTGTTGATACTGAATTGACCATTTTAGAGAATTATATCGTATACGACCTAGTTACATTTACTGAATTGCATAATTCTCTATCTAATTTAGATGATAGTGGCTACAGTAGTATATCTCAATTAGATTCTACTGTAATTGATAATTTATTAAAACTTATTGAAGATTTTGTACCCGTAAAATAACCGTGAATTATTTTTAATTTTTGTATTGCTTTAAAATAAAAAGTCTTTTATACTAAAAGAGGAATATTGATTTCTTAAGGAGGATACTATGAAAAGAATATTACTAGTTTTTTCAGTATTAATAATTGTATTTACATTATCTGCTTGTGATGATGTATGTGTAGGACCTGAATGTGTTACAGGTGAAACAGGAGGCGTTACTTCAGACAGCATTATTAAATTTTTACATGTTGATGGACATGGAGCTGAATCTGAAAAAGATGCTTATATTTTATTCGAATTTGAAACTACAAATTATGTGAAGTACCAAATATCATACTTGTCTTGTACTTGTCGTGATGCTAACGTAAACTATTGGCAAGTTGCTTATGTTGAAATTAATAAATATACAAATGATGTTAGTTTTTTATCTTTCTCGTTAGACCCTGAAGGTCATTACAGAGGAGGTATGTGGGGAGACAGTGATCCAATTCCTACAAACAATAAAACATTAGAGGATTTTGAAACAGACTTCTTCCCTTGGATAGTAGGTAAAACACTTACTGATTTTGAAGGAATTAGCGTATTCTCAAATGATGATTATCATGGGATTCAAAATACAACAAATATTGCTGAACAAGATATGATTGATGACTATGCTTCTAGTAGTGTTTCAACTAATAACATTATTAGAATTATGAAAACTTTACTTACATATCACGAAGAAAACTATAATTAAGAGACTGAAAATTTTCAGTCTTTTTTTTGTTTTGTTTTACTAATAAATTAATATTTGCTATAATATTTTTTGAGAGGACTGATAATATGAAGAAATTAATGCTTTTAATACTATTACTACTTATCAGCTTTAGCTTAGTTGCTTGCGATGACACCGAAGAACCACCTATAATAAATGAAAAATGTTCACTTGTTGAGGGAACTACTACTTTAGAATGTTATACAGTTTGGACTAGTTATCTTCATACTGTAGTAACTTTAAAGTTATATCTACCAGAAGATACAACAATTAATAATGTTGATGTTTATGATGAAGTAGAAAGAATTATTTCTTTTTACAATAATATAAGTGATAAATATTATTTATATGATGGAGTAACAAATGTTAAGACAATAAATGATAACCCTACAGATACTCATGTTATTAGTGAAGAACTATTTGATTTAATTGAGTTTTCACTAGACCATCAGGATGATGTAAATAATTTATTCAATATCGCACTTGGACCAGTTATTAAAGTATGGCATAATTACCGAGAAGATTGTAATGAATTTGATAATTGTGAATTACCAACTTTGGCAGAACTTGAGGCAGAAGACGTATATACTAATCCTGATAACATTATAATGGATAGAGAAAACCTAACAATAACTATGAATGAGTTTATGAGTATTGACTTAGGTGGAGTAAGTAAAGGTTATATTTCAAGAGTAATTATAGAGTATCTAGATAGTTTAGAATTAAATGGATTTTTACTAAATAATGGAGAATCAAATATCTCTTTGGGAGGAACACATCCTACAAGAGAAAGTGGAGATTTTAATATCGCAGTTACTGATCCTACTAGAGCATTGCCTTACTACGCAACTGTTTACCTAGGTGACGGAGAACAATTAGTAACAAGTGGTGATTACCAACAATATTTTAAAGTTGATGGAGTTATATATCACCATATTATTAGTGGTGATACACTATTTCCTGAAAGAAATAGTCGTTCTGTAAGTATTGTATTTACTGATCCTGCACTCGCTGATTTGTATTCAACAGCTATCTTCATAATGACGATAACTGAAGGAATTGAATTCGTGGATAGTATTGATGGACTTGAAGCTATTTGGTACGGACTTGATGGAACAATATATTTTAGTGCTAACTTTGAATCAGAATATTTAAATCAAATATATGAATAACACAAAAAAAAGAAGTCATTTACTGGCTTCTTTTTATATGGTAAAATATTGTAAGGATGAGGTGCTAAAATGGATAATGAAAACAATAAACAAAGAGTTCAAATAGATGATGATTTGCATAATACATATAAACGCCATATGGATACAATCGGACTAAATAGCCCAAGTGATAAAGCAGCACACGCTACATTAAGTGGTTTTTTAAGTGGAATGGCTAGTTCTATTCATAAAAGTATTGTCAATCCAAATAAAGGTTCAGATTTTTATTGGCTATTGAAGAGGACAATACTTGCAGTTTTAATTATAGGATCTGTGTTACTTATTGCTACTTTTATTCAATTATATTTCCAATCATAATATTACTACTAAACCAAATTAATACTTAATTAAAAAGGTGAAATCCTATTTGAATTTCACCTTTTCTATTTGAATTGAACTTTTTGTTAACTATCTTGTAAACTAATATTGGAAATCTTGTTAACTACTTTGTAAACATTATTCTTGACATTTTGTTAACCATTTTGTAAACTAAATACGAGGTGATATAATGTCTAAATATAAAGAGTACTCCGCTCTTATTAATTCCGTTACTAAGTATCCTACTCCAACTGACTTAATATATAAGCATAAATTTACACACGATGAATTGAAAGAACTTAATGTAGAAAAATTTAAAGACAGTAAATATGTAAAACTCAATTTATATGATGAAGTAACAGAGCCAGTAATTTATTTAAATAGTGATTATTTTACAAATAAGTTAACTGATAGTGAAGATTTAATACTAAATTCAAATATTAACAAATTTAGTAATATTGAAGATGAAGAGTTGGTTAATGGATTTATCTTTTCTGAAATAGAATCTAGTTTAGCCATTGAAGGTGTTAAAAGTACTCGTGCTAAAATTGAAAAGATTAACACTTTAAAATATTCTGATTTAAAAAGTCAAAATGAAATTATTGTTAAAAATATGTTAGAAGCATATTCATTCGTTAGAGAAAACAATATTACAGAAGTGAATATCTTTAATTTATATCAAATTATATCAAGTAACTGTTTATCCGATGATAAAAAACTACTAAAAGATAATTATTACCGCCATGACGAGGTTAATATTATTGGTTTGAATGAGAGAATTGTAGATAAAGGTGTTTCTTCCAAAAAACTTAAAAAGATGATGAATGATTTAATACTTTTCATTAACGAAGAAAAATCTAATGAAGAATTACTTCTTGCACCACATATTATTCATTACTATTTAGTATATTTACATCCATACTTTGATTATAATGGAAGAATGGCAAGAGTATTATCATATTGGTATACAATAAAGCATATCCCTTCTTTCTCACTTCTCTTTATAAGTGAAGCGATTAACAATAATAAAAATAAAAATCGTTATTATACTGCTATCAAACTTTCTAGAAAAACAAATAATGATATAACTTATTTTATTGAATATATATCAGATATTATTTTAGAATATTCAATGTTATACATTAATTACTACAATATTATTAATAAATTAAAAGGAAATGGGAAAACTATTAATAGATCTTTACAAGTTGCACTTGAAAATGTTTTAGCTATACCAAAAATTGGTGATGGATTCTTTGACTGGAAGGAATACAAAAGTTATTCCTCATCTGATTTTAGCAAAGTTCAATATTTTAAATTACTAAATAGCTTAACAGACCTGAAAATATTAACTCTTAAACAATATAAAAACACTAACCTATATAAATTGAATAGTAAAAAGTGGGATTTATTAATTAAAGAATAAGAATATTAAAAGGTGAAATTCTATTTGAATTTCACCTTTTCTATTTGAATTGAACTTTTTGTAATTTCAATAAACTTCTTAGCTACTGTTCCTGTAAAGAATCCTGTAGGAATTGCGATTAAGAATAAGAATGGGAAGTAATATATTAGTTCTTTAGTAGATAGAATTATTATTGCGACAATTATTTGTCCTAAACTATGTCCTAAAGATCCCATAACACTTACACTTATTATACTAAATACTTTAAATCTCATAAATATTACCATCATTAAATAAGCAGATAATCCTCCTCCTAAACTTAGGAAGAATCCAGGATTTCCAATTGAACCTCTTAACATACCTACAAGCAATACTCTTAGCAATACAATTGTTAGTGCATCTCGTTCTCCATAGAGCGATAATATTACTAAAGTCATAATATTAGCTAAACCCAGTTTAGCTCCTACTATAGGGATTACTGGCAAGAAAGATTCTACTATACTAAGTACAATACTTATTGATAAAAAGATACTTAAAGTAACTATTTTTTGTGTCTTCATATGATCACCTATTTAATTTGATTTTGTCTTAATAATTCTAACACTTTTAAAAATTATAAGCAAATGAAAAAGTAAGACAAATTGTCTTACTTTATTTACCTAAGTTAAAAAACGCTACTCCTACTGTGCCTACTCCAGTATGACATCCTATTACAGGAGTAATTGGTGCTTCTATAAATTTGTGATTAGGATATACTTCTTCAATTCTTGATTTCATATACCTAAGCCCATCTAAATTATCACTTGAAATATATGTCATTATAAAATCTTCTACTTTTTCTAAATCACCTAAGATAATATCAGCCATTCTAGCTAATGATTTCTTTTGTGTTCTTATTTTTTCTAAAGAAACTATTTTACCTACTTCATTAACTTCTAGTATTGGTTTTATTTTAAACATACTTCCAATAAATCCACTTGCTCCACTAAGTCTACCGTTAGCTACAAATAATCTTAAGTTATCAACCATAAAATATTGTTTTCTATTTATCCTAAGTTTTTCTAAATATTCAATTATCTCTAAGGTAGGTATTTTCTTTTCAACTAATCTTAGTGCTTCTAAAGATAAGAATCCCTCAGTAATGGCTGCGTTACGCGAATCAACAACGTGTATTTTAAGTTTACCTTCGTATTGATTTTTAGCCATTAAGCAAACATTATATGTTCCACTTAATTCAGAAGATATAGTAGTAATTATCACTTCTTCATATCCTTCTTTTTCAAGATCTTCAAGCAATTCAAATAACTCACCGATTGAAGGCATTGAAGATGAAGGAACCAATGACGTATCTTCTTCTAATCTTTTGTAGAAATCACTTGCAGTTAATTCTATAAAATCATTAAATGTTTCTTCATTCATAATAATTTTCATTCTTAATATTCTTAAATTATCATACTTATTATCTACATAGTCTAAGCATCCCGTGCTAGTTGCTATTACAGCAATTTTACTCATCCTTTTTCTCCTTTTTATTAGCTCTTTTATTTAATAAATTATATAAAATTGCTAGTGGCCAGAACAGTATTGCAATTGAAGGTACTACAAACCATAAATTACTGGAATTATAATAGAAATTTATAAAAGCTAGTAATCCAATAACTATTGCACTTCCTACACCACTAAATAATAAATCATTTCCATAATGTCTTAATGTTTTTTGTCTTTTTTCCTTTTTCTGTTTTTTAATATTATCATCAAAGAAATCTTCAACTGTACCAAATTCAACTACAGCTTTATCAATAGCTTCTTGTTCTGATAGTCCTGTTTCAATTAAGTCTTCTACTTTTTCTGTTAAAGATATAGTAACTGATTGAATTATTTCATTTCTTTTATCTTTATCAACATCTTTAAATGTATTTTTAACAAAATTCTTTATCTGTTTCATACTTTTTCCTCCAATAGGGTATTTAAGACGCTCTTAAGTTCTTTCCACTCTTTGAGTTTTTCTTTATAGTACGCCTTCCCTAACGCAGTTACTTTGTAGTATCGTCTTTTCCCCCCGTGAGTTTTTTTACCCATGTAAGATTCAATCAGTTCTTTCTTTTCTAATCTACTAACTATTGAATATAGAGTTGCTTCTTTTATATTAAATAGTTTATCAGTTCTTTCAGTAATACAATTTGATATTTCATATCCATATCTATCTTCTTCAATTATAAGTTTGAGTATTACACTCTCTAAGTGACCTCTAATTATATCTGAACTAATCATAAAAAAAACACCTCCTTTAAACCTATTTATCGTTATAATTCTAACAAATAATAGGTTTAAAGTAAAGGTATTTAATAATTAGAAACTAATACTTATTTTTGAAATACTCACTTAAATTTTCTAAAGATTGAAGTAATACTTCATCTTCTGCGAGATTCATATCTTCAAATAAAGCATCTAGCATTTCTTCATGGAATTCTTCATGAATCTTTAATGCCTCTCTTGCTTTATTAGTTAAAGATATAATAACTTTTCTTTTATCTTCTTCTTCACGTTTTCTAGTCGCATATCCTTTTTCAACTAATCTATTAACTGAAGTAGTTAATGTCCCCACAGTAACTCTTAGTCTTCTAGCAATGTTTGACATTGCTGGATAATCAGTTTTTTGGATTGCTTCTAATACGTGCATTTCATTCATAGAAATTTTAACTCCACGCTCTTTAAGTTTACTTCCCTCAATACTTAAAATATGGTTAAACACTTCTACTAATAATTCATTAATTACTTTTTTAGCTGTGCTCATATTTTTCCCCTAACTAGTTTTATTTATTGATTATATATCCCATTGCCACGATATTAGGACCAGCATGTGCCCCAACTACAGGTGTTAATGGATAATCTTTAATTTCTTTAATATCAGGTCTAGCGTCCATAACCATTTTACGTACACGTGCTACTCTTTCTGGAGCATGTGAATGAATAATAAATGGTTCAACATCTTTACCTTCTGTTTCTGCTAAGAAGTTTTCAACAACTTTGTTAGCTGCTTTATAAGTAGTTCTTATTTTTTCAACTGAATCAATTGTTCCTTCTTTTGAAACTTGAAGTAAAGGTTTAAGTTTTAATAAACTTCCAACAAATCCTGAAGCTCCACTTAATCTACCGTTAGCTACTAAGTATTTTAAAGTATCTACAGCGAACCATATTGTATGGTTATCTCTTATATACTCCATATGTTCAATAATTTCTTCTAAGCTCTTATCTTCTTTTGCCATTTTAGCTGCTTCTAAAGCCATTTTAGCTTGTGGGTAAGATAAAGTCAATGAATTAAATACTGTAACTTTATATTCTCCCATCATATTTGCTGCTAAAGTTGCATTTTCATAAGTACCACTTAATTTTTGTGAAATAGATATAACTAATAATTGTTCATATCCTTTAGCTTTTGCTGCTTCATAGATTTCTAACATTTCTCCTGTAGAAGCTTGAGATGTAGATGCAATTAACTTATCATCTTCATTTAAACTTTTATAAAAATCTTCAGCACTGATATCTACAAAGTCTGTGTACTCTTCACCTCTCATTAATAGTATTGATCTTATAACAGGTATGTCGTATTCATGATCGATATAATCGATTCCAGAGTTACCACAAACCACTATTCCTATTTTTTGCATAATTTCCTCCTAAAATTTATTTTGATAGTCAAAGTATTCTAGAAATAGAATACATTGTTTTAGGAAAAAAGTCAATAAAATAGAAACATTCGAAAATGTTTCTATTTTTTAATGTTATTTACTTTTAATATACTTATCTATTTCTACAGATGCATCCTTACCTGCTCCCATTGCTAGTATAACAGTCGCTGCTCCACTTACAACGTCTCCACCAGCAAATACTCCGGGAATAGATGTTTGATGGTCGTTAACGATAATTCCGCCCCATTTATTAACTTCTAGACCTTCAGTAGTATCTTTTAATAATGGATTTGGGGATTGTCCTATTGAGATAATACATGAATCAAGATCAAATGTTTCAAAAGTATTAGTAGGCATAGGTCTTCTTCTACCTGAAGCATCAGGTTCTCCTAATTCCATAACCTCACATTTAACTTGTTTTAATATATAATTTTCTCCTATAAATTCTACAGGATTTCTAAGTAATCTGAAGTCGATACCTTCTTCTTCAGCATGATATACTTCATCAAGTCTTGCAGGTAAACTTGTTTTATCTCTTCTATATAAGATAAATACATTTTTAGCTCCAAGTCTTTTAGCAGTTCTTGCTGCATCCATTGCAACATTCCCTCCACCAACTACAGCTACGTTATCACCAATTTTTACTGGAGTCGCAGATTGCGGGAAGTGATGAGATTTCATTAAGTTTACTCTAGTTAAGAATTCATTAGCATAATATACTCCACTAAAATTTTCACCAGCAACTCTTAAGGCACTAGGAAGCCCTGCTCCACTACCAATAAATATTGCTTCGTATCCATCATCTCTTAATTGGTCAATCGTAATTGATTTACCTATAATTACATTTTTATGGAACCTAACACCCATATCTCTTAGTCTATTAATTTCAGTTTCAACTATATCTTTTGGTAATCTAAAATCTGGAATTCCATATTTTAATACTCCACCATATTCATGAAGAGCTTCAAAAATATCTACATCATAACCCATCTTTCTGACACCTGCAGCACATGCTAGACCTGCAGGTCCACTACCAACAATTGCAACTTTTATTCCGTTTTCAACTATATGTTGTTCCATTATTATATCATTTTTAAGAGCATAATCCCCTAAATATCTTTCAAGTGCACCGATCATTACTGGCTCACCTTTAATACCAACAATACATGCTCCTTCACATTGTTTTTCTTGAGGACATACTCTACCACAAATTGATGGAAGAATATTATCATCATATATTTGATAGTATGCAGAGTTAATATCATCAGCTAACAAATATTTAATAAACCCAGGTATATTAACCTGCACAGGACATGCAGCTACACATCTAGGGTTTTTACAATCTAAACAACGTGATGCTTCTAATTTTGCTTCTTCTAATGTATATCCAAGTGCAACCTCTTCAAAATTACAACTTCTCTCTTTTTCGTCTTGCACTCTCATATGTATTTTTTCTAGTTTCATTTTTTCACCAACCTTAAGTTACAAACATGCTCTTCTTCATGATAATAATTTTGACGAGCAAGTAATTCATCAAAGTTAACTTCTTCACCTGGGAAATCTGGTCCATCAACACAAGCAAAGAATGTTTTATCTCCTATAGTTACTCTACAGTTTCCACACATTCCAGTTCCATCAATCATAACTGGATTTAAAGATACATCAGTTTTAAGACCGTGTTTCTTATTTAGGATTACAACGAACTTCATCATGATAAGTGGTCCAATTGCAATTGTATGGTCAAATTTTCTAGTTTTATATAACTCAGTTAATATATCAGTAACAAAACCTTTAGTTCCTAATGAACCATCATCTGTTGCAATAAGGATTTCATCACAGAATTCTTTATATTTGTCTAATAATATTAGATGATCTTTTGATCTAGCACCAATAACTAAAGTTACTTTAACTCCTCTTCTTGCATATTCTTTTAATTGAGGTAATAATGGTGCAGCTCCTACACCACCAGCAATACCAAGCACATTCTTAATGTCTCTTATATGTGCAGCTTTTCCTAAAGGACCTACAAAATCACTTAAAGAGTCTCCTACATTATATGTTCCAAGTAATCTAGTTGTGTATCCAAGTTTTTGATAGATGATTGAAACAAGATCACCATCGATTTCAGTAATCGTTAGTGGTATTCTTTCACCCTCATCATCAACTCTTAATATTATAAAATGTCCAGGTTTTGCATTCCTAGCAACAAGTGGTGCTTTAATCACCATTAAATCTACATCTTTGTTAAGTATTTCCTTAGCAACGATTTCGTACATAATAACACCTGTCTTTCTTTATATTCATTAATACTATAAAATTAGTTGCTAATCAAACTAATTTTTATCTATCAATAGTATATCATAAAGCGTTTTCATTTCCACCCTTTTTTTCCTTAAAAAAAGACGTTAACTATAACGTCTTTTATATTTGATTTAAATGGTTTCCTTTTAGTACTTTTAACAAGAATAAATAGAATAATGATATTATCACTGCTAATATGAAGAATCCAGTCCACAGTGAATATAAATCTCCTATAAATCCGATAATAGGGAATATTACAATCATTACTAAACTAAACATCAATCCACCGAAACTAAGAGCTGAAGCTCTAATTTCTGAAGGAATAATTCTATTGATATAATCTCCAAGTACAACATAAAATACACTATCAAAGAATCCTAATAAAATGAATGGAATTATAATTATGCTATCAACTAGCATTAGCCAAAAACTAACTGTTACAAACAGTGGAATAAAATATAGTATTTTCTTTTCTTTATACTTCTTTTCAAGTCGATGAGCATAATATCCACCAAGACCACTAAATAAGGCATGAAGACCTAAAAATATTCCTATCTCCCACTTCTCATAACCTAATGTAGTAAGGTGATCAGGAAGATATAAAAATAGTGATGTTATTGGAGCAGCAACCATCGCTCCAATAATAATTAAATATAATAACCTCTTATTATTAAATACTGTTTTAGTAGTCATAATATATTGATTATATAACAACTGTTTTATTGGTAACTTCTTCAGTTTTTCTAAAAGTGGAGTTTCTCTCATTAATATAATAGTTATCATAGCTAACAAGTACATTCCACCTGTAATATACCATGCTAAATCATAATTAATTGAAATAATGAATCCAGCTAGTACTAAACTAATAAAACTGGCAATTTGAAAGATAACTTCCTTATTACCATTAACTGACATAAATCTATTTTCTTCTCCATCTAATTTAAGTGAATCGTATACAAGTGCTTCTCCACTTCCTGATTCAAATGTATAAGATAAACCACAGAAAATAAATCCAATTAATATTATATAGAAATTAGGTGATACTAACATAATTACTATATAGATGAAATATGAGAAAATACCGAGTAATCTACTGACTTTACGACCAAAAACATCAGCTATAACACCTGTAGGTACTTCCATTGATAAACTTGTCATGTGGAACACTGTTTCTAGTAACCCGACTTCTATTAAACTAAAATGCTTAACTTGAATTAAAAACAATAACCAAAATCCTTGTGTGAAATTTATATTTCTTACAAAGGTATGTAAATAATCAAGTTTTATATTCTTCTTGTATTTCATTTTCTTTACCTAATCTTTCTCCGCAATGAACGCAGTACTAATCTTCAAGTACATTGTCCTTTAAACAATTACTACATTTAATAATTGTTAACCCTGCTTTTTTTAATGCTTCTATATTTAATTCTTTATCCATCATAAAGATTTTTAAAGAGTTAACTAATATTAATGATAGTATTCCTAAAATCACAAATAATATCCCCATAAAGAAGAAAAACATTGATCCTAAAAAATACGATGCAATAAGTAAGATTAACCCTAGCAATGAACCTAATACAGAAGTGATCATCATCATTGTATAATTATTCATAATAACCTACTTAATTAGACCATTACAGTTTTCACAAACTGTAGCGTCTACTTTATTTTTATGTCCACAGTACTCACATACAGAAATATCTAAAAGATTTACTCCACAACTAGGACAAAACTGTGAATCTCTTGGAATAATAGTTTTACATGCTTCACACTCTTTTAATCTTTCAAATCTTTGTTCTATAGATCCATTAGTAAGTTTGTTTGATATTAGCATAACAAATCCTACTAACACTCCAAAGAATATAATAGCTAATATGTGAACACTCCCGCCACTTAATTGAATAAATCAATTTGAAGAGGGGGCTTCTTAGGTTGT
>JRFF01000050.1 GCA_000753575.1 Candidatus Izimoplasma sp. HR2 | reverse complement strand
GGTATGTACCTTACTGGAAAGTATCAAGAAGGTAAAACATATACTTTAGCTGCACTTGCTAAAGAATTAACAAAAAGAGGATATAGTGTTATCCTTGCTTATTATCCTGATTTATCAAGAGAAGTTAAATCAACTATTGGTAATGGAGGATTAGAAGTATTAATTAACAAGTTAAAAGTTGTTGATATATTAATGTTAGATGATATTGGTGGAGAAGCACAAAGTTCATGGGTTAGGGATGAAGTACTGGGTCCTGTTTTACAACATAGATTACTAGACAAGAAACCTACATTCTTTTCATCAAATGTTACAAGAAATGACTTACCGACATATATGGTAGGAAACAAACAGAAAGCAGAATTAATGAAAGCATTTAGAATCTTTGCTAGAATCGAATCATTAACTGAAGAGTTTAATATGTAATAAGGTTTGACAATATGATTAAAAGTATTATAATTATATTAATTACTGTGATAAGGACATAATTTTTTAGGTACGTAAATCAAGCGAAGTAGAGATGGTGTGAGCTACTATTTATAACTTATTAATTACTCCCTTTGAGTAGGACTCGAAAGAGTATCCCGCGATCTCGCGTTAAAAGTTTGAGTGCTAGATTTATTCTAGAACATAGGTGGTACCACGGAAATTATATTTCGTCCTTATTTTTAAGGGCGATTTTTTTATTTTTATAGAAATAATAAAACAGAACATAAGAAAAGAGGAATAATTATGATTAAAATTACATTTCCTGATGGATCAGTAAAAGAGTTTAATAAAGGAATTACTATTGAAGAAATAGCTGGAAGTATTTCTTCAGGACTAAGAAAACAAAGTGTTGCAGGGTATGTTAATGGTGAATTATATGATCTTAATAGACCAATTAAACATGATGGTACTATTAAAATTATTACTAAGAAAGATCAAGAAGCTTTTAGTGTTTTAAATCATAGTGCTGCGCATTTACTAGCTCAGGCTGTTAAAAGAATATATCCTAATGCTAAATTTGGTGTAGGACCAGATATTAGAGAAGGATTCTATTACGATATAGATGCTGGTGAAGTTATAAAAGAAGAAGACTTAGTTAAGATTGAAAAAATGATGAAAAGAATTTCTCAAGAACAAACAGTTATTACTAGAAGTGAACTTCCAAAAAAAGACGCTCTTGAATTCTTTAAAGACGATAAATATAAAGTAGAATTAATTAGCGATTTACCTGAAGGTGAAGTTATTAGTTTATATAACCAAGGTGAATTTACTGATTTATGCCGTGGTGGACATATTGGTAGTACTAAGAATATTCGATTCTTTAAATTATTATCACTAGCTGGCGCTTACTGGCGTGGTGATAGTGATAGAGATATGCTTCAACGAATTTATGGTACTGCGTGGTTTAGTGAAGATGATTTAAAAAAACATCTTCAAGTTTTATCTGAGAGAAAAGAAAGAGATCACCGTAAACTTGGTAGAGAGTTAAAAATATTTGAACTTAGTGCTGATGCTGGACAAGGATTAGCATTATGGCTTCCTGCTGGATATACAGTTAGAAAAGTACTAGAAGATTATGTATATAAACTAGAGAAAAAAGCAGGATATTTACATATTTCTACACCAATGCTTGGTACTAAGAAACTATATGAAATAAGTGGACATTGGGATCATTATAGAGAAAACATGTTCCCAGTAATGGAAAGAGATGGAGAAACATTTGTTTTACGTCCAATGAGTTGTCCTCATCATATGATTGTTTATAAATCATCATTAAGAAGTTATAGAGATTTACCAATTAGATATGCGGAAATAGTTACAATGCATAGATATGAGGCAAGTGGATCACTAAGCGGACTTGAAAGAGTACGAGCAATGACATTAACTGATGCTCATTTATTTGTAAGAGAAGATCAAATTAAAAAAGAAGTACTAGATGCATATAATCTAATTCTTCAAGCAATAGATGATTTAGGATTAAAAATTGAATATATAGAACTTGCTTTACGTGACAAATCAAAAGGAAAATTCCATGATGACGATAAATTATGGGAAATGTCAGAAAAATTATTAAAAGAATTATTAGCTGAAGAAAATATTGAACATACAGTAATGGTTGGAGAAGCAGCGTTTTACGGTCCGAAAATTGATATTCAAGTCCGTACAGCAATGGGACATGTAATTACAATGAGTACTGTTCAACTTGATTTCTTACTACCTGAAAGATTCGATTTAAACTACATAGGTAGTGATGGTGAAAAACATCGACCAGTTGTAATTCATAGAGGATTAATATCTACTTGGGAGAGATTAATGTCCATCCTTTTAGAGCAATATAAAGGAGCATTTCCAACATGGCTTGCCCCAGTACAAATTAAAGTAATTCCTGTTTCACTTGAGGCTCATGGAGCATATGCTAAAAGATTAAATGATCTATTCATAGATTATGATTTACGAAGTGAACTTGATATGAGAGAAGAGAAACTAGGATACAAAATAAGAGATGCACAAACTCTTAAAATTCCTTATCAATTAGTAGTAGGAGATAACGAAGTGAACGATGATAAAGTTACATATAGAAAACATGGTTCTAAAGAACAAGTTACAGTACTTGTAGATGACTTCATTTCAATGGTCCAAAAAGAAATTATAGCTAAAGGGAAATAATGTTAAGATTCTTTAAAATATTTGTTAAAATACTACTAATATTTTTTGCGTTCTATTTTGTCTTAAATTTAGCTGAATATATATTTAATGTAGAACTTGATTCTTATACAATCGTTATATTCTTCATAGTAGTAGCATCTTCAACTGGAATATTTGATAGAAAAAGTAGAAAATGGTAAAATGAACAAAGAGCACTCAATTTATTGAGTGCTCTCTTATTTTATCTATAGAATATAGTTCGTTGCACAACTAAATATAGTTTGTTACACAACTATTTTTTCGATGTGAAAAATGATTGTAAAATCTATAAAATTAGTTAATTGGCGAACTATCTTTATTTATAAAAAATACATGATTTTTCGCTTATTTATAATTGGTCATTGACAAAAATGGCTCAATTTATGGCTTAATTAGAAAGTATTACAAACTGGTTAGTTATCGTTTGCTAAATAAATACTAAGTTGTTATACTTTATATGTCGAACTATTTATAGTATAAAAATAGTCAATTTACAGGAGGAAATTATGAAGAAAATTTTAGTATTAATTATTACATTAACATTAGTATTTGCACTTAGTGCTTGTACAGCAGAACCAGAGATTATTGAAGTAGAAGTTGAGGTTGAAGTAGAAGTTGAAGTTGAAGTAGAATCACTTGCAGGAACTTACGTTGGATATTCATGGAAAGGTGAAAGTTCAGGAGTTTTACTTGAGGATGCAACTCAAAAAGTCGAAACAATTCTTACTATTGATAATAATGGTTTGATAACTGATGCACAAATGTTATTTTGGAAATTAAGTGATGGTGCTTGGTATACTAGACAAGACAGCACTTCAAGAATTAGTGTTGATTTAGGAGTAGATCCAGTAGCTGCAACTCCAGGTACATCATACGCTAAAGGAACATCAATGTTTGAGGTAGATACACATGATAAAATGTCACTATATTCAGTTGCTGTTGGAGCTGATGGAACTGTTGGTTTATTAATTGTTGAACCAGTTACTAGATATCAATTTGAAATCAAATTACCAGCAGGTTACGATTTCTCTACATTAATAAGTGCAATTCCAGTAGATGGTACTGCAGGTGGGTTCATCCCAACTGTTAGAACATCAAGTTCAGGACTTATGAAACCTGAAGCTTGGACTGAGTTAGATGGAGATAATTTATTCTCTATATCTTACTTTGACCACGTTATGACAGATGCTGGTGTTTTTGATGGTTTAAGTGCTTCATCAACTATTAAAGAATTACTTGAAAGTGTTGGAGTAATATTCACAGGTTCAGTACCAAATGAAATGGAAGTTGCTTATGGTCGTCACTCAATGGGTGGATGGCAAGGAAATTATGAAGCAATTGCTGAGTATTTAATTGGTAAGAATGTAAATGATATTACATCATTAGTTGATTGGTCTGTTGAGAAATGGGATGGAGCAGTAAATGATGATAACTTCTTTGGAATTGATTTAGAAGCAGGAGCAACTAAAACCGCACAAGATTCAGCTGATTTAATTGCTGGAGCTACAGTAAGAATGTCGAGAGAAAGTACATCTTTCCAAAGAGCATTAGTAGCAGCTGGTATATTAACTGAAGAAGAAGTAATTAAAGGAAGATTTTAAAGCAAAACTATAATATATTTTGTTGTACTCTCCTACCAATATAAAAACCGAACTTTCACAAGTTCGGTTTTTATTATTTTCTTTTCATTTTTAAGATGAAATCTTTATCTGGATCAATATAGATAGTTTTATTATTCTTATAAGTTACAAAACTATTTATTCTACCAGGTACTTTTTTAATATATCTAACTTCAACATAATCTACAGGAACACTATTAGAGGTTCTCAGTTTAGAAAAGTATGAAGCAAGTTGTGATGCTGTTCTTATTGTTGTTTCACTTAGAGGTAAAGTTTTCCTTACTATTACATGGCTTCCTGGAGCTTCTTTTACGTGAAACCATACTTCATTATGTTTAGCTAGTTTATGAGTGATATACTCATTTTGAATATTGTTTTTACCTACTAAAATCTCAATACCATCTTCATCGTAATAAGTTTCATAGTTAGGCTTCTTTTTCCTTTTAGGTTTAATAAGTTTTTGTTTTAAATATTTTTTATCTATTAGTTCATCTTTGATTTCTTCAATATCTTTTAAAGAAGCATTTTCAACTTGATGAAGTAGTTCTTCAAAATAACGCATCTCTTGTTTAGCATCTTTTATTTGATTATTTATATAAGGAATACTTGTTTTTAGTTTTTTATATTTTTTAAAGTATTTTTCACTATTTTGAATAGGAGTTTTTTTAACATCTAAATCTATTCTTATTTCCTTATTATCATAATAGTTAATACATACAAGAACACTATCTCCTTTTGTCATGTTATACATGTTTGCTTGGATAAGTTCACCTTTAACTTTTAAGATATCTCTTTTAGATGTGTTAATTAGTTCTTTATTCAATTTTTCTATTTTTGTTTTAGCTTTATTAATGTGGTTTTTAATAAACTTAACTATATCTTTTGATTTTTGTTTAATAATATCAATAGTGTCTCTTTCATAATAGAATCTATCTAGTAATTCATTAACTGTATTAAATGTTTTTATTGGTGCATCTAAATGGGTAAGAGAAGCATAATAGAACTTAACTCTCTTAGATAAAACTATTTGAGGATTTGATTCATCTAAAATAGTACTAAAGATTTCCTTTATAGGTATTTTAGAATTATCAAAGCGATACATTATTTCTCTAGCAATCAATGGAGAGAATCCAATGAAGTTATTTAGAAATGAAACTTCATTAATATTTTCAGGTTTTGATAGGAATTCATCCCTTTTTATTTCATTATAAGGATCTATTTTATCTGAACTAGGAATTCTGTAAATAGCACCAGGGAAAATAGTTCTTTCTTTACCATCAAACGGCATAACTTTTTTAATAGCATCTAAAATCTTAAATGAGTCATCTGTAATGATTAGATTCGAGTGTCTACCCATGACTTCAAATACTAATTTTTTAATAGTCATATCACCAAGTTCATTACGTTTTCTAATATCAAAAATAATGATTCGGTCATTCGATATCTGAGATATCTTTTCAATGATTCCACCTTCTAAATGTTTTCTTAAAAACATGCAGAAAGTTGGAGGTGTATCTGGTTTCTCATATATCATTTCTGAAAGGTGGATACGAGAATAACTAGGTGAACTACTAATTAATAACTGTTTTTTTGATGATTTAGAATTAATCACAAATAATAAATCGTACTTCGAAAGCTGGTAGATTTTATTAATTCTACCAGTCAATAAAGTTTCATTCAATTCTTTAGTTACTTTTCTTAAAATATTTCCATCAAAGCTCATAGTTATCACCGCGTTAATTATAACATAATTTAAAATAATTAAAAAAATGTTTTTAAATACTTACATTTAGTAACTAAAAGTGTTATTATATATATTAATTAAATATATAATCTATAAATAAGGAGGGACATTGATAAATGAAACTCAATGAACGCGGTTTATTAATAGTTATAAGTGGTCCTTCTGGAGTTGGGAAGGGTACTGTTAGGAAAGCATTATTTGAAATGGAAGGTCATGATTTAGTTTACTCAACTTCAATGACAACTAGGTCTCCTCGAGAAGGAGAAATAGATGGTATTGATTACTACTTCGTAACAAAAGAAGAGTTTGAGCAAAGAATTAAAGATGATAAGTTTTTAGAGTATGCAAAGTTCGTAGGACATTACTACGGAACTCCTAAAGATAAAGTAGATGAACAGATGGCTCTTGGAAAAGAAGTAGTTCTTGAAATAGAAGTTCAAGGTGCTGCTCAAGTAAGAGAAAAAGCCAGAGACGGTGTATTTATCTTTATCGCACCACCTAATAAAGAAGCTTTATACAGAAGATTACTTAGAAGAGGAACAGAAGGTACTAAAACTATTCAAAAAAGAATGGATAAAGCCGATAGAGAATTTCCGCTTGCTCATAAATATGATTATATAGTAGTTAATGATGAAGTAAGAAATGCCGCTGATAGAATAATGGCTATTATTCGTGCGGAACATGCAAAAACAGAAAGATCGATATATAAATATAGAGAAATGTTGGAGGTAAAATAATATATGAAAAATACTGACGGATTACGTTATCCATCAATTGATAACTTACTAACGAAAATAGATTCTAAATACAAGCTAGCATATGCTTCTGCTAAAAGAGCTAAAATTATTAAAGAAGAAGAGTATGTCGCAGTTGACCCGAAATGCAGTAAACCTGTTGGGGTTGCCTTAGAGGAAATTTTAGAGGGAAAAGTACATATTGACTTCGAAGAAAAAAAGTAGACTTAGTCTACTTTTTTTATTTATCCCCTCATTATTACCGTAATATATGTTATAATAATTACTAGAAAAAGTAATGGAGTGAGCCTCATGAATGACAAATTTTTAAAGTTACTTGAAATGCTAGATTTACTTGACAAAAAAGACATACTTAATGGAGAAATTAAGGAGATAATAGTAAAAGATGCCGACAAATGTTGGTTTTTTGATATTGAATTTCCATATCCTTTAGATATAGATGATTTTGATTTGTTTACTAGAAGAATTGAATTATTACCAAAAAAAGTAAAATCGATTAAAAAAACTGCTTATAAAATTAAGTATAAAAAACCAGATTATGAAAAAATAGAAGAGTACTATGACTTTGTTTTAAGAAAGTTATCTAAAAAGAAACCAAGATTCACTTCAATTTTAGATTTTGAAATAGACATCTTGAATAATAGAATAGAAGTTATTTGCCCTAAAGACGCTACTTTTGTAACTGAATTATTATATGAACTTAGGATTGAACTTACTAATATAGGATTCAACTGTATCTTAGCCACTAGAATGAGCGTTGAAAAACCTTTAATAAAAGAGAAGATAGTTAAAAAAGCAAAAGATTTCCAAAATGAAGTTCTTCAAAATTTTGAATTAACGGATGAAGAAAATATTTTTGAAACTTACAACAATAATGTAGTACGTAAATTAGCTAGTAAGATATCTGATATTCCTGTGACTGAGAATCAGTTACTAGAATTAAAATCAGCAAATGAAAAAGCCTTTTTTACTTTTGAAGGTGAAGTTGTTAGTGTTGATTTTAGAGGAATAAACGGGACTACTAGTCTGTTCACGTTTATTGTCAGTGATGAATTTGATAGTGTATATGTTAAGAAATTCGTTAAAGATAAATCAGAAAAAGTATTTTTAGATAAAACTAAAGTAGGAATGCATATGAAAGTAGCTGGAGCTGCGGTATATGATAAGTTCATGGGAGAAGTTAGTATAACTGCTATCTCAATTCAAAGAACTAAATTTCCTGTTCAAAAAGATATGAGAAAAGACTTAGAAAAAGAAAAAAGAGTAGAACTACATCTTCATACTAAGATGTCTACACTTGATGGTATAAGTTCAATATCTGATTATGTTGAAACTGCAAAAAAATGGGGACATAAAGCAATTGCTTTAACTGATCATTCAAATGTTCAAGCATTCCCTGATTTTTATAAAGCAACAAAAGATGAATCTATTAAACCAATATACGGAGCTGAGTTTACTTTTATTAATGAATCTGATTTAGAAATAGTAAATAATCCGGTAGATATTTCTTTTGAAGATGCTGTTTATACAGTATTTGATATTGAGACTACAGGGCTAAGTGTTAATTTTGATAAAATAATAGAAATAGCTGCAGTTAAGATTAAAAATAATCAAGTTATAGCTGAATACCAAACATACGTTAATCCTGAAATACCAATTTCAGAATTAACTACTAAAATTACATCAATTAAAAATAATGATGTAGCACTTGCTCCTAAAATAGGAGAAGCTATAGTTGAATTTAATAAATTCTTTAAAGGTACAATCACTGTAGCACATAATGCTCAATTTGATATGGGATTCATTAATAAGATATTAAAAGAACATAATTTAGATGGTGGACCTATAACTAGCGTAGATACGCTTGCATTAGCTAGAAGCTGTTATGGAGATAAACTTAAGCGATTTAATTTAAAAGCTGTTGCACGCTATTTTAAAGTCGATTTAGTACAACATCATAGAGCTATTTATGATACAAGAGCAACTGCGGATATATTTTTACATATGTTAAGAGATGCTAGAAAATTAGGTGTTACTAATATTAAAGACTTTAATAAGTTATCTAATAATAGTGATGCATATAAATATAGTATTAGTAAACACATAAACTTAATCGTTAAAAACGAAGTAGGACTTCGTAATTTATATAATATAGTTAGTATTGCGAACACTACTAACTTCTTTAAGGAAGCTAGACTATTAAAATCAGTTCTTGATAAGAATAGAGAAGGTATTTTAGTAGGTAGTGGTTGTATGAATAGTAGTTTCTTTGAAACTGCGTTAAATAAAGAATATGAAGACTTACTAGAAAAAGCTAAATATTATGATTATTTAGAAATACAACCAATATCTGATTTTGCTCATTTAGAGGAAGACCAAGATAATGCTTTAGAGAATATTAAAAGTACAATGTTAAGAATTATTGCTGTTGGTAAGGAATTAAACATTCCAGTTGTTGCAACTGGAGATGTTCATCATTTATTAAAATCAGATAAAAGATATCGTGAGATATATGTAGCTACACCTGTAGTTGGTGGAGGATTACATCCTTTATCAAGATATACCGATATACCAAGTCAGTACTTTAGAACAACATCTGAAATGTTAGAAGAGTTTTCTTTCTTAGATGAAGATACTGCGTTTGAGATTGTTGTTAAAAACACTAATAAAATTAATGATATGGTCGAATTTGTAAAAGCATTTAGACCTGATTTATATGCACCAACTGATGATTTCTTAGCTCTTGAAGGAATTCCTTCAATTGAGAACAAGTTAATCAAAATGGTTACGGATAGATCTAAAGAATTATATGGACAAGTTTTACCTCTTATTGTTCAAGAAAGAATTAATAAAGAAATAAAAAGTATTACTGAAAATAAATTCTCAACTGTTTATTATATTTCTCACTTACTAGTTAAGAAATCATTAGATGAAGGATACTTAGTAGGTAGTAGAGGGAGTGTCGGGAGTAGCTTTGTAGCTACTTTAATGGATATAACTGAGGTTAATCCACTTGCACCTCATTATGTATGTCCTAAATGTTTCTTTAGTTCATTTAAAATGACAAATGAAGAAAAAACAAAATACGGAATGGGTAATGATGAAATTAAACTTCAATCTATTTTAGATAAAGCAGATTCAGGATTTGATTTACCAAATGAGAATTGTCCTAAATGTAATCATGAAATGAGAAAAGATGGACACTCAATTCCCTTTGAAACTTTCTTAGGATTTAAAGGAGATAAAGTTCCTGATATTGATCTTAACTTTTCAGGAGATTATCAACCTGTAGTTCATGAATATATTCGTGAAATATTTGGAGTTGATAGAGCATTTAGAGCTGGAACTATTTCAACTGTTGCAGCTAGAACTGCGTTTGGATATGTTAAAGGATATTTAGAAAAGAAAAAACTTGATATGAGAAAAGCAGAAATTGAAAGAATTGCTTCTAATATTACAGGTGTTAAACGTTCGACAGGACAACATCCTGGAGGGATTGTTGTTGTGCCTAACTACAAAGATATTATTGATGTAACTCCTGTTCAATATCCAGCTGATGATACTCAATCAAGTTGGCGAACAACACATTTTGATTATCACTCGTTTGAAGATAATTTATTCAAATTAGATGTACTAGGACATGATGATCCTACAATGATAAGATATTTAATGGATTATGTTACTTTGAATCCTATTGAATTCCCATTTAGTAAAGCAGTTGATATTCCAATGGATGATCCTGAAGTTTATAGATTGTTAAATGGAACTGATGTTATCGGTTTATCAAGAGAAGATTTAAATAGTGATGTTGCTAGTTTTGGTATTCCTGAAATGGGAACTAGTTTTGTTAGAGGAATGTTAAAGGATTCTCGTCCTCGCACATTCGCAGATATTGTTAAAATATCTGGGTTATCACATGGTACAGATGTATGGCTTAATAATGCAAAAGACTTAGTACTTGGTAGAAATGCTAAATACGGTAAAATTGCATTTAAAGAAGTTATTGGGTGTCGTGATGATATCTTAGTTTACTTAATTGAAAACGGAATGGATCAAGCTGTTGCTTTTGAAATTGCTGAGTTTGTAAGAAAAGGAAAACCTTCTAAAGATAAAGCACATTGGGATGGATATAGATTAATTATGCGAGAAGCTAAAATACCAGAATGGTATATTTGGAGTTGCGGTAAGATAAAATACATGTTCCCTAAAGCCCATGCTACAGCATATGTTATGATGGCTCTTCGTATTGCTTGGTTCAAACTATATAAACCAATTTTATTCTATAGTGCATACTTTAGTAAACGTGCAAGTGACTTTGATGTTTATGCTTTCACAGGTGGAGAGTATACAATAGTTAAAAAAATGAATGAAATAGAGAATAAAATTAGAGAAAGAAATGTATCTGAAACTGAGAAAAGATTATACACTGTTTTAGAAATAGCAAATGAAATGATGAAACGTGGATTCACTTTTAGTCCGATAGATATTAACTTGTCTGAAGCTAGAAACTTTAAAATTGGTGAAGATAATAAATCTTTAATATTACCATTTATAACAGTTGATGGACTTGGTTTAAAAGTAGCAAACAGTATAGTTGTTGCTAGAAATGAATCTGAATTTAAAAGTAAAGACGATGTTAAAGAAAGAACTGGTGCATCAAAAACATTATTTAATAAATTAGATATGTTAGATGTCTTTAAAGATTTACCAGATAACTCACAATTAAATTTATTTGAGATGTAATATTAAAGCATATTCAATTTATGAATATGCTTTTCTTTATGGTATAATGGTGAAGAACAGGAGGGATTTACAATGCACAAAAGGGATTTATTTTTTATAGTAATTATCATTGGATTTCTATTGAATTTAGTGTCTTTACTTAGTATTAATATAATAATTAATTCAATTCAAATTAGTGTTACTACTGCAAATATTAGTAATTCATTAGAGGTCTTAAAGATATTTTTACAATTTGCATTTACAATACCATTTTTCGTTATAATATTAGTATATTTTAGAAAAGATAAGAATTTGACTTATTTTACAATTTTGGTTCTAGTTAGTAGAGTGTTTATGAATATTAATGTTGCAATGATAACAATGTCAATTGAGAATGGATTAAATAATGCACTTGTAGTATTTTCTTCATTTGCTGCTATTGGGTCAATAATACTTGCATTTAGAATGATGATTTTAGATGAGTATGATAAGAAGTTTCCACAAGCTATGCTTTTTATAAGTGCTGTTTACTTAATAATAGAATCAGGTATTGCGATTTTTACTATCTATATGTTTTCTGCATATTTTGGCAATCTATTATTCTTCATGATTGTATTCATGTTACATATTGCAGTTATGTTTGCTGAGCTTATGGTAATTAAAATTTTATTTAAACATAAATTTAATAGAAAAGAAAAACCAAAAACTGAAATTGTATATGCAATGGATGCTGTTAAGAAAATGAGAGAAGAAAGAGCTTTGAAAGAAAAAGAAGAACAATAAAAAAAAGAGCCGTTTGGCTCTTTTTATATGTCCCATGCACTTTGTGGTATAGTGATTGATTCTAGTAGACCTTTTAATCGAATAAGTATTTCTATTTTTTTCTCAAGACCTTTATTATTATTCTTTCTGCGGCTATATATCTGATTTTTCATTAGACTTTTGCTATGTGCTCTCATCCTTGGATTTGTAACACCTGTAGTCCTAACTTTATTATTGATTATTGAAGTATTAAAATCTATCCCTTTTGTGTCTCCACCATATACATTTTTCGATTCTTCACAGTATTTTAAGTTTCTATTCACAAGCTCTAAAGCTTTTACCTGACTATATGAATTTACTTTATAAATTTCTACAAAAATATTCTTTTCTTTCTCTGATTGTAAATATGTTCCAAGTAACATTATTAAAAAGAAAAATAAAAATACAAAACCAAATGCAGATCCAGTTACCCCCCATATTATAAGAGAAGTAATTATAACTACTGCTATAAATATATTAATATAACCTAAAATAATTTGCTTTTTAAGTATTTTCTTTATTTGTTTTTTTTCCATGTTTTCATCTCTTCCTTTTGTACTTTACTATATATCCCAAGCATCTTGTGGTTTAGCACTAGCTTCAAGTAGTTCTTGTAATTGATTTAGTAGTTTTAAGTTCTTATTTACATGTCTTAAGTACTTTTTCTTTTGGTAATCTGACAAACTTTCGAATTGAATTTCTGCATACCTACTAGTTGCTTTACTTGATCCCCCTGCGATGGAACGAGAAGTTCCCATTCTATATTGTTCTTGTGTTATGGTACTATTAAAATTCGAATTATTGTTAGTATTTATAAGATGTTTTAAATGTTTGATATTGCTATTAACAAGGTTCAAAGTTTTTTCTTTACTTATAGAATTCATTTTGTATATTTCTACATAAATATTTTTATCTTTATTTGATTGAGTATACATTGCCCCAACTAAAAATAAATATATTGTTAATACAACATATCCTATAGCTTGACTATTCATTCCCCAATATAATAATAAAGCACCTACAACAATAAATTTAAATAATTTAAGGAAATATATAAAAAGTTGTATTCTAAGTATTTTCTTAATTCGTTTTTGTCCCATACATTAATCGCCTCCATATTTAATTATTATATCATATTATTTAAATTATTGAAAATTATTTATATTAACCACAAAATATGAATATATATTATTTTAACTATCATATTTAGAAATCTTACTATAATAGATAAAGATAAATAGATTATAAGCGCAAATTAAATGGCTAAATAAAGAGAAAAACACATTAGTTATAAGATTATCTAAGTATAGATAAAGTTAGAAATCTAATTAAATTAGTTGAATATATCATTTATTAGTAGTATGATATTTATATCAAAAGAAGAGGTGTTACTATGAATGTTAATAATATAGTAGAAAAACTTGAAAGCATTGCTGAACTTATAAGATTTTTCAATTTTAAATTTGACGTTATTGATGACTGTGAACTAACAAAAAATGAAATAAAAACGTTAATGCAATTAAAATTTAGAGGTAGACAATCATTAAGTTACTATAGCGAAAAAATTGGGCTCAAGAAAGGTTCTTTTACTTCTCTAACTGATAAGTTAGAAGAGAAGGGCTTGATTAAGAAAAGTTATATAGAACATGATAAAAGAAAAAAAATTATAATTCCTACTCAAAAAGGAATAGAGCTTACGGACAAGTTTTATAATAGTTTTGTTAATCATCTTTCTATTAAGATTTCTAAATTATCAGATTCTGATTTGGTATTAATGGAAAGTGCTATTAACATTTTAAGTAAAATAGATTTAAGTTAAAGTATTAAAGAAGCGAGGCGATATTATGAGTTGGAGTGATCTTACTGCTCATGAATATGATTTAGATAATGTTTTTGTTTTCTTCTCAATTGAACATTTTATGTTTATAATAATAGCTTTATCAGCTACTTTTTTAATATTGTATTTTGCTAATTATATAAAAGATTGGAAATATGAAAAAAGTTTGAGAATCGCAATAGCTTCTTTAATGATAATTTTAGAACTTGGGTACCATACTCATAACTTTATTAACGGTAAATTTAGTATTCCTTTACATGTATGTAGTGTAGCGGTAATTATATCAATATATTTGTTATTAACCAATAGTAAGAAGGCATTTGGACTCGTTTTCTACTTAGGACTTTTAGGTGGATATACAGCATTATTCCTTCCTGATATGAGTGATTACACTTATATTAATATGAGATATTATCATTTTATTATCATTCATTTATTAATTGTGGTTATACCTCTTTATTATTATAAAGCTTATGGATATAGATTAACTTTACATTCTGTTAGGAGAGCTGTATTATTACTTTTAGCAATGACTCCTCTTGCGGTTTACATAAATACAACAATGGATAGAAATTATATGTTTATAGGTGAAAAACCTGATCCTATCGCAGCTTATTTACCACCATGGCCATTTTATATTTTATTATTTGGAGTATTGATTATTGGGTTATTTTATTCAATGTATTTTTTATCAAATTTAAAAATAAGAAAAGAAAGAAGAAAATTAAAAACTGTTTATACTCACAAATAGTTACTACATAATTTTTTAGTGCGAGGTACATATTATGAAAAAGAAAGAAAAAAGCATTCTAAAGAAAATAGTGTTTAGTTTAATAATGTTATTACTAGTTAGGCTAGTATTCTTTTTGCAGGATGATACAAGTGATATAATTGAATCAATATTAAGATGGACAATATTTGTTGGGTCTGTATCCTTAATTTTAATTTATATTAAATTTAATATTGAATCTGTTAAAGACTTCTTTATAAAGTACCAGGATAAATTTATATTAATAGGATTAATATTTTGGATTGATATTGCATTTAAGATAAAGAATAGTCTTGAGTTAACTCCTGTATATTTATTTGCTTTATTATTAATTCTTATATTAATAGCTACATTTTCGTTATTATTACCGAAAAAAGCAAGTAAGATATTTGATATTTCATTAATGATACTTTACGTAGTATATGCATTTTCACAAGATCTATATTATAAGATTTTTAGAGATTTCTTTAGTTTAAGAGAAATAGTAAATGCACAAGAAGGTGTTGAATCAGCGGAAGGTACTTATTACTTTAGTGTTCTTCATATACTAATGTTAATACTTGCAGTACTTACTATTACGAAGTATATAAAATTAAAACGAACTTCACATATTACATTTACAAAAGCAAATTTAAAAATGCTTTATAAAGCACCATTATTCTTGTTTATATTAGTAAATATTAATGCACAGTATCCAATCAACTTTGCAAGATTACATTTAAGTGATCATTACTTGTATTCTTCGATGTATGATAAGGAACAGTTTGTGACAAAATTTAGTACAGTAAATTTATTGTTTAGAGATTTAAAAGTTATTATTACTCCCTCTTTTTCTATAAATAGAGATATTGAATATATAGAAGATTATTATGATAATAACGTTAAATT
>JRFF01000049.1 GCA_000753575.1 Candidatus Izimoplasma sp. HR2 | reverse complement strand
GTACATAAAGTATTACTAACTGTTGTAATTGGAGCAGTTCCATCCGCAATTGAAGAAATAATTTGTGAATCAGTAATAATATTTTTTGTTATTGTGATAGTTGTTGAACCTATAGTAATATCCACAGACCCTGATTCATATCCAATTTGAAGATCTGATCCATTACCATATATATCATTTACAATTATACTAGCATTAGGATCTACAATAATATTTTCCATGAAATGTGTTGGAGATATTAACATCCAACGGCCTGATTGACCAGCATCAAGATCTTCCGGTTTTATAATAAATGGTTCATTATGTATATCAGTTCTAGAAGAGTCCCATCTATAAAAATTAATACCGTCATATTCAACATCATGACCACCCGTTAATTGATTACTATTAGACCTAGCAATAGCCATGTCATTATCAGTAAAGATAGTAGACTCTATACTAGACAAAGAACCAGTATCTTGAGATAATGATATAGCACCAAATATTCTGTTAACAGCCATAAACTATTCTCCTAATTTTTTAACTTTTGGCTTTTTTATTTTTCTTTTTCTTTTTCTTTTTCTCATTTGACATTATAGTATAATCAATGGCTTTATATGAATAAGTTAAAGTTTCATCTTCTATAACAAACTCTCTATTATGAAAACATATATCTTTAATTTCACTATGTTTCTTCTGTTTGTTTATATAATTAACAAACGAATGACTACAAATAGTTGTTATATAAGCAAAAGGATTATTTGATTTCTTTAAGTCAAAATTTTTTAAATATTTACAACACGTCAATACAGCTTCTTGAATCATGTCATCTTTCCATGTATAATTTATAAAATTTCCTTTATTAGAAAGATTTTTTGCTATCAAAAGCAACATTTTACCGAGTTCTTCAGATATCACACCACATTCATTGAAGTTAATTATTTCTGGTATTAAATCTTTATTCCTTACGTAATATGTTCTTGTTTCACTAACAACACTTTTTTTATCGGACATATATTTTTCTCCATATATAATATTATAACATATATGGTAACATTAATTACTTTTTTTGTAAACTTTTAATGTGTTTTTTCTCAAAATCTATTTGCATACCAGATAGTTCATCATTAAATTTGAACCACTTTTCTTTTAATTGTTTAACTTTTTTACATTCTACCCTTATATCAACACCATCTGACATCATGCCTTGTTCATCAAGACAAAAATCAAATTTCAATTTACCTCTATACATTTTCTTTAATTCTCTATTAGCTTTCTCAAGAAGTAGTAATACAGTATCATCCAATAAATATTTTTCTGAAATTCTTTTAACAATATCAATATTACCAGTATCATCTTTTACTAAATCAAGTTTTAATGATCTAAATGCACTAATATCATCGTCTTTAGATGATATTGATAAATATTTATATAATCTCATTAGAAAGAAATCCTCACAAATAACGTTGATTCTGTAACATAAACTATTTCAAGTGAGTTAGTATCGAGATATTTTATTTGTTCTGGAACAGTAACATTATGAACAACATCTAAATTCCACACAGTAATTAAAGGATACGCAACATCAATATTATGAGTTAAAATATAACTATATGTTCCATCGCCATTATCTGTCCAATCACCAGTACCAATAGTTGTTGTATATTTTGATCCTGTAATATATGATTTAGTAATAAAATCATCATCATCAATAGTATCAATAATAGAAGAATTGGAATAACCAACACCGGCTGTATATGACCTAGATCCATCCAACAAAGGAAATTGTGTATGATCCGCTGAACCAGAAGTTGTATCTGTTCGGTGTAAATGCCACTGATTTGCTAATTCATTAGAAACAAGTCTATTTCTTTCTGTATCGATATCACTAGTATCAACAAACATTATACCGTGTGGATTTTCTGTTGCAGGTATAATTGAACCACCAGCAATAGTATATCCCCAACTATCATCAACAGAAACATAATTTGTATTGGCATGAACTTCCCAATTATTCGCTAAAATATTAGATACTAATTTATTAAGTAATGTATTTGCTGAATCTAATTCGTCGTCCTGAGATTCATCAACCGCAGTCATACCATGTATATCCGTGATACTGTTTTGGTAAAGAATTGAATCTTTATGAACTTCCCACCCTTTTGCGAGAAGATTAGATACCACCTTAGTTTTATCTTCATTTATATCTGTTTCATCAACCTCCGCTACAGAAGTCGAAAAAACATCAATATAATCAATATAACCAGTCTGAACACCGGGTGCGGCCCATGCAATTTTAAATTTTGTGTTTAACGAATAACCATTAGGATCTTGATTATCAGCTATCCAAAATTCATAAAACCCTTTCCTACTAGTATTAGTTTGTGCTGGTGAAGATGTCCCGGTCGATCCAATTTCATCCGCATAAACATATACTGGATCTTCTGTACCAGCTATATAAATTGATATCTCAGCATTTTCAATAGGATTGCCTTCATCTGTCACAAGAAATTGCCAATAGTGTCTTCTAGCCATGCTTTACTCCATTAATTTTTATTATCAATAGTATTTATATATTATTCAATGTTTCCTACATATTCCCAATTAGATCCATCATGTCTCTTTAATATAGAATCTTCCCAATTACCAGCATCATTCCAATCAATAGAATCAGCAGAAACAATTTCAAAATTATCAAACCATGAAGTAAAATCGGTCGGAATAGAAGCAGCAGTACTATTATATGATTGTAGGACTACATAACAATTATCATTAATCCATGTTTCACTTGATCCAACTTGAACCCAACCACTACCCTCGTCAATGAATGATGAAATTGAAGTACCAATTCTTTGAATCCGTATTTTACCAATATCACTTGTACGGGAAACTCTAGTTGACCCATCATTTGCTCCATCATCATCCCATCTATGGCTCACTGCTTTATTAATTAAAGAGGTTTCTTCTATTTTTATAGCGGCCCATTGAGCAGTATATTCAGGATTAGAAACAGACAATCCCATCCACCAATAATCATTTCCTGTCGCCCCAGTTACATCATATTCAGCATCAATAATAAAATCACCAGATAAATGAAATATAGAATTACATCCACCACCAGAACTACTACTAGCTGGAGCATATAATTCCAATTCATTGTTATTCAATTGCATAGAACCACCACCATAAGATCTATCTATCCAATAGTAAATATTTGGTGCATCACCATTTGGTCCTGTAAATGTTTCTGTAAATGTTGTTCCTGTTTGTGATGTAAATTTATTAATAACAGAAGAAATCCAATTAACACCATCCCATCTTTTCAATATTCCACCTGGCCATATAATTTTATCACATGAATTAATGACAAAATTATTAAAATCACATGATAATGCATCTGTGTTTAAATCATCATTATCCTGTTTTAATATAACATCAAAATCTCCAACATAATTAGATATAATCATCCCATCAATCATATGTGTTTCAACACTTGTCCCTATATCAGTAACAAACACATTAATAATACTATCACTACCTGAAATAGTTCTTGTTACACGCATTTTCTGTGACGTACCTATAAATGGATGTTCGTATTCTTTTAAAACTACTGTATGATATCCACCACAAGCAATTTCTTTAATACCAGATATTCTTACAGTAGTTTCATCATAAACTGGACTAGTTGTATTTGTATGATTACATTGCCCAGATACATTATGACCCCAAGAATGTACATCACCATTCTCCTTTAAAACTACTGTATGATAAAATCCACAAGCAATTTCTTTAACACCAGATATTCTTACTGTAGTTTCATCATAAGCTGGTGTAGTTGTGTCTATATGATTACATTGCCCATATTCATTATGACCCCAAGAATGTACATCACCATTTTCCTTTAAAACTACTGTATGATAAAATCCACAAGCAATTTCTTTAATACTAGATATTCTTACAGTAGTTTCATCATAAACTGGACTAGTTGTGTTAGTATGATTACATTGGCCAAATTCATTACGACCCCAAGTATGTACATCACCATTTTCCTTTAAAACTACTGTATGATTCATCCCACCAGAAATTTCTTTAACACCTGATATTCTTACTGTAGTTTCATCATAAGCTGGTGAAGTTGTATTAGTATGATTACATTGCCCATATAGATCGAGACCCCATGCATGAACATCACCATTTTCCTTTAAAACTACTGTATGATATCCACCACAAGCAATTTCTTTAACACCTGATATCCTCACTGTAGTTTCATCATAAGCTGGTGAAGTTGTATTAGTATGATTACATTGCCCATAATCATTACGACCCCAAGAATGTACATCACCATTTTCCTTTAAAACTACTGTATGATACATACCACAAGCAATTTCTTTAACACCAGATATTCTTACAGTAGTTTCATCATAAATAGGAGTAGTTGTGTTAGTATGATTACATTGTCCATAATTATTACGACCCCAAGCATGAACATCACCATTTTCCTTTAAAACTACTGTATGATAATATCCACATGCAATTTCTTTAACACCAGATATTCTTACAGTAGTTTCATCATAAATAGGAGTAGTTGTGTTAGTATGATTACATTGTCCATAATTATTACGACCCCAAGCATGAACATCACCCTCACCATTTAATATTTCATCATCCCAAATACATTTTGTTGTTGTTATATTTGATAAAGAAGTATCATTAAAACCAACTCTACCATAAACATAATTATCAGTTATAAAATTATCCGATAAATATTGATCTTCTTTAGATAATACCAAATCATATCCATAAGTTTTTGATGAAGAAGGTGTTATTTTACTAATATCATCCATATCAATTTGTACATCAAAATCACCACTTAATTTAAATTTGGATACATCTACTATAGCTGCATTCGTGCCTGTTGAACATGTATGTCTTAATTTATTACTTAAAAGTCCTCTAGTGGTATTACTTTCTCCAATAATATTTTTCCATAGATTTTCTGCTGGATCGTCAGTATCAACACCATCAAAAGTATCCATAAAATTATAAGTCCAAGAAATGTCATCAGCAGAATTTATTGTGAAATTATCCCATGAAGAACCAATATTGCTGACAGTATCATTTGAGTGGGATAATAAAACACTTTGTATATCTGGAGCACTACTATAATCATATGAACTTAATGATACTTCATTAACACCAAAATAAAAAACATTATTGATTCTTGACACTTTCAATGTTCCTGATGCAACAGCTCCAGCACTTTGTACCGAAACAAAAACATCCGTAAAAACATTATTGATTTTTTTTCTAGAAATATATACAAAATTTCCATTAAAATATCCTAAACTAGTATAAACATTATTAGAATCATCTATTTTTGTAATTAGTTGCATCATCCAATATTCACTAGCTGGTTGTGCCGTTGTAGTAACATCAACCTGAATACTAAAATCACCAGATAAAGAAAATTTTGATGAAGTTATAGTCGATGCTGTACCTGAAGACATATAAGCCATATTATTGTTTATGGTGAATGAAGATAATTCCCATAATTCAGGACGCAATGAATTACCATTAGTTCCAGTAAAATCTTCAACATAAGGTAAATCATTTAATTTAAAAGGATATTTAAAATTTTTCTGTGTCATTCATTTATCTCCATTAAGAACTTGTATCAATCCAGAATATAGAAGTATCTACTGGTTCGGTATCAGAAGCTACTATTGGTGTTAATTCAGTTCCACTTTTATATGTTGATCCAGTAAAATTTATATCACCAATAACATCTAATTCGTATTGTGGATTATCATTGCCACCAAGACCAACACTTATAACATCAACTGCATCACCAATAATCATTTGATGTGTTGCGTCTACTGCTGATGGTTGTGCATTTTTACCAACACAAATTAAATTACTGCCTGTTGTTACATTATCTCCAGCACTTTCACCAACAAATATATTATTACTTCCTGTTGTATTTTCATAACCAGATTGATACCCAGCAAATATATTATTGTCACCAGATGTAACATTATATCCTGTATTATCACCAACTATGATATTATTAAAACCAGTTGTATTATTAGTACCTGCATTATTACCAATAAAAACATTATCATGCCCTGTTGTAATATGAGTACCAGATAAAGCCCCTATAGAAACATTATCACTACCTGTCATTCCAGTTGCACCATAACCAGCATTATCACCTACACTAAAATTATTACTACCAGTTGTGTTATTACTACCAGCATAAATACCAAAGGCGATATTACTCTGACCCTCTGTATTTTTATACCCAGAATACGGACCCAGAAAAATACAATC
>JRFF01000048.1 GCA_000753575.1 Candidatus Izimoplasma sp. HR2 | reverse complement strand
AACGAGCCGTACCACAAGTAATTGCAACTTATGACATGCGCACCATAACAAAGCCCTTTTGGGCTTTTTATTTAAGTAACATTTTTCTCTTGGTTTTGCTTCTTGACTTTTAATGAATAGTGAATTATAATAAATTATCAAATTATTTAACAACGTTAAGTTTTTATATTACTGTTAAGGAGGTATAAAATGACAATCAAAGAAAAGAACATCAAGCAGCAAAGAGTAGAAGGATATTTTATTGATGCTGCCAAAGTAATTATAAAAAAAGAAGGACCGCAAGCTGTCACAGTCCGAAAAATTGCCGAAATTTCAGGATATTCTTATGGTTCGATATACAATTATTATAAAGACCTAGAAGAACTTATGTTCCATGTCAAGAATTCGATGATTCAAGATATGATTAACACGATGCATCAATCAGGAAAAAAACCTCAAACCATTGAGGATATACAGGTAATCAATCGAGAGTTCGCTAATTTTTTTATGGACAATCCAAATATTTATGAGTTTTACTATAATTATCCTATAAAAACTAAAGGTAAAACTCCTATAGACGACATCGGTTTTAATGAAACTAGATTGCAAGTTTATCAGGTTTTTGTCGATATGGGTATCCTTGCTAAGGAAGACTTGGAAGCAGTGTTTTGGACAATACTATGTTCTTTGTATGGTCTTCTAAATCTATACTTTTCATCAAATGGTCTTACAAAAGAAGATGTTTACTCTGGACTAGATAGAATTATAGAATTCACATTGAGAAGGAGATAAATTATGAATATTGGAATATTGGTGTATTCATACACTGGTAACACATTAAGTGTAGCTGAAAAAATCAGAGTGCAAATTCTTACAAACGGAGATCAAGCGCAAATACATAGAATAACATGCATAAACGGTGAACCAAACGGACAGAAGCCGATGGTATTAAAAGATATTCCCGACGTAAGCGAATATGACAAACTAATAATCGGTGCTCCTATTAATGGATTTAGCGTATGCAAAGCACTAAAGATATATTTTGAGAGTAGTGAAATCAATGCTAGCCAAGTAAATTGTTTTGTGACTCAACATTTTAAACGCGCAATTTTTGGCGGCAACAGAGGGATAAAACAAATTAGTAAACTCGTTTCTAAACAGGGAGCAATTGTGACTAACACTGCTATTATACACTGGTCGTCAAAAGATAGAGATACACAAATCGATAACTCTGCTCAACTGTTGTCACGATTTTAAGGGGGAATTATGAAAAAGAGATCTAGAATTATATTATTTATCTTCTTGGGAATACTTATCTTTGGGTTAATCATGGCCGGATACGGCACATTAGGATTGAAAAAAGTGCTAAATGAGGATATCGAAAGTATTGATTTGTTTTTAGTAGAAGACGGAGAATATATAGGAGAATATGATAACTATCGATGGTCAAACACTGTCGAGGTAACAATTGAAAATCACGAAATAACAGCCATCAGAATAATCGAGTCAGGGAATCAATCGCAGGCTAAAATATTGGATGAAATAATCAACGCTGTACTAAGTGAGCAACAGGTAGATATCGACACCGTATCAGGAGCTTCTGCCACAACTAATTCATTACTTAAAGCTATTGAAGATGCACTTAAATAATTGACACTTGTAAAAGTGATAAGCCGATTTTTAAACATGGGAGAATTTTATCATTATATATATAGCATAATAAGTTGCAACTAAATGCGTTACGACGAGACGTATCATAAGTAATTGCAACCAATGATATAAACAGCATAATAAAGCCCTTTTGGGTTTTTTTATTTGGATTTTATATGGCCTGTTATTTATAATGAAGTGTGATATAATATAAATAAGAGCGAAAAGAACAGTAGTACGAAGTAATATAATTCCTTTCAATTAGAACTTATAGAAGAAGAAAAAAAACTAATCTTTGTTAAGGAGAATACAATGGATAGAAATACAATGACAAATCATCTTATTAAAACGAAACTATTTATTCCCGAGTGTAGTGTTTTGTTAGTAAATCGGGGAACGTTATTTCGCAGATTAGATGAATCAACAGAGTTTAAACTATCTTTGATTTCTGCTCCAGCTGGATTTGGTAAGACAACTTTAGTTAGTGCTTGGGCAAAAGAACATTGTGGTAAAATTACATGGTTGTCTCTAGAGAAGAAAGATAATGATATTTTTCTTTTTTTAGCATATCTTATTGCTGCCTTACAAAATATAGATCAACAAATTGGATCAAGTTTAATGAGTGATTTAAATGAATCAAACATTCTTGATGTTGATGGTATACTAAATACATTAATAAATGATATTTCTGATTTACCAGAAAAATTTATTTTTGTAATTGATGATTTTCACTTTATTTTTGATAAAAAAGTCATTTACGCTTTAACATATTTATTAGAAAATTCGCCATCACAAATCAAGTTTATTGTACTAACAAGAGATGATCAAAATCTACCTATTTCTAAGTTCCGAGCTAAAAATAAGTTGAGAGAAATTAGGATAGATGATTTGCGTTTTACAAAACATGAAGTGAATCTGTTTCTGAATCATATTATGAGTTTAAATATATCGGAAGATGATATCGTTACTTTATTGAATCGAACAGAAGGCTGGATAACAGGATTACAATTATTTTCTCTAGCCATTTCAGGTCAGGAAAATAAAACAAAGTTTATTGAATCATTCAAAGGAAATAACAATTATATTTCTGAATATTTAGTTGAAGAAGTAATTAAACAACAACCAATAGAGATTAAAATATTCTTATTGAAAACTTCAATTCTAAGCCGCTTATGTGGACTGCTTTGTGATGCAGTAGTTCCTGAGTCTTCAATTAGTGGACACCAAATACTTCAATATCTTCAGCATATAAACCTATTTATTGTTCCGCTTGATCAAGAAGGTAACTGGTATCGATATCATCATCTATTTGGAGAATTGCTTTATCAAAAATTGATAAATGAATGTCAATCAAAAGAAAGTGAAGTTTCATATTGTGCTGATGAACTTCATTTACTTGCAAGCGAATGGTATATTGAAAATGGATTTTTGAGTGAAGGAATAGAACATGCTATAAAGGGAAGGGCTTATGAACTTGTTGCTTCATTGATTGAAGATGTTTGGGCCGACATGGACAAAAATTTAGAATCGAAAACATGGCTTAAATGGGCTGATGAAATTCCTGTACAGATTCAAGAACAACATCCTTTAATTTGTGCTGGTTATGCGTGGGCACTACTTGACTCTGGGATACTTGATGGTGTTGAAGAAAGACTAAAAATTGCTGAAAATTACATTTTATCTCAAATATTATCAAAAGAATTACACACTCCTAAAAAAGAGGATGATGTGATTGTTGATGAAGAAAATTATCGATTATTGCCAACTATAATAGCAACAGCTAGAGCTTATTACTATGCGCTTATTGGTGATGTTGCTAACTCTTCAAAATACGCTTATGAAGCAAAAAAACTCAATGAAACAGGGGAAAACTATAACAAAGATGTAGCCAATACGATTATTGGATTGGCTCAGTTTACAAATGGAGATTTGAATGATGCTTATAATACGATGAGCAATAACTCTAACAATAAAGAGTTACAAATAATGTCTTCAACAGTTTTAGGCAAACTTAAAATAGAACAAGGAAACCTATTTCAGGCATTTGATATTTACCAGAATGCATTACAATTCTCACAAAATGAACAAGGAAAATTCATTGCACTTATTCCAAGCCTATATTTGGGATTGGGTAATATTGAATTGCTTAGAAGTAATATAGACAAAGCATATTTATATTTGAAGCAAAGTGAAGAAGCAAGTAAAATATCTTCACTTCTTACTTGGAAATCTGATTGGTATATCTTGGAAGGACTTATTCGAGAATATCAAGGATATTTTGAAAACTCCATGGACTCATTTAGCTTAGCGTTTGAACATCGTTTTAAGAGTCCTGTTCCCGATGTGGAACCAATAGATACTATAAGAGTAAGAATCCTCCTCAAACAAGGGAAACTTTATGAAGCTTTAGATTGGGTAAACAGGAATCATCTAGCAATTGAAGATGAGATTACTTATCTTAATGAGTGTCAATATATTACTTTTACTAGAGTGTTAATTTCTCAATATAAGCATTCTCATAAAAGTAAACATTTGAAAGATGCAATCCGTCTAATTTCTAGATTGTCTCCTGCAATCAAGAGTGGTATGAGAATGGGGAGATTGATTGAACTAAAAATATTACAAGCTATAATTTACGATTTAAATGGGAACAAGGATCAAGCATTAGAAACCATTAAAGAGGTTATCGCTAATGCAGAATTAGAAGGTAACATTAGTGGATTAATTTTAGAAGGATTTCAAATTTACAACCTATTAATTCATACCGATGTAGTTGGAGTGAATCCAAAACTAGTTATCAAAATAGTGAAAATAATTGATGAAATTAGAATTATTCACAATCCAAACTCAAATCAAAAAGTGTATTCAGATAATCTTATAAATCTAAGCAAGAGAGAGTTTGAAATTTTGCGATTATTGGCAAAGGGTTATTCTAATCAAGAAATTGCAAATAACCTATACTTAGCACTAAGCACTGTGAAAAACTATATTCAAAATTTGTTTAGCAAATTACAAGTAAACAGTAGAACTGAAGCCATAAGTAAAGCAATTAAGATTGGACTACTATAAAAAATAGTACTAATTTATAGTACTTTGTGCTCTATTATATATTTATTTTTTTGATATGATGAAATAGTATTATCAGACTATCATAAAATAGATATGGAAAAAATGAACTGTAAAAAAGGTTCTTCTATATCTTTTGTAGGAGAACCTTTTTGTATGCAATAAAGAAGGGTATTAATAGTAAAGATGATACAAAAACACTTGAAGTGGAAAATAACATTGAAAATAAATTCAGCGATAAAAATGAACAGTGTAGAAAACAAGAGTGGATTACCATATGAAAAAGTACATAAACCGATGTTTGTACCAAAAATTGGGGGAAAGATCAAATACTCCTTATTTGTAGAATTAAAAATATAGTTGATATTATTTCTTATTTTTATGTAGTAAAAAAACATATCAGGAATCGAGGTAGAAGGAAATGAAACCAATAATAGTAATCCATTCATATCATCATAATAATACTAGAAAAGTAGCTGAAGTTATTGGTGATATTATTATCTCGGAAGTAATGTCCGTTTATGAAATAGAAAAGGAAGATTTAGTAGATAAAAATTTAATCGGATTTGGTTCTGGGATTGATAGTGGAAAACATTACACTGAACTATTGGAGTTTGCAAGTGAATTACCACCAGTTAAAGATAAGAAATGCTTTATCTTTTCGACAAGCGCAATGCAAGGGAATGCAAAAGTAGAAAAAGACCATAAGATGTTAAAGGCTATTTTATTAGCCAAAGGCTATAAGATTATTGGAGAATTTAGTTGCAAAGGGTTTAACACAAACAGTTTTCTTAAATATATTGGGGGAATAAATAGGAATAGACCAAATGAAGAAGATATAAGTCATGCAAAAAAATTTGCACTATATATTAAACAGGAATGCAGCCTAATACTTTAAATAATGAAATGAATGGAAAACGTGCAATACAAATCATTGTATTTAGTACAAAAACAGTAAAAATAAAAAAAGGAAAAGTGAATAATGGAAAAATTAAATCAACAAACAAAAATGGTAGGAGTATTATATTTACTTGTTGTACTGCTCGCACCATTTGTCATGATGTATATACCGTCACAAATAATAGTTGATGGTAATGCATCTGAAACGGTTAAGAACTTAATGGATAACGAGTTGCTATTTAGAATTGGAATTGTTCTAAAAGCTGTAGTATTAATGACTGAAATTATGATTGTTACTTTACTATATGCTATCTTTAAAAGAGTAGATAAAACACTATCTATAGCAGTTGCACTTTCTAGGTTTGGAATGATTATGATTATGGGAGTTAATCTTTTAGTTTCAGCAAGTATTTTACCGCTAATAACAAATCCTGCCTCATTTGCACCTCTTACAAATGGACAGCTTGACTCAATAATTTACTTAATGTTTAATATTCATGAATATGGAGAATATGTCTGGGGAGTATTTAATGTGGTTCATATAGCTCTTCTAGGATATTTAGTAGTAAAATCTAAATTTATACCTAATTTAATAGGTAAGGCTTTGATGATAGGAAGTTTGGGCTATTTACTAGAGAGTATAAAAGGTTTTCTAAATATTGATAATTCGTTTTTTGTAGGAATAGCAAGTATTTTATTGGTATTCTCGATGCTTGGAGAAATACCATTATTTATTTGGTTTATTGCTAATAAAAAAATAAAAAAGGAGAACTTGGAAAATGAAAGAGTTTAATATTATTATTATGTATTCAGAAGAATTGAAAAGAAATGTTAAAGTATACATTTCACTACCAGAGAATTACGATAAAGAGGATAAGTCATATCCAGTTTTATATATGACTGAAGGACAGATTTTATTTAATGACTATGATGATTATGATGGTACAAGTTGGGGTATGCTGGAAAGTTACAAGAATGACAAAAGTTTACCTGGGATCATTCTTGTCGGAATAGGTTCAACAGCTGCGAGAGTAGGTGAATTACTGCCATTTTCATTTGAAAATCGCAGAACGGGTAAATCTGTTGGAGGACATGCTAAAGAGTATTTGGACTTTATTGTGAATACAGTGAAGCCTGTAATAAATAAAAAATACAATGCTTTAACTTCACCAGAGCATACAGGGATATTAGGTTTTTCAATTGGTGGTGTCTGTGCCACATATGCAGCAACTACTTACAGTAATCACTTTTCACTATTTGGTGCAGTCTCAAGTGCCTATATACCTATACGAGATAAGATGGTTGAGTTGGTAAAACAATCTGATTTCTCTACTGTTAAGAAATTGTATTTGGATGTAGGGACTAACGAATCTGAAAATGAGACTAGAAGAGATGCTTATGTTGAAAGTAATCAACAAATATTTGATATCTTAGAAGAAAAGATGGATAAGAAAAGACTGGAATGTAGCATAATAAAAGATGGCCAACATATTGAAGCTGATTGGGACAATAGAGTTCCTAGTATCATAGCATTTCTGTTTAATGAATAAACATCATATAAATAGTTAATTTTATTACCAATAATAAAATTAGAAATGGAGTGAGTTTAATGAATATAGCAATTATAAATACAACAGACATACCATTAACAGACAAGGATTTTAATAATGATAAAGTTAGTATTGTTAATACAAGAATTATAGACCTAAAGTACTGTGAAGGCTGTTTTGAATGCTGGACAAAAACACCAGGTCTATGTGTTCATTTTGATGATATGCCAAAAATACTCCAGACTATTATGAATTCAGATTTAACTGTATATATATCTGATGTAAAGATCGGTTTTATTAGTAGTGAATTAAAGAAAGTACTAGATAAAACACTTCCTTTGATGCATCCTTATTTTGATATCTCACATGGTGAAGTTCACCACAAGGCGAGATATGATAGATATCCTGAAATTGCTCTAGTATTAATTGAAAATCAAGAAATAAGCAGCTCGGCTTATAATATTATAGAAAACTGGTTTGCTAGAGTATCTTACAATATGATGACTAATGTGAAATTTGTTATTAAAGATGATACACCATTAGGAGGTTTAAAAAATGAAATTAGTAATCATTAATGGCTCTCCAAGAGGTAAGGAATCAAATTCAAATGTCATTACAAATTGGATAGCAACAGGAATTGTTAAAAGTACGCAAGTAAATAAGATTAGTGCAATCAAAACAGACTTTCAAAGAGGAGCAAAAGATTCAACAAAGATAATTGAAAGTATGCAGCTTGACAAGTTTTATACTGCCAATATAAATACCCATAGAGAAGCTGTAGACTCAATTGAAGACAATTCAACTGTAGTAGTAGTTTTCCCACTTTATGGAGATGCTATGCCTGCAATAACCAAATTATTTTTTGAAGAATTAGAAATTATAGCAAATAAAAAAGAAAACGTAAAAATGTATTATATAGTCCATAGTGGTTTTAAGGGAGCTAATCATTGTAGAGCTGTAGAAAGATATCTAGTATATCTTACTGACTATTTAGGCTTTAAATATATGGGAACCGCAATAAAACCTGGTTCTGAAGGACTTAGACTAACTCCTGTGGAGAATTTACTCGATTTTACTAACGACTTTTATAGTTTATCAAAAGATATAGCAAAGGGTTCAGATTTTGATGTTAACACTTTGAAGAGATTAGTAGGGTTCGAATTTCCTTCTGAAGAATACAAAATAGGAATAAAACAAAGTAACGGTAACACAGGATATTTTTCTCGAATACTTAAACAAAATAATGCATTTACTAAGTGTTTTGATAAACCTTATCAAAGAAAAAGCAAAAAATCTTATTAATATAAAAAAATCTTAAGAAGTATTTAGAGAGTTTATATAAAAAAATCAGAAATTAGTTGGAGGATTTTATGAAAATAATAGGTATGATTGGTGGTATGAGCTGGGAATCTAGTTTAGAGTATTATAGAAATATTAATGAAGAAACAAAAAAAACATTAGGAAATTCTCATTCTGATACTGTGACAATTCATTGCAAAGAAGCTGTAAATTATGCTATAAATAATAGTGATGAGGAAAAAGTATGAATTTAAAATGGGTAGATAATCAGAATGAAATTGATTGGAATGAACTAAAAGAACTTTACAGAATTGCTCCATTGGCTATAAAAGATCTTGATTTATTGAAAACGACATTCATAAATAGTATGTATAAGTGTTTTGTTTATGATGAGGATAAATTAATAGGAGTTGGAAGAGCTCTTGCTGATGGGGGAGACTGTTCATATATCTGCGATATTGCAATTCACCCTAGATATCAAGGAATGGGAATTGGTAAAAATATTGTTAAGTATCTAATAGAAAAATCAAGAGGGCATAAAAAAATAATACTTTATGCTAATCCTGGAGGAGAAGGATTCTACTTAAAACTAGGGTTTAAAAAAATGAATACTGCAATGGCGATATTTGAAAATGAGAAGTATTTGATAGAAAATGGTACAATTTCTGAATGACTTTGAGACTATGATGATATGGTATACGGCTCGAATGGTATGAAGTTAGGTGCTTATGCTGAGTATGTTTCTGTTGATGTAAAAAACACAATCAAAAAAGTACCAACCGATTTAGACTATAAAGATGCATTGCCTTTACTTGATGGGGGAATTACTGCACTTCCTTTTTTAAAAAGAAGCAGGTAAAATGAAAGAAGGAGATTCAGTATTAATAAATGGAGCATCTGGTGCAGTTGGATCAATGGCTGTTATGATTACTAAACACTTTGGTGCGATAGTTACTGGTGTTTGTAGTACAAGCAATATTTCGAATGTTGCTAACCTAGGTGCAAATCGTGTTATTGATTATAAGGAAGAAGATTTTACAAAAGAAATAAATAAATACGATATCATTTTTGATGCAGTTGGGAAATCTTCATATAAAAGTGTAAAAGAATCATTAAATGAAACTGGAATTTATCTAACTACAGTGCCAATTCTTGGAGTAATGATTCAAGTATTAACTAAGAAAAAATTAAATAAAAGAAGAGCCAGTTTTATAGCTGCGGGACTTAGGGAACCAAATGTTAAAATAGAAGATTTAATATATCTAGAAAAATTAGTGATATCTGTGGAATTAAAACCGTTGTATGGGAAATCACATAATCTTGGTAATGTAACGATAAGAGTATTTGAATAGTAAGATTACTATTTTCAAGTTTTAAATATAAAGGAGGCAATAAATATGCAGATAATCGAAAGTATTATTTTTATATTAACAATAGTATCTTTAGGATTCTTAATTAAATACAAAATAATAAAAAAACAATATATGATTATACTTGTTGTGGTATCTTTCTTTTCATTGATAATACATCTTGCTTTCGAAAGTACTAGATGGCAATTATACCCATTGTATATAGCAATAATTTTAACTATTGGTATATCTTTATTTTCTATATTCAAGATTAATGGATTTCAAAATAAGGGGAAAATAAGAATGATTACCTTAATCCTTTCAGGACTTTTGATGATATTGTCAGGTATTTCGAAATATGCTTTTCCTCTTCAAGAAATGCCACTTCCAAGTGGAGAGTTTTCAATTGGAACTGAGTCATTTGTTCTGATAGATGACAATAGAGAGGAATCTTATGGGGAAGAAGGAAAAAGGAAAATTAAGATACAAGTCTGGTACCCAGCAGAATCTACGGATGGTTATGATCTTGTTCCATGGTTAGAAGATGGGCAAGTTGTAGCACAAGCGTTAGCAAAAGATACAGGGTTACCTTCTTTTGTACTAAATCATACTGAGCTTATTATGTCGAATTCCTATCTAGAAGCACCAATAAGTGAAACTTTTGATGAATACCCGATAGTTGTTATTTCACATGGGTGGGGAGGTTTCAAAAACCTTCATACTGATTTAGCAGAAGAACTAGCTAGTTTAGGATATATAGTTGTTGGTATTGATCATACCTATGGTTCAGTTGCTACTGTATTCAGTGATGAAGAAATAGCTTATCTTAATCCTGAAGCTTTGCCAGATAGAGACACAACTTCTGACTTCTTAGGATACGCTAATACTTTGGTAAATACTTATGCAGGTGATATCACCTTAACACTAGATGAACTAGAAAAGATGAATACAGGTGATATTTCATCAAGATTCGAAGGTAGATTAGATTTAGAAAACATTGGTTTACTAGGCCATTCAGCTGGTAGTGGAGCAGATGTTGCAGTCGCCATTAATGATGATAGAATTAAAGCACTTTTTGGAATGGATGCATGGGTAGAACCAATATCTGATGAGGAAATAGAAAAAGGATTAGATATTCCTATATTGTTTTTAAGAAGTGGATCTTGGGAAACAGGTGCTAACAATACAAATCTATCAATTTTGGTTGAAGATAATATTGGGAATACTAGGCTTTACCAGATAGACGGAACTACACATTATGATTTCTCAATGGCTTATATGTATTCACCACTGACGAAAAACATAGGTATGACGGGTGAACTTGAAGGAGATTATCTTGTTTCAATTTTTAAAAGCATGATTACAGATTTCTTTGAACAAACTCTAAAAGTTGATAATAATGTTGGTCTTATAGAGATTAGAGATAGCTGGATTGAAGTTAGAAAATTAAGGTGATTTCATAGTGTTTTATAATTTTGTCGAAGGACCTCCATTTTGGTATAGGAGGTAATTATGAATACAATCGAGATAGGAAAATATATAAGAAATAAACGTATAAAAATGCACATGAAACAAAAAGATTTAGCTGAAAAACTTCAAATAAGTTTTCAAGCAGTCTATAAATGGGAAACAGTGACAACGTTACCGGATACTAGTATGTTAGTTGATTTAAGTGATTTACTAGAAGTAACGATTGATCAAATATTAAATGCAGAGGTAATTTAGAAAAAGAATGAATAAGAAAACTAATGTAGAAGAGGTAGTTGAAGCTATTAATCAATAGTGAAATTAAAAAAAGTATTAAGTATAAATAATAGTTTTTATAAAATATTGATAAATGGAGTTAATAGTAGTATGGAAGGTAATTTTGAAGAAAAACTAAGCGTTAAAGAGAAAAGACAAGGAATTATCACTAAATCTATAGCTCAATTAATAGTTGATGGATTCACAATTAGTGATGATGATATTGAAAAACATTTCACACAAGATCATTTAGAAGTACTTACAAAAAATATTCAGTAGAATATTATTTTTGGTAAATTATTAAGTATTATATAAAAAAATTAGTTCCCTTACATTAAATAGCTACAACAAGAAAGTCATAAAGTTGATAATGCAGGATAAAAGTATTAGATACTCTGTAGTTGAAAAAGAAAGAGGTTTTTTATGAAAAATGTTTTAGAAAGTAAAAATTTATATAAAATACATATAAACAACGATGTAGAATTTCACACTCTAAGAAATATTGATTTGGGAATAAATCAAAGTGAGTTTGTAACAACAATCTTATTTAATAGGATGAGAATTATGGAACAAGAGGATATATTATGTTCAAACAACAATATATAAAAGATAAAAACTTCATATTACTGTTTTTTGGTAGTTTGGTTTCAGGTATTGGAAGTAGAATGTACGGATTTGGGATATCATTATACCTTTTAGACTTAACTGGTCTGGCTACATCAATGGCAACATATATAGCAATATGGACATTTGTTATATTTGTTCTTTCACCAATCGCCGCCACATTTACAGACAGATGGAAGAAAAAGGTAAGAGTACTTTATATAACTGATTTTGGTAGAGGTATAATATATTTTATTACAGGAATTAGTGTATATTACTTTAATGATATCGGAAATAGCGATTTAGTACTTACAACTATTTATGGATTATTAATTTTCATTGCAGTTCAAACAGCTTTCTTTTCACCTGCCAGTTCAGCTTTAATACCTCAAATTGTACCAAGTGATGAACTTGTATCAGCAAGCAGTTTGTTTCAGTTAACAAGAAGTTTACAAACATTTGCTGGCTTAGCATTAGGAGCTTTTTTATATGCTAACTATGGAATTGTAATACTTATAATAATCAATGCAATTAGTTTCATCTTTTCAGGAATATCAGAGATGTTTATTAAATATGATACAGCTATGAATCAAGACAGATTAAATGAGTCTGCATATGAAGAGGAAGAAATTATTATTGGTAACAAGCTAATATACTATTGTAAAAGGATTTATTCAGACTTAAAAGAAGCTGCAATATACATCTTTAGAGATGCGAAGCCGATTGCAGCCGTAGTATATATTATTGTTATTAGTTTAACAATGGCTGACCCTTATTTTAGTCTTGGAGTACCTTATATTATTAAGGAGTATTTAACATTTGAGAACTTTGATTCAAATTATATTTTAGCTATGAGTGAATCAGCATTATCTATTGGCATTATGATTATGAGTTTTATTGTTGCAGCATCTTTGGGGGCTAAACTTAAGATTCACCAGTTATTAAAAATAGCAGGTATTCTTTTTCTTATAATTGCAGTATCTTATTTAGCATTAATAAAACTATTTGACTACAATATAATTGAAGAAAATACATTTTTGGTTTTATTCATTGGTGCAAATTTTATTTTTGGACTTACTAATGCATTACTTAATGCACCATTAAATGCAGCAATTACTAAGTATGTTGACCCAAATAAAATCGGAAAAGTAGTAACAATGATGGACTCTTTTGGAGGTATATTATTACCGTTTACCCTACTGTTATCCGGAGTATTAATAGATAATGTATCTGTATATATAGTTGTTTATAGTCTAATTATTGCTATCATATTAATTAATTTAATAATTTTTACAAATAAATATTTAAAAGAACTATAATAACAACATCAATATTGGAGGTTATTTAAAATGAATAAATATAAAATATTCAAAATAAAGTCTAAAGAATTAAGAAGAGAAGTTGTAGTTTCTGTTTATACACCCAAAAGTTATGAAACTAGCGATTTTTCATACCCGGTTTTATATATGCATGATGGACAGAATTTATTTGATGACAATTTGGCGACCTATGGTAAAAGTTGGGGTATTATTGACACTTATGAAAACGATCCTTCACTCCCGGAAATCATCATTGTTGGGATTGATTCTATCGATACTAGAACTGATGAATTGGTACCATATAAATTTATCGAGGATGATGATAAAGAACCTGTAGGAGGAAAGGCCGAATGTTACTATGATTTCATTACTAAGAATTTAAAACCCATTATAGATAAAAATTATAGAACTTTAAAAAGTGAAAAACACACAGGTGTTATGGGTTCTAGTTATGGTGGGTTATCATCAACTTACGCTGCAGCAAAATATCCAGAATTTTTCACAAGGTTTGGTTGTGTTTCAAATGCATATTATCCAAATCAAGATGAGATTGAAAAATTACTAAAAAACTCGACTTTTCCTACTTGTAAAAAGTTCTATATGGATTCAGGTACAAAGGAAATAGATAATGAAAAGCATAGTAAACAGTACTTGAAATCAAATCAGTCAGTTTATGATATTTTAAGTGGAAAAATTGAACCTGATAAACTAAAGTATATGGTAATTAAAGACGCAATTCATAATGAAGCTGCTTGGGGAATTAGATTCCCTAATATTATAAAGTTTTTATTCAGTGATACTTATAAAAAATAGTATAGTAAAGTACTTGAAAAAGAATTCATTAGGAGTATAAAAACTCGCTTTTAAGCTTAACTCTTTAAAATGTGAATGAATAACGACAGAAAATAGCAATATGTGAACATATTATTTAAAGACATGATTGAAAATATCTTTTCAGGTTAAAAAGGGAAAGGTATTGAGTTTATTGGTGAGTTTTAAGAGATTAAATAATAAGTTTTTGACTATTAAAAGATACTGAAAACTGAACTTGTCAAGAGTTCGTAGACATTAAAAAGATTTATTAATTAAACCCTAGTTCAAGCCT
>JRFF01000047.1 GCA_000753575.1 Candidatus Izimoplasma sp. HR2 | reverse complement strand
TATAACTTTCTTCATTGTATATAAAAAGCCTATGATTTCTCATAGACTTTTTCAGTGCCTTCTAAAATTAGAATGTTTTTTTTATTATTCAAGTGTTAAATTTCTAACCCATTTATATTGGAAGAACCTTCCAAGAATCAAGAAGAATTTAAGTAACTCTTCAATATTAACTAGTCCTACAATTACATACAATGGTAAATCTGTCTTAATACTTAAGATAAATGCGAGTGGTACACCAACAAGCCACAAAGGTCCAAGTTCAGCAAACAATACAAACTTAGTATCTCCTCCTGCACGTAGTGTTCCTATGATATGAAGTGCATTTGAATACTTGATAGGGATATAAAATGCGAATACTTTTAGAATTAACGATACATTATCTCCAACAACACTACTTTCAAACTCTTTTGTAAATAGAGTTGCTATACTATCACTAAAAATAAATAAAGTTATTCCAAATACAATTCCAAGTCCAAATGTAAGTTTAGTAAACTTAATTCCCCATTGTTTTGCTAGTTCTAGTTTGTTTTCTCCTAGTTTAACACCAATCATGATACTACAGGCAGTACTAACTCCAATAGTAAATACCCAAAACAATCCCATAACCTGGTTACTAACATGAATACTAGCTAAACTGTCTGTGCTAATAAAGCCATAAGCTATTAAATAAACAGTCATTCCAAGTCCCCATATTGTTTCATTTATGGCAACTGGTAATGCTTTTTCTAAAATACGTTTTAAGAAATCTTTAGTAATTTCTTTGTATGTAGAAAGTTTTATTTTAAATACTTCTTCTTTTGATTTTATTAAATATAGTATTAATAATGATGCTCCAATACTACTTGATATAAGTGTCGCGATAGCGGCACCTTTTACACCGTAAGCTTCGAATCCGAAGTTACCTGAAATTAGTGTGTAGTTAAGGAAAGTATTAAGTAATACAACTACTATAGCTACAGTTTGAGGATATATTACTCTTTCAACACTTCTCATCCACATACTAATCATAAATGAAGCTGTCATTGTGAAGTATGAAAATGTTGCGATACTTAAGTAATCAACACCAAAATTATTTAATATAATACTATTTCCGTTATCTCCACTATTGTTATATAATCCTATAACAAATTCTGGGAAGAATTTCCCCATGATAAAGAATAAGGTTGATATAAACGCTCCTACAATAATAGAAATAATATATACTTTATGAATACTTTTTATATCTTTACTTCCCCAAAACTGGGCTACAAAAATTGATAATCCACTTAGTAATCCAAAGAGGATCATAAATAATAAAAACATGAAACTTGTACTTACTCCAACAGCTGCAACAGCTATTTCTCCTAAACTTGAAACCATTATTGTATCTATTAATCCTAAAATACTAGTCATAAACTGAGCAAGAATTATTGGTGCTCCTATCTTTAGTATTTTGTAATAAAAGTGTGAGTCAGAGTACTCATCAGTTGTTACTGAATTCATCTACTTTAATTCCTTTAAGAAACTTTTACCATATCTGGCATGTTTAGTTTTAAAGTTATCAGTTATTGTAGCTCCGATATCAGCAAACGATTCTCTTATTTCTAATTCAGAACCATTTAATGATTTTGAGTAAGCAAGCATTGGTACATATTCTCTAGTATGATCAGACCCTGGTGCAGTTGGATCATTCCCATGATCTGCAGTAATCATTAATAAATCATCGTCTCTTAGTTTATCTAATAATGTTCCAAGTTGTACATCAAACTCTTCTAATGATTGTTTATATCCAAGAGGATCTCTTCTATGTCCAAATAATGCATCAAAGTCTACTAAGTTAATATATGCTAAACCATTAAAGTCTTTATCTGCATAATCTATGAAGTGATTCATTCCATCTTCATTAGATACTTGTTTATATGTTTCTGTAATACCTTCACTGTCATATATATCGTTTATTTTCCCAAATCCAACAACATCATATCCAGCTTCTTTTAAATAAACAAGAGATGTTGCTTCAAAAGGTTTTAAAGCATAGTCATGACGATTAGGTGTACGTTTAAATTCACCTATTTTTTCACCCAAGTAAGGTCTAGCGATTATTCTACCTACTTTCCATTCTTCTTTTAAAGTAAGCTCACGTGCTATTTCACACGCTTTATATAACTCATCTAGTCCAATGTGTTCCTCATGTGCAGCAATTTGTAGTACTGAATCAGCCGAAGTATAAACAATCCAGTCTCCTGTTTTAATTTGGTGTTCACCAAATTCATCTAAGATAACTGTTCCACTACTAGCTTTATTACCTACTATACCTCGTCCAGTTCTTCTTGATAATTCATTTAATAATTCATCAGGGAATCCTGTATCAGTAAATGTGATAAAAGGTTTTTCAATTTTAAGACCCATTAATTCCCAGTGTCCTGTCATTGTGTCTTTACCAACACTTATTTCATTCATTTTAGTAAAGTTACCTTTAGCGTTTAGATCTTTTTTTACACCAACGATATCAGTTAAGTTACCATATCCTAGTTTTTCCATATTAGGTAGATAAATACCATTACCTACTTCACTTATATGTTTAATTGTATTAAACCCAACATCACCATAATCAGCAGCATCTGGTAATTCACCACAACCAACACTATCAATAACGATTAAAAATACTCTTTTATACATTAAAATTCCTCCTTTTTGTATGAACGAGGATGAAATTCCTCATAAACACTTTTTAATTGTTTTTTATTTATATGTGTATATATTTGAGTCGTTGAAATATCTTCATGACCCAGTAGTTCTTGAACCATTCTTAAGTCTACGCCATTCTCAAGTAAATGAGAGGCAAAGCTATGTCTTAAAGTATGAGGGCTAATATCTTTAGTAATTCCAGCTTTAATAGCTAAGCGTTTTAAAGTTTTATAAAAGCCTACTCTACTTATTTTATTTCCTCTATTATTCACAAAGATTATATCACCTTGAACTTTTTTTAATACTGAACGTCCTCTATCAAGGTATCTTTTTAAAGCATATTGTCCTTCATCACCAATAGGTACTATTCTTTCTTTATTACCTTTACCAGTAACATTAATAAATCCCATATTAAGATGTAAATCAGCTAATCTTAATTCAATAAGTTCAGTAATTCTAAGTCCACTACCATAAAGCAGTTCTAACATAGCTCTATTTCGTAGTTCTAGTGGATCATCACCGTCAGCTGCGATCATTAAAGCATCGATCTCATTAACAGATAAAACAAGTGGTAATCTTTTTTCTTTTTTAGGTAAACTAATTCCAATAGTTACGTTTGTATATATTATTTTCTCAATTAACATATACTTATGAAAAGACCTTATAGCGCTCATCTTTCTAGAAATAGATGAAGCTGTATTATTCTTTCTTTTAAGTCTTGCGATAAAATTTCTAATATGTTGTTTAGTAATTTTATCTGGGTCTCTCAGCAAGTAATTCTTGTTTAAGAACTCAATATATTCTTTTAAATCCGTAATATATGATTTTATTGAATTATGACTAAGTCCTTTAGTTATTTTTAAGTAGTATTCGTACTCTTTAAGTAATCCTTTTAACATGTTATACCTCCTTAAAAGATTCCAAATACTAGATTCCCAAGCATTAAACCTTTTCTTGTGAAATGGATAAATCCATTATCTAGTACTAATAAATCTTTCTTAATAAATTCATTTAATTCTTTATAATCTTCTAGTAAATCGATATTGTACTTAGTATTTATATCGTTAATATTAATTCCTTTAAGTAATCTAAGTCCCATAATTAATTCTTCTCTTAATGGTTCAGTATCGTATTCTACTTTTATTTCATCGATATCATTCATTGTATCATTTATATATTTAGTAACATTACTTTCATTATAAAATCTTTTATTATTTATTAAGGAGTGGCTTCCACTACCTATACCAAGATAATCTAAATTCTTCCAATAAATAGTATTGTGATTTGATTCAAAACCGTCTTTACAAAAATTACTAATTTCGTAATGATTAAATCCATTTTCTACTAAACTATCTATCACTATATTATACATTAATGCTTCTATATCTTCACTATTCATGCTTACTTTATTTTGGTTGTATAAGTGATACAATGTTGTCTTTTCCTCTAATATAAGTGAATAGTATGATAAATGAGTAATATCAAGTTTTAGTACTTCCTTAATATCTTCTCTTAATTCGGCTTCTGTTTGTTTTACTAAGCTAAATATCATATCAATATTAATATTGTTAATTCCAGCTTTATGTAGATTATTAACTGCGTTTATGACATCACTCTTATTATGTGTTCTACCAAGGAACTTTAAATGATCATTATTAAAGGTTTGAACACCGACACTAACTCTATTAATGTTATATTTACTAAATAGTAAAGCCTTTTGAATCGTTATATCGTTAGGATTAGTTTCAATACTAAATTCAACTTCGTTTGTGATATTTATGTTTTCGTTAATAGCTTCCAGTAGTTTTTCAAGCAAATCAAGTGGTAAATTAGAAGGAGTTCCTCCTCCGATATAAACTGTTTTAATATTCTTGAGAGTATCCTTGTTTTTAATAAGCTCTTTTATTAATGCATCTATATATTTTGTTTTCTTAGTTAAAGTGGCGATTTCCTTATGGAAATCACAGTAGACACATATCTTTTCACAAAATGGTACGTGGATATAAAGAGCGGTTAACATAATACTCACCTCGTTAAATATTCTATCACAATTTAGGGTTTTTTTAACAATATAATGAAACTTATTTTTAAAAAATCCAATAAAAACTAAAGTTCGTTTGTTATATATATAAGAACTACACAGATAGGTGGAAAATATATGAAAAAGATAATTATTTTAGTAACATCATTATTAATAGTACTAACATTAACTGGATGTGATGATTTTGGATCATATGTTGAAGAAATAGAACTTGAATCACTTGAAGAAGTTACTGAAACTGAAACATTAGAACAAGTTATAGTCACGGACTTATATGAGTATGCGGTTAACTGGGGTAGTGTTAGTGCACTAAGCTCTGAATCATTAACTTTAGAAGCAATGCTTGTTTATGCTATTGAAGATGAATATTCAGCTTATGCAGAATATGAATATATTCTAGATAATTTTGATGTAACTAAGCCATTTAGTAATATTATAAATGCGGAAGCTTCTCATGTAGAAATGCTTCTTCCTCATTTTGAAACGTATGAATTATTAGTTCCTTATAATGATGCACAGAATCATTTACTTCATGTAATTGATATTGAAGATACTTTTAGAACTGGAGTGTTAGCTGAAATATTAAATATTGATATGTATAATTTATTCTTAGAACAAGAATTACCTGATGATGTTAGAGATACATTTATTGCATTAAGAGATGCATCTATTAAACATTTAGTGGCATTTGAGAAGAACTTAGCAAAATATGAATAAAAAAAAGGACTAAAAATAGTCCTTTTAGTTTGATTATTTTTCTTCTTTAACTTCTTCTACTGTAGGTAATTTGTCTTTACCTTGTAGTATAGAAGGAAGATCCATTCCTGCCATTTTAAATACATCTTCAAATGGTGGAAGTGATTTTAACATACCTGATAAGAATTTTGCAGTTGATGGAGTACCATCTTCACTACCATTACCAAGTCCGTCCCATACAGTAACTTTATCAATTTTGATTCCTTTAATAGCTTCAACTTGAGTAGCTACGATATCTTCTAATTTATCTGCGATCATTAATGATACTGCACTTGCAGTGTCATTATTTGCAGCTTTAACGATGTGATCAAACCCATCAGCTTGCTTAGTAAGGATTTCATTAATCCCGTCAGCTTGTGCTTTCATTTTTAAGAATATAGCGTCAGCTTCACCTTTAGCAATACGTCTAGTTTTTTCAGCTTGTGCTTCAGCATCAATTTCAACTTTTTCTTTATCAATTTTAGCTTGTACTAAAATATCTGCTTCTTTTGTAGCTCTTTCTTTTTCGGCACGACCTAGTTCTGCGTCACGCTCAGAAAGATAAGCTTCTTCTAATGCTTTTGCAGCTTGTACTTTTTCTGCAGCAGTTGCTCTTCTTAAAGCTTCAGCTTCTTTTTCACGTCTTAAGGCTTCAGAATTAGCGATTGTAACTTTCGCTTCATTCTCACCTTCTACGGCAACTGAATCAGCTTTTGCTACATTAATTCTTTCATCTCTTTGTGCGATAGCTTCACCAATTGAACCATCACGGTTTTTCTCAGCTACAGTTTTACGTGCATCATTAATTGCTTTTGCAGCAGCTTCTTTACCTAATGCTTCGATATATGATGATTCATCTCTAATATCTGTAACATTAACATTAATTAATTTTAATCCGATTTTACTTAACTCTTGTTCAACATTTTTAGATACGTTTGTTAAGAATTTGTCACGGTCATTATTAATTTCCTCAATATCCATTGTTGCGATTACTAAACGTAATTGCCCAAATAAGATATCTTTTGCAAGTTCTTTAATAGCTTCGTGGTTTAAACCAAGTAATCTTTCTGCAGCATTTTGCATGATTCCAGGTTCTGTTGAGATTGCTACAGTAAATCTTGAAGGTACATCTACACGAATGTTTTGTTTTGAAAGTGCGTTTGTTAAAGCAACTTCAATACTCATAGGTGTTAAATCCAAATAACGATAATCTTGAATAACTGGCCATATAAATCTAGCCCCACCATGAATACATTGAGCACTTCTGCTTGCTCCTTCTTTACCTTTTCCTACACTACCATAAATTACTAAAATCTTGTCCGATGGACATCTACGGTATCTAGATATTACTGCAACTACAGTAACAAATAGAATTATGACTCCGATTATTACAATGATTCCTAAAAATTCCATAACTAATTCCTCCCTATTCTATTTCTTCGACTTCAAGCATATTATTAACTATCGCTAGAACTTTTACTTCAGTCCCCGTTTTTATGCTCTTATCTTTTGCGATTGCATCTAATGTTTGTAGTGATCCACTCACTATCAATTGTACTTTCCCAATTCCTTCATTTCTATTAGGGATAGGGATATAGACAGTACCTTCTTTACCTATTGCTTCTTGTTTATTCAAAGTACCTTCTTGACTTAATTTCAAAATGAAATAATAAATTAACGATACTAAGAACAACATTATTGTTCCTGCTATAAAGGATATAACAAAAACTACGATTGGGTTTATATCACCTACAGTTAAAAAGTGACCTGTCCATCCAAACATCATAAAAAAAGCAATTATTCCTCTAACAGAAAATAAGTGCAAAGTCATACCTATTCCGTTAGTAATATCAACGTCAACATCAATTTCAGCATCAAAGTCAGCGTCAATCTCGAATGCATCACCTATTCCAATAAACGTGAAAACTCCTTGTAACAAGAAGAACGTTGTAAAGGCTAGTGCAACATAAAAATATGCGTTTCCTCCTACAAAATCTATTGCTAGTAACATTAAATCCCTCCTTATTAACAATTTTGGTACAAAGTAATTATAGCATATATTTTTACCAATATCAATATATATCGTAAAATATTGGTATACAAAAAGCCCTTTAACAAGGGCTTTTCTATGTTTTAGTCATCTAATTTAAGTACAGTCAAGAATGCTTCTTGAGGTATTTCAACACTTCCTATACTTTTCATTTTCTTCTTACCTTTTTTCTGTTTTTCAAGTAATTTCTTCTTACGAGTAATATCTCCACCATAACATTTTGCTAATACGTTTTTACGCATTGCTTTAATAGTAGATCTTGCAATTATCTTTTGGTTAATTGCTGCTTGAATAGGAACTTCAAACATATGTCTAGGAATTATCTCTTTAAGTTTTTCAGTTATTGCCTTACCTCTTCTATAAGCAAAGTCTTGGAAAACAATAATACTTAAAGCATCTACTATTTCGTTATTTAATAAGATATCCATCTTAACTAGCTTACTAGCTCTATAACTATGGAACTCATAATCAAATGAAGCATATCCTTTAGAATATGATTTTAACTTATCAAAGAAATCATAAACAATTTCTAGTAATGGTAATTGATATGTTAACTGAACTCTTGTTTCACCTAAATACTTCATATCTACAAAGATTCCACGTTTATACTGACATAATTCCATGATATTACCAACAAACTCTTCAGGTGTAAGAATAGTAGCTGTAACATAAGGTTCTTCTATTCTATCAATATTTTGGATAGGAGGTAAATCAGTAGGATTATCAATTGAAACATTAGATCCATTAGTTAAATAAACATTATAAATAACGCTAGGACTAGTCGCAATTAATGGAATATTAAATTCTCTTTCAATTCTTTCTTGAATTATTTCCATATGAAGTAATCCAAGGAATCCTGTTCTAAATCCAAATCCAAGTGCTTGACTTGTTTCAGGTTCATATATAAGTGAAGCATCGTTTAATTTAAGTTTACCTAGTGCTTCTCTTAAATCATTATAATCTCCAGAATCAATTGGGAACATTCCACAAAATACCATTGGATTCAATGTTCTATAACCTGGTAATGGTTCAGAAGCTAGATTATCTTTCTTAGTAACAGTATCACCAACTCTTACATCTTCAACATTTTTAATTGAAGCAGTAAAGAATCCAACATCTCCTGGTCCTAAGTAGTCTCTTTTTTCTTCTGCTGGAGTTGAAACTCCAACACTTATTACTTCATAAGTACTATCAGTAGCCATCATATATATTAGATCACCTTTTTTGATTGTACCTTGAACAACTCTTACACTAGGTATTATTCCTCTATAAGTATCAAAGTATGAATCAAAGATTAAAGCTTGTAATGGTGCTTTTGGATCTCCTACAGGAGCAGGAACTAACTCAACAACTTGTTCAAGTATTTCCTTAATTCCAATACCTTCTTTAGCGCTAGCATGAACTGCATCACTTGCATCAAGTCCAATAACATCTTCTATTTCTTGTTTTACCTTTTCAGGATCAGCTGAAGGTAAATCTATTTTATTAATAACCGGTATTATTTCTAAATCATTATCAAGTGCTAAATACACATTAGCTAAAGTCTGAGCCTCAATACCTTGAGCAGCGTCTACTACTAGTACAGCTCCTTCACATGCAGCTAAGCTTCTTGATACTTCATAAGTAAAGTCAACATGACCTGGAGTATCAATTAAATGTAAGATATATGTTTCACCATCATTTGCTGTATAATTTATTTCAACAGCATTCAATTTAATAGTAATTCCACGTTCTCTTTCTAAATCCATTGAATCAAGTAACTGAGTTTTCATATCTCTACTTGCTACCGTATTAGTGATTTCTAAAATACGATCTGCTAATGTTGATTTTCCGTGATCAATATGAGCAATAATACTAAAGTTTCTAATATTCTCTTGCCTTTTAATAATTGCTTTGTAATCTAGTTCTTTACTCATAAAATCACCTCCTAATTAGTGCTAATTCATTTTACATTATATTTCCTATTTTTGCAATAAATATATTCTTATTTTAGCAAACAAAACGGCACATTTGTGCCGTTATACTTCTCTAGTAAAGATAAGATTGTTATTGTTTGATAACATCTCATTAAAAATGTACCCATCAACACAATACTTTTTCATTAATTTAGTGTTTTCAATCTTGTTTTCTATTAGATAATTTAAGAACTTACCTCTAGCTTGTTTAGAGTAGGTTGCTTGATTAATAAACTTACTATCTTTATACTGTAAAAATGATATATTTACAAGGTTACAGCCATCAAGCATCTTACTAAATTCACTTGATGCTAAGTTAATAATTACTTCATCTTTAAAATACGGTTTAATATCCCAATATTTGTATAAATTAACTCCTATTTTCATTTTCATATCTAATCGATATGGTTTTATCTTTGTACCTGGTTCAAGTACTCCATAAAAAGCATCAAGTATTCTTAAGTTATTTTCAATATAACGGTACTCACTTTCTTTGTAAGAGTCTTTATTCAGCCCTTTAAATACAAGACCATTAAAACTTGAAAAGGCATGAGAGCTTTTTAAATCATGATGATTTTTAATATTATTATATGTATTTTCTAACATATCTTTATCAATTTTCATAACCTTTTTAATATCTTTTTTAGTTAGTTTTTTTAAGATTGATAATATCTTTTTATGACTGTCTAAAAATAGTAATTCTTTATCATTTAAGTATTCAGTAAATCCCTCAACTTGAGTTTTAGTAGGAGAAATTATTATTTTCATCATATCACCTCTTATTATATTATATAGTATGTTATAATAATAGCAAGTTAGGAGTGATATTTTTGAATTTTTTCTATTTTTTAGATAAGTATTTTGATAAGTTAGATGATTTTAAATTTCAAGTTACATGGAGAAAATATTTTCATGATCATTTGAATAGAGTTATAAGTACGTTATTCTTCTTTTGGATATTATTATTGGTATTCTTTGGGGCAATGTTTATTGAGCTACTAGGACCCTTGTTTGGATTAGTACTTACCATATTCTTTAGTGGGTATTTAGCTTATATTTTAATCTTTCAATTTTTAAGATTTCTTGCTAAACATAATACTAGGTATATTCAAAGTGGAATCTTTGATGAAGGTAATACCTTTAATCATGATGATGTTGTTGAAACTATTAAAAAGTAATTATATTTTATTAAGTTATATTTTATAAAATTGAAGTATGACTAACCATATATTAAATTGAGGAGTGTTTTTTATGATAATTAAAAGATTTTTATATATATTTGTACTTGTTTTAAGCATTTTTACACTTGCGAGTTGTAATAAACCAGAAGTTGAAGATGATATTGATGATAATCCTGTTATTGAAGATTATACAGTCATTGCAACAACTAATGTACTAAGTATAATAGTTGAAGAAACCGAATTTTTAACAAATAGTGGGGAAACACAGTATGAATTCATTGCTCCTACACATGAAGATTTCTTATTCCTTTATTGGATAGATGTTGATACTGAAGAAGTTTTATCTTCTGAATTAACATATACATTTGTTGCTTCTAAAGATCAATCAATTGAAGCAATATATGAATTAATAGCTCTACCAGTACCTACATTATTTTATGAAACAACATTTGATGAGGGTTCTAAAGCTTCTTATGCAGAAGGTTTAATTACTTTATCAGGTGAAAGTTGGACATTAAGTGATGCTTTAATTGGTAGTTTAGCTACAGATTTAAAAATCGAAGGAAATAGTGTTCGTATTAGAGATGGATATATCCAAACAGAATTTAGTGCATCAGATATTGCACAAGTAATATTCTACGCTGGAACTTATGGAAATGATGATGATGCTACTGTTAATTTTCAAATATCACTTGATAAAACAACCTGGGTTACAGTTGATAGTTTCACATCTACAGCAACACTAGTTGAATATAGTTACATTTTTGATGAAGCTTTATTTACTAGTTTATCTTTAGATTCTGATAGTGCTTATTATTTTAGAATTGAAAGTGAAACAGTTTCTAGAACTAATATTGATAACTTTCAAATATATACTGGAGTAGGTATTATTGGTGATGATACTCCTCTTTATACAATTAGTTTTGATGAAAGTATGGTTAATCAATATTTATTAAATGAAACAGTTGATTTAACAGGATGTATTGCAACACATACTGTTGCAGGTGGTACTACTTGTGATACTACTGGTACTGTTGATAGTTCTATAGCAGGATCATATGAAGTAATCTTTTCTAAAACAGATGAATATGGGAATACTGCTGTAGAAATAATAAGAATTATAGTAATTGATACTGGTAGTATAGATATTAATATGGATTTAGATTCATATTATGATGATGCTGAAGGTTTATACGGAGATGCTCTTATAGAAGCTTTAAATATAATTTTAAATACTGGATTTACAGGAGTAACTTATGATGAAGTTAGATATATTTTAGATGACTCAGATGTTGATCCATCAAATTCTGATAATATAATTTTAGTTTATCGAGGAACTTCAATTTCCGGAGTATGGGATTGTAGTCCTTCTTGTACTTGGAATAGAGAACATGTATGGCCACAATCATTACTTGGAGTTAGTTCAGTGGGCGATACTGCAAATGTTGCTTCTGATTTATATAACTTAATGCCAGCTAACCCTGGAGAGAATAGTTCTAGAGGAAATAAAGCGTATTCAGCTTTAGGCTTAGGATATGAACCACGTGATGATGTAAAAGGTGATGTTGCACGTGCATTATTCTACATGATGGTTATGTATGATAATCTGACTTTAGTTAATACAGCACCTGGAATTTATGAGATGGGATATTTAGATGAATTACTTGCATGGCACATTGCGGATCCTGTATCTCCATTTGAACTAAATCGTATGGAAGTAATTGCAGCTGAACAAAACAATAGAAATCCATTCGTGGATTACCCTCATTTAGTTGATTTAATATGGTTTTATGATACTTCAACTGAATAATATATAAAACAAAATGCATACCTTAAATGGTATGCATTTTTAATTTGTTAATAAATAAAAAAAGCAATTTTCATTGCTTTTTCTTTTATAAAAATGTTGATACCTTATAAGCCATGTTCTGTACCTCTTACGAGGCGGTAACCATTTATCTACGTATAAATACGTCTCCTCATCAGTTCATTTACCGAATTGAAGTGCCCCTACCATAGTTTGGGTTTCTAGCTTGCGGGGTTTACCCGTTCCACCTTAATAGTTTCCTATCAAGCTCGTCTCTGTGGCACTTTTAAAGCTAATAACACCATTTAACAGGTGCGTTCACAGCCGTCACTTACGTGCATAGAGTTATTGTTTCCTCTATCACAATCACTACAAGCATCTCAGCCTGTGCTAGCATGGACTTTCCTAACGTTTCCGCTCGGTTACCCAGGTATCAATTTAATTATTATTCTAATTCTTCTTCTAAAATCTCTTCTAACTCTTCAATACAAACACCACAAGTAATACCTGCCATAGTTGCATCTCCGATTTTTTCTATTGTATCTGCGCCATTGTCTATTACTTCAAGGATATTCCCATAAGTAACTTGTTCGCAATGACAAACAATATCATTTTTATCCCTCATGATATTACCCCCTTAATTTTGTATTATTTCTTTTCTACAGGTTTAGAAACGGGTTTTTTATAAGGAACAGGTTTTGGTTTAGGTAAAGTATCTTTTCTAGATAAATCTACTCTTCCTTTATCATCAATACCAATTACTTTAACAGTAATAATATCTCCCATTTTAACGATGTCTTCAGTTCTATTAACTCTTTCATGAGCTAATTTACTAATATGACATAATCCGTCAGTACCTTTCCATAATTCCACGAAACAACCGAATTTTTCAATTCTAACAACTTTACCAGAGTATACTTCTCCAACTTTAGCAACTCTAACGATTTGTTCAATGATTTTAATTGCTTTATCAATGTCTTCGTTATTTGTATGCATAATTGTAACTCTACCATCTTGTTCAATGTCGATTTTAACTTCGTTACATTGTTCAATGATTTTAGTAATTTGTTTACCACCAGGTCCGATAACGTCTCTGATTTTATCTGGATCAATATTTAATAATCTAACTTTAGGTGCATAGTCACTTACTTCAGCACGTCCAGCAGCAATAATACTGTTCATATTATCTAAGATTTGTAATCTAGCTATTTTAGCTTGTTCTAATGCTTCAGCCATAATCTCAGGTGTAATACCATCAATTTTGATATCCATTTGAAGTGCAGTAATACCATCTTTAGTACCTGCTACTTTAAAGTCCATATCTCCATTGTGATCTTCCATACCTTGGATATCAGTAAGAATTGAATAATTCTCACCTTCCATTATTAATCCCATTGCAATTCCTGCAACTGGAGCTTTAATAGGAACACCAGCAGCCATCATACTCATAGAACCAGCACAAATTGTAGCTTGTGAACTTGATCCGTTACTTTCAAGTATTTCAGAAACAACTCTTACAGTGTAAGGGAATTCTTCTTCACTTGGCATAACTTGTTTTAAAGCTCTTTCACCTAACATACCATGTCCGATTTCTCTACGTCCAGCACCCATATATCTACCAGTTTCACCAACTGAATATGGTGGGAAGTTATAATGTAACATGAAGTTCTTTTTATGTTTTTCAGCAATACCGTCAACTATTTTATATTCGCTTAAACTACCTAGTGTAGTTAAAGCTAATGCTTGAGTTTGACCTCTAGTAAACATTGCAGAACCATGAGTTCTTGAGAATAAATCAATTTTAGATTCAAGTGGTCTTAATTCAGCTAACCCACGTCCATCAGGTCTAACTTTATCTTCACTAATTAATCTTCTTAATTCATCTCTTACGATATCATGACATACAATTCCAACGTTACCTACTAATAATTTAAGGTCATCTTTATCTAAATCACTATTATCTTCTGTGAATTTATCAATAGCTTTATCAGTAACTGCAGTAATAGCGATGTCTCTAGCTTCTTTTTCTTCAACTCTAACAGCTTTTACTAATTCATCTTTGATAAATAATTCAACTTCAGCAAATAACTCTTTACCTACTACTTTATATTCATACTCTTGTTTTTCTTTTCCTACTTCTGCAATAATTTCTTCTTGGAATGCACAAATTTTCTTAATCCATTCATGTCCAAAAGCAATTCCATCTAACAGTACTTTTTCTTCAACAATATTAGCACTAGATTCAACCATGTTAATAGCAAATTTAGTTCCAGCAATTGTTAATTCAATATCTGATAATTTTTGTTGTTCTACAGTTGGGTTAACTACAAATTCTCCATTAACTCTACCAACATTAACTCCTGCAATTGGTCCGTTAAATGGAATTTGGCTAATTCCAATAACAATACTACTACCTATCATCGCAGTCATTTCAGGACTTCTGTCTTGATCTCCACTCATTACTTGATTGATAACTTGAATTTCATTTCTAAACCCTTCTGGGAATAGAGGTCTTAAAGGGCGATCAATTAATCTTGAAGTTAGTGTTTCATTATCACTAGGTCTTCCTTCTCTTTTTAAGAACCCACCCGGTATCTTACCTCCGGCATACATTTTTTCTTGATAAATAACCATTAATGGGAAAAAGTTCATTGGAACTGGTTTTTTAGAGATAGCTACTACGCTTAATAAAGCTGTATCATCGTATCTTACGATTGCTGCTCCAGCTGCTTGTTTAGCAACTTCACCAATTTCTACTACTAATTTTCTTCCATCAAAATCCATCTCGAATATTCTTACGTCAGTCATATTCATTTTCCTCTTTTCTTCTTTCTTTTTTCCAATTAACTATAATATCATAAATCGTATAAAATTGAAAGATATTAACTAATATATTAAGAAAAAGAAAAAAGCAAATTTAATTGCTTTTTATTTTTTTACATATTTAATAAACATATTTATTAAATTATCAATACATTTAGTAACATACTCTTGGTCTACTTCATTTACTAAACCTATTCTGGCACTAAGCTTTTGTGTGGTTGAAACCATTACTTGTGAAATAAAGCAAAACATGTCATCTCCATTAAATTCTGGATTAATAGAACCATCATTTACTCCTTCACTAAACATTGTAACAAATCTTCTTTTTAAGCCATATATAATCTCTTGAAATGAGTTTTCACTTGGTATTAATACTTCATTTGCAAAGTAATTATCAAAGTCCTCTACAAACTTTAAGAAGTCCTTATGGTTTTTATGTAAGTGATGGAAAATATTTAATGAAACTTCTATTTTTTTAATTCCAGTGTCATTATTAACTACTCTTCCATAATAATAATCGTCAAACAAATTAGCATGTGTTTGCCAGTAACTAAAAGCAACAATCTTAATAAGATCATCTTTATCTTTAAAGTATCTATAAATAGATGCTTCTCCTACTTTAGCTCTTTTTGCTATTACTCTGAGTTTAGAATTTTTAATTCCACTTTCAAAAAATTCAAGTTTTGCAGCTTCAACTACACGCTCAATTCTCTCATTCTTAAGTTGGCTTATTTCATTTAAATAATTCTCTTTTAAAGTCATAAGACACCTCCTCACATACACATTATATTACTTTTCGTCATACATTCAAAGGTTTTTACTATATATTCCAATAAAAAAAGTGCTTTAGAGCACTTTTTATAATTATCTTCTTAAACCTAATTTTTTAATTAAATCACGGTATCTTTGAACATCTTTTTTAGCTAAATATTTTAGTAAGTTTCTTCTGTGTCCAACTTTTTTAAGTAAACCACGTCTTGAATGAAAATCGTGGATATGAATTTTCAAGTGTTCATTTAACTCTAAGATTTCTTTAGTTAAAAGTGCAACTTGTACTTCAGGACTTCCAGTGTCACCCTCTTTACGACCATACTCAGTAACGACTGCTTTTCTAGCTTCTTTTGATAATGCCATAATTAGTTCCTCCTTATATTTTTTCTTACCTGAATCCCTAGTAAATCGTTGGAGTATCGATAAACAAAGAATTAGGCGCGTTTATAATTATATCATAGTAACTTAGATATGCAAGTATTATTCTTTTAATTTCCTAAAGAAATTTAAGCTATCTATTTTATCATGATCAATTTTAGATATTAACGCCTCAACTGAGGTGAATTTAATCTCATCTCTTAGTCTTTTTAGAAACTTAACTTCAATGATTTCACCATATATTTCTTCATCAAAATTAAAGATATTAGATTCAACACTTAAATCAATACTACAGTTAAGTGTTGGATTGTGTCCAATACTTGACATTGATTCATACCAAATATCTTTTACTTTAGTTAAAGTTACATAAACCCCTCTTTTAGGAATTAAATAATCTCCAGTATTAACGTTAGCTGTAGGGTAACCAATCATTCTACCTTTTTTAGCTCCATGAATTACTTCACCTTTAACACTGTAGTAATCTCCAAGTACTTCTTTTACATGATCTACTTGACCTGACTTTAATAAATCTCTTATATGAGTACTACCTACTTTATACCCTTCGTATGTTACTTCACTTAAGATAATAGTTTTAAATCTAGAATCAGCTTGTAATGTTTTAATATTTCCACTACCTCTAACTCCAAATTTAAAATCAAATCCACATACAATTATATTAATATCTTTTAAATATGTTTCAATAAATTCTAAAGGATGAAGTGATGCTTTTTCCTTAGTGAATTCAATCACATAAATATAATCTAAATCAAACTCTTTAAATACTTCTATTTTTTTCTCTAATGGAGTTAAATATAAGTACTCTAAATCAAACAGAATACTTTTAGGATGAACATCAAAAGTAATAACTGCTTTTTCTAGATTTTTCTTATTTCCAATTTCTATTGTTTTATTAATTAACTCTTTATGAGCTAAATGAACACCATCAAAGAACCCAATAGCTGCTATAGTGTTTGGTTTAACTCTTGTTCCATTTAACTTAATTATTTCCATATTATTCAACCTCTTTTGGATAAACATTAATAGCTCTCATTTTACTTTCGCTAGGATGTTTATCATAAATTGCGAGTAAAGTACCATCATTATCAATAATCTTTGTTAAGGTATGTTTTTTAAAATATCTTAAACTAATTGCCATACCATTTTTTACATGATGTTTAAACTCATCATTAATAACTAATGTCTCTAAATCACTCAAAGCGTCATTTAAAGTTATTAACTTAAAATCACCTTTTTTTATCTCATCTAATGTATAACTATCTTCAATAGTAAACTTACCAGCTTTCAATCTTCTAAGCTCATAGTTATGAGCAGGGTAGCCAAGTAATTTCCCAATATCATAAGATAAAGTTCTAACATATAATCCCTTAGAACTATGAACAGAATAATCAAAATAAGCTAATCCATCCTCATATATAATATCACTTATTCTTTTTATGTCAAAGATTTCAATATCTCGACTAGGTATATCATCTATAACAATACCTTTTCTAGCATATTCATATAATCTTTTACCTTTATATTTTATAGCTGAATACATTGGTGGTGTTTGAGTATATGTTCCTAAAAAAGATTTAATAATTTCATCAACATTTTCTAATTTACTAACTTCTACTTTTTCAACTACTTCACCAGTTTTATCCAATGTATTAGTTGAGATACCAATACAAACTCTAGCATTATATACTTTTTCATCGTTGTTTAAATATCTCATAACCTTAGTACCTTTATTAACTCCCACAACTAAAACACCAGTCGCATCAGGATCTAATGTCCCTGTATGACCAAGTTTTTTTGTTTTTAAGACACCTCTTAAAACATTAATAACGTCATGACTTGTAAAGTCTTTAGGTTTATCTACTAATAAAATACCATTCATATTATCACCACAATAATTATACAATAAAGCAAAAAAAAAACCAAGAATAAACTCGGTTATTTTTTACGCGTTTCTTGCCCATTCAACTAAAGCGTCTTTAGGCATGAATCCAGCTCTCTGAGCTACTGTTTTTCCTTCTTTTAAAACGAACAATGCAGGGATTCCTCTAACTGCATATTGGTTAGCAAGTTCCATGTTTTCATCAACATTTACTTTAACAACATAAATATCAGAATTTTCTTCAGCTATTTGTTCAAGCACTGGTCCAATCATACGGCATGGTGCACACCAATCAGCATAAAAATCTAAAATTACAGTTCCTTTAGCAATACTTTCTTCAAAGTTGCTAGCGTTTGCAAATACTACAGGCATATCAATTTCCTCCTTATTTAAAAAATACATTTTAATTATACTTAATGAAGATACTTAAAGCAATCATTTTGCGCAATATTATTTAAAATATACTATTGTTACACCGTTTCCGCCTTCATTTCCTTCACCATCACGATGATTATCAATTAAATTATTGCCATCTAAATAACTTTTAACTAGCTTTCTTAAAGTTAACGTACCAAATCCATGAATAATCGTAGCATGAGGCATATTCCCAATTAAACAGTCATCAATGTATTTATCAAGAGCATATTTAGCTTCTTCATATCTCATACCGCGTAAATCAAGTTCAGGTCTAATATTTTTCTTAACTTTAGATTTCATTCTAGATTGATTAATTTCTACTTCTTTTCTTTTTTCTATAAACTCAAACTCATCTTCACTAAATTTAGAATTAAGTGATCCCATTTTAACCATCCAACTACCATTCTTTTGTTTCTTAATTAATTCTCCAGCTCTATTGAATTTTAAAATATTAACAATGTCTCCTACTGAATAAACAAAATTTAATGTTGAAGAAACATCAGTTTCTTCAAGATTTAGATTCTTAGTTTTATATTTCAATTCAGCAATTTCATGTTCCTTAATATCTTTTCTAGATTTTAACTCTTCAAGTTGTTTGATAAGGTCAAAAGCTTCTCTTTTTGTATCTTTTATTAATTGACTCTGTTCAACATTTATCTTCTTCTTAAGGTTTATCTTTTCTTTTAATAAGTCCTTTTTTAATAACTCATTCTCTTTGACTACATCTCTACCAGTCATGATTAGCTCTTCATACTCTCTAATTTTCTTATCTAGATTATTTCCTTGTTTTTCTAGCTTATTAATAAGGTCTGTAACTTCAGACTGAGAAGTTAAAACATTCTCTTTAGCTGCGTTTACTATATCCATATTTAATCCAAGTCTTTCACTTATTAAAAGAGCATTAGATTTACCAGGAGTTCCAAGCATTAATCGATATGTTGGACTAAGTGTATCAACATCAAATTCAACACTAGCGTTAATAATTTCAGGTTTATTATAAGCATAAGCTTTTAATTCAGGATAATGAGTCGTTGCGATTACATGTACTCCTCTTACTCTAATATAATCTAATATACTAATCGCAAGGCTAGCACCTTCTTTTGGATCAGTTCCACTACCTAGTTCATCTAATAATATTAACGATCCTACTGTAAGGTTATCAATTATATTAATAATCCTAGTCATATGTGATGAAAAAGTAGATAAAGATTGTTCAATACTTTGTTCATCTCCAATATCTGCGAAGATATTATCAAATATTATTGTTTTACTATCTTCTTTTACTGGGATAAGTAATCCACTTTGAACCATAATACTAAGTAGTCCCATTGTTTTAAGTGCGACTGTCTTACCACCTGTGTTAGGTCCTGTGATTATAATTATCTTTTCATCTACATCATAAGCTATTGTATTTGCTACACACTCTTCAATACTAATTAAAGGATGTCTAGCTTTAATTAAAAAGATTTCTTCTTCAGTAATAATAGGCATAGTACATTCATTCATTAGTCCATATTTAGCTTTAGCGAATATTGAATCCAAAGTACTAATAATCTTCAAATTATTAGTTAATGGATAATGATATTCAGCGACTTTTATAGTTAACTCTCTTAGTATTCTTTCAATTTCTCTAGTTTCAGCCAATTTTAAAGAACTTATTTCATTATTTAATTGCGTAATACTATTTGGTTCCATAAAACAAGTTTCACCACTATTTGAATAATCAATAATAGATCCTTTAAAATTATTCTTTTCACTTAATTTAACAGGTACAACAAAACGATTATTTCTAATAGTTACTATTGCTTCAGTTAACTGTTTACTATTTTTTGATAAAATTTGATTTAATCTATCTTTAATTTTATTTTGTTTAGTAGTAATACCATGTCTGATTTTTCTTAAATCAGCACTGGCGTTATCACTAACTTCTCCGTCATCAGTAATAACTAATTGAATTTCTTTTTTTAGATGAGGTACACTTTCTAAATTATAAAAATAATCATCTAAACTTATATCATCAATTTCACTATCTTTTACTTGCTTATAAAAACGGATATTATTATTAATACCGTCAATTAGCCCAATAACGTCTAAAAATTCAGATGCTTTAAGCACTGAATATATTTTAGCTCGATGTAAAGTTTCACTTAAATCTCTTATTCCACCAAAGGGTGGATTCGAAACTTCTTCTACTATTTTTAAAGCATGTGCAGTTTCGAAAAGTTTTCTTTTAATTTCTAAATTATTGTTTGTAGGAGTAATCTCATCAACAAGTTTTTTACCAAGCGTAGTTTCCGCATAATTAGTTATTAATGATTTTACTTTATCAAACTCTAATATCTCTATATCAAAATGCATATTATCACTCCTAGCAATACTATTTTATCAAATATTATGTTAAAATAATAGTAGTGAGGTGGTTTTTTTGAACTTTGTCATGAAATTAACAAAAAATGAGACTTTAAAAATTGTAAAGTTTTATCGAGATTATGCTTCAGATTCTAAAAATGAATCTGTCCTTTTCTTTGCGAAAACTGAATTTGTAGCTATCACTGTTTACTCTTCTAACAAAGTAATGTTTCAAGGTGAAGATGCTAGCGCTGAATATAAGATGTGGGTAGCTATGCTTAACTATAATGATGATACATCACCTAAAAAGCCCTCTATCACTAAGAAAATAGAACAAGTTCAAGATTATTTCCTAGAATCAATTGGGAGTGATGAAGTAGGAACCGGTGACTTCTTTGGTCCTGTTACTGTATGCGCAGCTTACTTAGATTACCGTAATATAGAATTTGTAAAAACTCTCGGAATTGATGATTCAAAAAAACTAACTGATGATAAGATATTAGTATTAGGTGAACAACTTGCAAGTAAAATAACTTTTAGTTTATTAACTCTTCACAATGAAAAATTTAATGATTTAACTGAAAAAGGTTATAACTTAAATAAACTTAAAGCTTACTTACACAATAAAGCTATACTAAATCTACTAGCTAAATTAAATACTGAACCGTCAGTTATAATGGATCAATTCGCTGAAAAGAATTTATATTTTAGTTATTTAAAAGATGAAGATAATGTTTATAGAGACATCACTTTTAAAACAAAAGGTGAATCAAAACACGCTTCAATCGCGATTGCGAGCATTATCGCAAGATATGCCTTCTTAAAGCATTTTGATAAAATGAGTATAGATAGTGGTTTTACCTTATTAAAAGGAGCTAGTAAAGAGGTAGACCTCTTAACTGCGAATATAATTAGTGAAAAAGGTGAACAGTTTTTAAGAAAGTACGCTAAAGTTAACTTTAAAACATTAGCTAAGGCGAAAGATATATTAAAAGATATGTAATAAGATTGTATAAACTTAATTTGTAATATATAATAATTTATGAAAAAGGAGATGATTTTTTTGGAGAAACAATTAGAAGCAGCATTAAACGAACAACTAAATTTTGAAATTGAATCAGCGCATATATATTTAGCTATGGCTGGATATATCGCTACACTTGGATTAGAAGGTTTTGAATCATGGTTTATGGTTCAATATGAAGAAGAAATATCACATGCTAGAAAATTTATAGATTATGTAAATGAACGTGGTGGAAGAGTTAATATTAAAGGATTTATTGATCCTGAAAATGAATTTAAGTCATTATTAGACGCTTTAGAAATTTCTTTAAATCATGAAAAAGAAGTTACTAGAAGAATTAATAACTTAATGAGAATAGCTTACGAAGTTCATGATTACGCAGCAATAAGCTTCTTACAATGGTATATCGATGAACAAGTTGAAGAGGAAGATAACTTCACTAAACTAATTGATAAAGTTAAATTAGTTAAAGACGCTGGTTTATATCATTTAGATAAAGAAGTTGGACTTAGAGTATTTGTACCAATAGCTAAGTAAACTAAAACGAGATGAAAATTCATCTCGTTTTCTTATTATAACCATAAAATATCCATATGTTTTTATTATACTAAAAGTATTAAAGACTATGAGGTGTTTATATGTCGAAAAAATTAAAATTTATTTTACTTCTACTTTTAAGCTTAACTAGTGTATTCTTTGCGGAAGTAATTTCAGGTAGTATGAAGTTTCCATTGTATGATTTATGGGGTTGGTTTGTTGTTATACCACTATATGGTCTTCATACAATAGTTCTTTTATATATTATTACTAAATACACCGATAATAAAAGAGTTCTATTTAGTACCCTCTTCTTCGCAGGTGTATTATTTGGACTATATGAAGCTTACCTCACCAAAGTATTGTGGGTTGGCTTAAATGATGAACCATTAATCTTTTTAGACATATCAGTAATGGATTTCATTGTTTTAGTATTCTTATGGCATCCAATTATGTCATTTATCATTCCTTCTCTTGTATTTGAAGGATTTATGACGAATAGTAATAATCTATTTCAAGGGTTACCAAAGAAATTTAAGAACTTAGTAACAAAAAGAAAACTAAGAATTACTCTATTTGTATTTATAGGTGCCTTCTTATCATTCAACTCTTTAGGACCTTTAGAATTACTTCTATCAGGATTAGGAATGGGGTTACCTATCTTATTAATTTATTATTTACTTAGAAAGAAAGATATTCATACTAAGTATTCTTTAGAAGAAATACTACCAAGTAATAAAGGATTTATTGTATGTGTTGTATTACTCTCAATTATATATATATTAATGGGACTATTTATTCAAAGAGATATTTTAACTTTAAGTAATCAATTATCAATTTGGGTATTATACATAATCTTTGGATTATTATTCTACTTTAAATTAAGAGGTAATAACTTAGAAGAAGTTGATGAAGTAATTAAAGAACCAATAACTTTTAAATACATGACAATATATTTATTAATTATAGTTATCACAGGAGTAATCTTTGTTACTGTGAATTGGTATTTAGGTTCTCAGTTACTGTTTATGGTTCTAACATGGATATTTTGGATGGCTTTAGGACTGTCATTGTTATATTACAGCTTATTACATTAAAAAGGACTCTCATTATTAAAGTGGACCCAATGTCAAGGACACTGTAAAAAAAGGACTAGTATTAATTAAGGTGTAGA
>JRFF01000046.1 GCA_000753575.1 Candidatus Izimoplasma sp. HR2 | reverse complement strand
GCCATCGCAGCTATTTCTCCACCAGTTAATACAAAGTCACCAATAGATGCTTCACAATCAAATAAATCTCTAATTCTTTCATCATATCCTTCATAGTGACCACATAAAATAATAATATGTGGTTGATTACTTAATCTATAAGCCATTACTTGTTCAAATCTCTTACCTTGAGGAGTAAGTAGTATCTTATTCGCTTTTTCGTACCCAGGAATACTAACTAAAGCATCATAAACACTCTGAACACCAAGAACCATTCCCGCTCCTCCACCGTAAGGTGAATCATCTACCTTTTTATGTTTACTTTTAGAAAACTCTCTAAAGTCAATTAAATTAACTTCAACTAACTCATTTTTAATAGCTCTAGCCATAATAGATTCACTAAGATAGCCTTCAAACATTTTAGGAAAAAGTGTTAATATATCTATTCTCATAAAAGACCCTCCCAGTTAATTAAATATATTCTTTTTAATTCCTTATCCACTTCTTTTACAAACTCTTTTCTAAAAGGAATTAAAGCATCTTTTTTATTATCTCTTTTAATCACAAGGATTTCACCTTGTGGGTATTCTCTTATGTCAGTACATTTACCAATTGATAAATCATCAGTATAAACATCAAGACCAATTAACTCATTAAAATAAAACTCATCAGTATCAAGGTTATGTACTTCTTCTTTATTAAACATTAAATGGCTTCCTTTATACTTTTCAACCATATTAATATCATCATATTCTTTAAAAGCTATATGATCTAAATTTTTAACAGTTTTAAACATTGACACAGTCACAGGAATATATTCTCCCTTAAAAGCGATATATAAAAGATTTCCTAATTTATATCTATCTTTTTTAAAATCAGTAAAAGACTTAACTTTTAAATTACCTTTTAAACCATGTGTATTTACAATCTTTCCTATTGAAACATATTCCATAATGCACCTCTATTTTGAAAACATAATTTTTTCTGATTCAAATAATCTATTTAAAATAATAATGAATATAACAACATATACTAAACTAGAAACAATAGTTAAAATATACTGAGTAGCAACTACTTCAAAAGTTAGTATTGAAATTATAATATTAATACTATTATATAGTGGAACTAAGTATATAAATATATTACTATGTGCTTCTCCACTAAACATCGTACTCATCCCCATTACAATACTTAAAAAGTAGAATGGTAATATTAACATTGATGCTTCTTTTATTGTTTTAGCGTAAGCACTAATAATTGAGATAATTCCTACAATTACAAGTACAGTTGCTAGTAATACAGTAAACAGCATTACAAAGTCACCCATACTATATATATTCATAGATATTTCTTCTCCTGCACCTTGAAGTAATTTAGGTAGACTAAGTATAATCCCTACAAAACTTGAGGATGCACTAAATAAAGATATAACTGATAAACTAAGTACTTTACCAATAGCTATCTCACTTCTTTTAACAGGAGTTACAAGAAGTGTAGCAATAGTTCCTCTTTCTTTTTCACCTGCAATTGAATCAGGTCCGATACTCATTGCTCCACTAAATAAGAACATAATAATAAGCATAGGTAATAACATAGCAAACCCTTGTCCTATTGCTTTATCTTCATCAATAATAATGTGTTCATCATTATTGATATCAGTAGTAAAAACATAAAATGCTTCACCATATCTATCATAAGCAACACTTTGTCTATATGTATTTAATTCTGTCATATATACACCATAAGAAAACTCACTATACTTTTCACCTGGATTATAATAAGTTAATACATCAGATAATATCCCACCATCAATATCACTATCAAATGTAGTTGGGAATCTTAGTAATAAATCAACTTCTCCAATTAATATTAAATCAAGTATTTCATCATGTTCTGAAGCTACATAATCTGTATATATAACATTCAGATCTAATGTATCTAAATAATCACTAAAATCATCAGGTACATTTCCAACATATACAATCATTTCATGACTTTGAATATCTTCAAATTCATTACCTATAGCTCCGCCTAAAAATGAGTACATTAAGTAAATAGCTAGACCTGGTAATAATATAGTAGTAAAGATTAATCTTTTATCACTAACTACTCTATAAAACTCTTTTCTAAATACTGTTGCAATATTCTTCATTATGCATTACCTCCTAGTTCATCTTCTTCAATTAAATCAAAGAAGATTTCTTCAAGATCATTACTAGGATGTGATTTTTTAACATTTTCAAGAGTATCACATATTTTCATTTTGCCATTTATAATAATTCCAACTTTATCACATAATTTATCTACTACACTTAATATATGAGTAGATAAAATAACTGTTTTACCTTCATTTTTTAATTCAACTAAATAATCAGTAACACTTCTTGCGGTTAATACATCTAATCCATTAGTTGGTTCATCAAATATAACAAATTCAGGATTATGTACTAGGCTTATCGCAATACTTGCTTTTTGTTTCATACCAGTTGATAAATCTCCAACTTTAACTTCTCTAAAATTATCAATTCCAAAACGAGAAAATAAAACTGTTTTTCTTTCTTCAATTAATTCTTCATCTATTCCATGAAGTTTACCAAAATAAGTGAACAAATAACTAGGAGTAAAATGATCCTCTAGTTTTAGTTCACTCGTTAAAAATCCTATTTTACCTCTAACATCCATACTATCTTTAACAACACTACTACCACCTACTATGATATCACCACTATCTGGTTTAATTAAAGTAGATATAGCTCTTAAACAAGTAGTTTTTCCTGCTCCATTTGGACCTAAAAGTCCAAATATTTCACCAGGGTAAGCTGTGAATGATAAATCATTTACAGCTACTTTTAATTTCTCTTTTGTCTTTTCTAATTTTTGTTGTTTCTTTGATAATTTAAATGTCTTTACTATGTTTTTCACTTCTAGTGTTTGCATATTACTCTCCTATAACCATTTACCCATAATTAATAAATCAACATACTCGTTATCTACAAAGAATCCTTTTTTAATAGTTCCTTCAATATCGAATCCAAATTTCTTATATAGATGAATAGCATTAATATTCTCAGCACGAACTTCTAATTCCATTTTTAATTTTCCCATATTTTCAGTAGTCTTTATAATGTATTCCATCATAATAGATCCTAGCCCTAAATTATTATATTTTTTTAAAACACTCATACCGAGTGAAGCTCGGTGTGTTATTCTTCTTAAATGTCCACTTCTAAAGCCGATACTACCAATTAGTTCATCATCCAAAAAAGCAACGGCTACATGCTCGTTTTTAGATTTTATAGCTCTTCTAATGAACTTTCTTTCATCATTTACAGTGAATGTAAATTCACCAGGCTCTCTTATAAGAAATTTACTTTCTAAGTTTACTCTTTCAAAATATTGAAGTAAAAGTGTAGCATCAGTAACTTTAACCTCTCTAAGTTCAACTACTCTACCATCTTTTAATTTACGTTCCATATACACACCTCCATTAATTATTATACTACATAATTAGGTTTTTTCTTAAAAGAAGTGTAAAAAAAAGACCCATAATGGGTCTAAAATGAATCAATATTGATCATTACTTTTTTGCCTTCTCTTGATGCACTTGCATAAGCTATAGTTCTAATTGCATTTGCAATTCGTCCGTTTTTCCCAATAACTCTTCCAAGATCATCTTGGTTAACAAATATTTGAATTGTAAGGACGTTATTTTCTTCTGAAAATTTCTTAACCATTAAATCTTCAGGATTCATTACTAACGGCATTACTAGGTCTTTAATTAATTTTTCATAATTAACAGCCATATTTTATATTTCCCCTATTTGTTTTCTTTGCTTGACTTAATTCCGGCTTTTGTGAATAAGTTTTTAACTGTATCAGTAGGTTTTGCGCCTTCATTTAACCATTTTTGAGCTTTTTCGCTATCGATTTTTACTGAAGCAGGCTCTGTAGTAGGATTGTATGTACCGATAATTTCAAGGTATCTACCATCTCTTGGACTTCTTGAATCTGCTGCTACTAATCTATAGAAAGGACGTTTTTTAGAACCATGTCTTTGTAATCTAATTTTTACTGCCATTGTTTGTTTCCTCCTAGAATTTTATTTTTCAACTACCAAAGTATATCATTACCGTAGTTGCTTGTCAAGTCTTTTTACTTGACATCAAAATCTAATTGATATTCTTGGCTTTCTAGTAAAGATTCTTCTACTTTTCTTATTAATTTCAATTGATTTAATTTCTCTTTTGTTTCTTCTACTTTATCTTCATCTAAGTATAAAACAGCGTATTTACCTTTTTTTGTGTAATACTTAAGTTCACCAAATTCAGCGATTTGTTTTATTGCCTTAGGGGTTCTAAAGTAGACAATTAAGCTTTTTCTAATAGTCATACTCATACTCCTTTAGTGTTTATTTATTAGACCCATCTCATTAGGATATTTTATTTTTGGTGATACACTTTGTGCGATTTTACGTGAGACATCATCTAATATCTTTTGAATCTCTTTTTCTAACTTCTTATATTCAACAATAATTTCATTTGTGAATACTTTTGTTTTAATACTAGCTAATTCTAACTGAACTTTTTTTAAATCTGGATGGTGTTTCCCATATTTAGAAACTTCCTCAAATTTTACTTTACATTTATTGAAATCATTAATAAGATTTATAATTAATGGATCATTTTCCATAATTTTCTTCAGTTCTAATAATCTAATATACTCTTTTCTTAATTTAATCTCGTCAACTAAATCATATACTTTATTTAAGACGGTATCTTTCATTTTATCACCACAATAATATTATATAGAAACAGTCTTATACTTGCAAGGATAATATACTAAATATGAGTGTTTGTAAGTTTATTTATAATCATGAATAAACTTTATAAGTTTATTTGACAGTATTATATTCGAACTATATAATTAAGATGGTGAAGTACTTTATATATATAGAAAGAGGCAATAAATATGAAGAAGATGAAGATCTATATTACTATCTTACTATTTGTTTTATTTGGAATAGTAACTACAAAAAATGTTCACGCAGCTGATAGAACTGTCGTTTACTTTAAAGAGGCAACATGTTTGGTATGTCAAGAATTAGTTGGGTACGCAGACGGGCCTGCTGGGGCGTATACTCCAGAGAATGATTATATTAAAAAAATGGAAGATCAAGGAATTACAGTATTAATTTATGATATTTTAAGTAGTACCGAATCAAACGATCTTTTTAAAGCTTATAATGTTAGTTATGGTATTACAACTAGTAATGCTCGAGTACCTATAATATTTGTAGGAGATAAATACTATAATGATGCAGATGATATTAAGGATGTAATTGATGATAATACTATTTATGATTTAAGTGACGATCCTTTAAGAGATATTACTGTTATTGAAGGTGGAGCCTTTGATGATTTAAAAGGATTCGCAGGATTTATGGTAGTACTTGGTGCTGGATTACTAGATGGAGTTAATCCATGTGCTATTGCTATGTTACTTCTTTTTGTTAGTTTACTAGGATTTACTGAAAAGAAAAAGATACTTATATTAGTAAGTGTTACATATATATTCGCATTATTTATTTCATATTTATTAATTGGATTTGGACTATTAAATCTATTAAATAACTATGCTGACCAGGCTGAATTATTGAATAATATAATTAACTGGTTTATATTTATATTAGTCTCATTCTTGTTCTTACTTAATATGTATGATTTTATAGTAACAAAAAATGATGACTATGCTAAAGTCAAAAATCAATTACCTAAATGGGTACAAAAATATAATAAAATTATCATAAAGAAATTTACTAATTTAATTAATAACGAGGATAATAAAAAGGGAATTGCAGCAGTAATGGGTCTTACATTTATATTAGGATTAACACTCAGTGTTACAGAACTTGTATGTACTGGTCAAATTTATGTAGCAATAGTAAATACTGTTAGATATGAGGAAGTAGCTTATTCGTATTTCTTATTGCTAAGTTATAATGTTATGTTTGTTATTCCACTTATAATAATCGCAGTTGTAGCTATAAGAGGAAAAGGAATTGTATCAACTAGTAACTTTATTAGAGAACACTTACACATCATTAAATTATTAAATGCAGTATTGTTCTTAGGTATCGCAATCTATTTCTATTTCAGAATATTCTAGGAGGGATTTTATGAAAGAACGAGTTATTGTTAAACGTGGTGATTACCTTTTATACGATGGTAATATTTTGAATATACCTTTAAAAGATAAGTACATCACTGAGTTAAGTATTGAAATATTTGATGATGATGATCCTTGTATAATTCATCAATCATATGTTATTAAGGAATTAGTATCAAAGTTATTAGAATTATTTAAAGAACAAGATAAATCTCTAATACATGCTATTGATTTTAAAGAAGAATTTGATGTTATAGACTTCACTGATATTTCCTCTTTAACTTTCGAGTTGAAGGTTAAATAGAATGAAAGTCTATTTAGATAACGCCTCTACCACTAATGTGAGTAAAGATGTTCTTGAAGCGATGCTTCCATATTTTAAAGAAGAGTTTGGAAATCCATCAAGTCTTCATGAAAAAGGTATCAAGAATAGAAAAATAGTAAATCAATCTAGAATTAAAATCGCTGAATTACTTAACTGTAAGAAGTCAGAGATTCATTTCACAAGTTGTGGAACTGAATCAATAAACTGGGCTTTAAAAGGGCTTGCTTTTAATAACAAAACAAAATATGAAATTGTAATTACCAATATTGAACACCACGCTACTACTCAAACTTGTAACTTCTTAGAAGGAATGGGATTTACAAT
>JRFF01000045.1 GCA_000753575.1 Candidatus Izimoplasma sp. HR2 | reverse complement strand
AGAGAAAGAATATAAAAGGCGTATAAAATCATTAAGATCTTATACAAATATTATACGAGGAGAATCAATATGAATAGAAAATGGTGGCAAGATGCAATAATTTATCAATTATATATTAGAAGTTTTAAAGATTCTAATAACGACGGTATTGGGGACTTTCAAGGAATAATTAGTAAGTTAGATTACTTAAGTGATTTAGGAGTGAATGCAATTTGGATTTCACCTCATTATGAGTCACCTATGGATGATAATGGATATGATATTTCTGACTTTTATAAAGTAAGTAAGGATTATGGAACAATTGAAGATGTAAAAGAACTAATCAAAAAAGCTCATAAACTAAATATTAAAATTATATTTGATTTAGTTTTAAATCATACTTCTGATGAGATAGAGTGGTTTAAAGCTGCAAAGGACCCAAATCATAAAGATCATGAAAAGTATCATGATTATTATATTTGGCAACCGCCTAAATATAACGGTAAAGGTGAAAGAGTTATGCCTACACAGTGGCGTTCTTGGTTTGGTGGACCCGTTTGGGAATATAATGAAGCTACTAATGAATATTACCTTCATATATTTAGTAAAAAGATGCCTGATTTAAATTGGCGTAATGAAGATATGAAAAATGATCTTAAAAAAATGACTAAGTGGTGGATAGATTTAGGTGTTGATGGATTTAGAGTTGATGCGTCAAATCACTTAGAAAAAAATTGGGATTTCCCTGAAGGTCATCCTGGATATGAAAATTTCTCAAGTATTCCAAAACATCATGAGTACTTAGAAGAGATGGGTACTGAAGTATTTTACCCTAATGACGTCTTTACTATGGGAGAATCAGGTGGTGCTTCAAAAGAAGAAGCTATTAAATATTGTGGATTTGAAAATAAAGAATTTGATATGCTAATTCATTTTGGACATTGCTGGGCTGATGGTGACTGGGATAATAAAATTACTCCTGGTAAATGGGCAAAAGGAAAAATAGATGTTAAAAGCATTAAACATAGTTTTGACAGATGGTTTAAAATGTTAAAAGGTAAAGGATGGAATATAATATATTGGCATAATCATGATCAACCTCGCGTTCTATCGCATTATGGTAATGATTCAGAATATTATAATGAATCTAGTAAAATGTTAGCGTACACGCTATATTTTATGCCTGGAACACCAATTGTTTATCAAGGCGAAGAAATTGGTATGACAAATGTTGATTATGAAGATTTAAATGATTTTAGAGATGTAGAAGTATTTACTGAGTATGATAATTTTATTAGTTTAGGTGCAACTCACGAAGTAGCTATGCAAGCTCTTAGAGATAGATCTAGAGATAACGCAAGGAGCCCTTTCCAGTGGGATAATAGCGTTAATAGCGGATTTAGTGAAGTTACTCCATGGATGAACACAGTAAAAAATTATACTGAAATCAATTTAGAAAAACAAAGAAAAGACCCAAATTCATTATTCAATACTTATAAATCTATTTTTAAATTAAGAAAAGATGAAATGATTAATAATGGATATATTAAGTTTATCGATATCGACAATGAAGATTCATATACTTATATAAATGAAACAGAAAATGCAATTTTCTTAATAGTAGCTAACTTTAGAAATTTTGATATATCTGTATATTTAGATATAAATATTGAAAACTATATAAATATTTATTACAATTATAGTGTAAGAGAGTTAACAAAAAATATAGAGTTAAAACCTTATGAAGCTTTAGTATTTAAATTAAATAAATAAGGAGGTAAATGTATGAAAGAATACAAGGTGTTTATTATTAATTCCGATGAACTAAAAAGAGAAGTTAGAGTAACCGTTTTTCTTCCAAAAAGCTATAGAAAAACTGATAAATATTATCCCGTATTATACATGCATGATGGACAAAATTTATTTGATAATAATCTCGCAAGTTTCGGAAAAAGTTGGGGTATAATGGAAGCATATGATAATGATCCATCAATCCCAGAAATAATAGTAGTTGGAATAGATTCAAGTCATACAAGAACTGAAGAATTAGTACCATTTATATTTAACTATGATGGAGATAAAGAGCTTCATGGTGGTAATTCTGATAATTACTATACGTTTATAACAAAAACTTTAAAGACATTTATTGATAAAAGATATAGAACATTTAAAAGTGCGAAAAACACTGGTATTATGGGGTCTAGTTATGGTGGATTATCTTCAACTTATGCCGCACTAAAATATTCTGAATTCTTTACTAGATTTGGTTGCATTTCTAATGCCTATTTTTCTGTTCAAAAAGAACTTCTTGAATTGATTCGAAATTCTTCTTTAGAAACAGTTAAAAAGTTCTATATGGATGTAGGAACAAAAGAGTCTAAAAAAGACTCTGAATGCGAAAAATATATTTTATCAAATAAAGAAATTTATGAACTGCTTTCTGAGAAAATTGAACCAGGAAAATTAAGATTTGACGTTGTAGAAGATGCGATTCATCATGAATCTGCATGGGAAAAAAGATTTCCTGAAATAATTAAGTTTCTTTTTAACGATTAATCAATAAAAACATAGAAGAAAAAGTTAATAAAAAAGTGTAATATATCAAGCAAAATCAGTTGATTTTGCTTTTTTTTTACTATATAATATGTTATATTTTAATATATATAATATGATTGAGGTAAAAATATGACTGAAAATAAAGAATTATCAAGAAAAGAACAAAGAGAAGAAGTTATTAAGAAACTGTTTGAATTTGATATCAATAAAAGTACTGAAGCATTTGTACATACGAATTTGTATATAAACAATTCAGTAAACGGTGTTTTAGAACACATTATGAAAATTGATCAAATTATAGTTAATAATTTAGTAAACTGGAAGATAAACCGCTTATCTTATGTAGATAGAGCGATTATAAGATTCGCAGTTTATGAGCTTTACTATACAAAAACACCATACGAAATAGTAATAAATGAAGCTTTAAACCTTACACGTAAGTATAGTGATGAAGGTGATAGTAAAACAGTTGGGTTTACTAACAAAGTTTTAGATAACATCAAAATCTTTTTGAAGAAATAAGGGGATTACATTGGAAGAAAAAAGATATTTAAGTGTTACAGCGTTAACTAAGTACTTAAAATATAAATTCGACAACGACGCACATTTAAAAAATGTGCTTTTAAAGGGCGAAATTTCCAATTTTAAAAGACACAGTAGAGGACATTTTTATTTCACTCTAAAAGATGATAAAGCGCAGATTAGTGCGATTATGTTCGCATCAAATTCTAATAAAGTTAAGTTCTTTCCTAGTGATGGGATGAGTATTTTAGTAGAAGGATATATTACTGTATACGAAGCAAGTGGTAATTACCAAATATACGTTAATAAAATGAGTGAAGACGGTCTTGGTAACTTATATCTAGCATATGAACAACTTAAAAAGAAATTAGCTAGTGAAGGATTATTTAATGCTTCTCATAAACTGAAAATTCCAAGGTTTCCAAAAACTATAGCGGTACTAACAAGTCCTACTGGCGCAGCCGTTCAAGATGTAATAAACATTATAAACAGAAGGTATCCACTTTCTAGTATTATCGTTTATCCGACATTAGTTCAAGGTGAGTATGCCAAAGATTCAATAGTTACTCAATTAGAAAAAGTTAATACTGATAAATTAGCTGATGTTATAATCCTAGGACGTGGTGGAGGAAGCATTGAAGATTTGTGGCCATTTAATGAAGAGGATGTAGCTCACGCTATTTATGATTCTGAAATACCAATAATAAGTAGTGTAGGACATGAAACAGATACTACAATAAGTGATTATGTCGCTGATTTAAGAGCTCCAACACCTTCAGGTGGAGCAGAGCTCGCAGTTCCTGATCAATTAGAATTAATTAGTTATTTAGAAAGAATGAATAACCAAAATAGATTAAGTTTAACAAGATTAATGAATTCTAAGATTGATGCCTTAAAAAGAGTAGAAAGTTCATTTATCTTTAGAGATCCTTTGAGGATGACTGAAGGTAAATCTAGAAAATTAGATCATTTAAGTGATAAGTTAGAATTACTAAATCCAATAAATCGTTTAAGACAAAGTCAGGATGATTTAATTAAAACAACAAAAAGATTAAATGATTACTACTTAAGAACACTAAATAAAAAGAGTAGCACTTATAATTTGATGATTAATAAGTTAGAACTATTAAATCCTTTAAGCATAATGAAAAAAGGATATAGTGTAGTTAAAAAAGAAGGAAAAGTATTAAAAAGTATAGATGAAGTAAAAATAAATGAAAACATTGATATACATGTGAACGACGGTGTTATCACTGCGAACATAACTAGTAAAAGAAAGGGTGTTTAAGATGAAAGAACAAACATTTGAACAAGCTTTAGAACAATTAGAATCATTAGTTAGAGAATTAGAAAATGGTGAGATAGAACTTAATGATGCTGTTACTAAATATAATGAAGGTATGAAATTAAGTAAGTATTGCCATGATTTATTAAAAGATGCTGAAGGTGTAATCGTTAAAATGATGAAAGATGATAAATTAGTTGACTTTAAAGAATAATTGAGGTGTTTATGATGGTAAATTTATCAGATATAAAAGACCCTAGTTTTTTAAACGATTTATCAAACAAAGAACTAGAGGAGCTAAGTAAAGAAATAAGAACTTTCCTAATTGAAAGTTTATCTAAAACAGGAGGACATTTGTCTTCCAATTTAGGCGTTGTAGAGCTTACTATAGCTTTACATAAAGTTTTTGATAGTCCAAAGGATAAGTTAATTTTTGATGTTGGACATCAAGCATATACTCATAAAATACTAACTGGACGTGCTACTGAATTTGATAAATTAAGAATGCACAATGGTCTTAGTGGATTCTTAAAAAGAAGTGAATCAATTCATGACGTATATGAAGCAGGGCATAGTTCAACAAGTATAGCCGCAGCTTCTGGTATGGAATTCAGTAAAAAGTTTATCGGTAACAGTAATAAAGTAATTCCAATAATTGGTGATGGTGCCTTAACTGGAGGTATGGCTTTTGAAGCTCTTAACTTCTTAGGTGGACAAGGTGATCATCAACCTATAATCATATTAAATGATAATGAAATGAGTATTAGTGAAAATATCGGTTTCTTAGCTAGTATTTTAAATAATATTAGAAGTAAGAATACATATCGTAAGATTAAAACAAAAACTAAAAAGTTTTTACCTAAATTCTTAAGAAAATTTTCTACTAAAGTTGAAAGAGGAGTTAAAGGTTTCTTAACTACTAATACTATTTTTGATGATTTAGGATTTAGTTATTATGGGCCTATTAATGGTCATGACTTTAAAGAGTTAATAAAATACCTTAATATAGCTAAAAAATCAAATAGAGCTTGTGTAATTCACGTTTTAACTGAAAAAGGAAAAGGCTATAAACCAAGTGAACAAGACATTAACGGCTCTTGGCACGGAGTTGGACCTTTCGATATTGAAACAGGCAAACAAATAGCTAAAAAAGAAGAAAACATATATTCATGGAGTGAAATTATCTCAGAATATATGATTAATTATGCTAAAAACAATGAGAAATTTACTATTGTTATTCCAGCAATGATTGGTGGAAGTAGTTTATTTAAATATAAAGAACAATTCCCTAAACAAATAATTGATGTAGGTATAGCTGAACAGTTAGCTGTAACAATGAGTAGTGGATTTGCTATTAGTGGAGTAGATGTCTTTACTCCAATATACTCAACATTCTTACAACGTGCTTATGATCAAGTTAATCACGATGTAGCTAGACAAAACTTAAAAGTAGTATTTGGAATTGATAGAGCAGGTATTGTTGGGGCTGATGGTGAAACACATCAAGGTTTATTCGATATTCCACTTCTTAGACATATACCTAATATGACAATTGCTCATCCAAGAAACCCAGAAGAAGCATTTAAGTTATTAAATTATGCATTTAAAGTAAATAAAGGACCTTTTGCGATTAGATATGAAAGAGGAAATGAATTTTATGACTTCAATGAAGGAATAACAAATGAAACATTTGATAAACCTTCATGGGAAATAATTAACAAAGGTAAAAAAGCAGTATTCCTTTCATTTGGTTCTATGCTTGAACAAGTAAAAGAAGAAGTTAATAAACAAGAATTAGATGTTTGTATAGTTGATGCTAAGTTTATTAAACCGCTAGACAAAGATATTATTAAATATATTAGTAATTTAGATGTACCAATAGTTATTTATGAAGAATCATCTCTATTAGGTGGTTTTGGTAGCGCAGTACTTGAACATTTAGTTATTAATAAATTGGATACATCAAAAATAACTTTAATGGGAATTAAAGATGAATATATCGAACAAGGAGCAAAACATTTAGTTTTAAAAGAGTTAAATCTAGATTTGGACAGTATTATTAAGAAAATTAAAGAAGTTATATAAACTTTTAAAGGAGGACTTTTATGTTAAATTACATTTCAGTAAAGAATTTTGCAATTATAGAAAATATAGAAGTCGACTTTAAAAAAGGTATGACAGCATTAACTGGAGAAACAGGTGCCGGTAAAAGCTTGTTAATTGACGCTATAGGACTTTTACTAGGTGACAGAGCTACAACTAACATTGTACGTACAGGCTCAGACAAGGCTATTGTAGAGGGTGTATTTGTCTATTCTAGTAAAAAGATCAAAGAAACATTAAATAAATTAGGAATAAATAGTGAAAATAACGAACTTATTATTAAAAGACAAATTACAACATCAAATAATAATGTTATTAAAGTTAATAATCAAATAGTAACTTTATCTCAATTAAAAGAGATAACTTCTTTACTCGCAGATATCCATACACAGTTTGATACACATCGTTTAATTAATCCTCAAACATATATTGACATAATTGATGGATTTGAAAGTGATAAAACTAATAAGTTAATTGAATCTTATCAAGAGAAGTTAAAAATATATAAAAAAGAGTTAAAAGAATTAAATATTCTTAAAAACTCTAATAATGATTTAATAGAAAGATTAGATTTAATGAAGTTCCAAGTAGAAGAACTTGAGTCATATAATTTAGATATAAATGAAGAGACAGATCTAATGGATAAAGTAGAAAAAATGCAGAACTTTGATAAGATTTATCAGAACCTAAATGAAGCAATTGTTTTACTGGAAAGTTCAAGTGCAATTGATAACATTTTTACTGCTTCAAAAAGGATTGAAAACATTAAAGAGTACTCTGAATCATTTAATATCCTTAATAAGAGAGTTAGTGAATCATATTATGAGTTACTTGATACCTTTGAGGAACTTAAGAGTGAGGCTGACTCATTAGACTTTGACCCTAAGTTACTAGATAGTTATGAAGAACGCTTAAACATCTTAACTACATTAAAAAGAAAGTATCGTAAAGAACTTCCTGAATTAATTGACTACTTAGAAAAAACAAAACAAGATATTTTGAATATTGATAACTTTGATGAAGTCATTAGAGCTAAGGATGAAGATGTAAAAATAGCTTTTGACACTGTTAAGAGCGAAGCTTTAGGCTTAAATAAATTAAGAAAAGAGACTAGTTTATATATTGAAACTGAGCTTCTAAAAACATTAGAAGAACTAGTACTTAAGAAGACTAATTTTAAGATAGAATTTTTAAATGATATTGATAGTAATCACTTAAATAATTCTCAGTTTTTTAGTAACGGAATTGACGAAGTCGATTTCCTAATTACTACTAATATTGGAGAACCATTAAAACCACTTTCTAAATCAGCAAGTGGTGGTGAGATGAGTAGGATTATGCTAGGTCTTAAAAACTTACTTGTTAAGTCATTAGAACTATCTTTAATTATATTTGATGAAATTGATTCAGGAGTTAGTGGATTTGTCGCAAGCCAAGTAGCTAAAAAAATGAAATCTATTTCAAAATCAACTCAAGTAATATGTATTACGCATATTCCTCAAGTAGCTGCGCTATCTGATAATCATCTATTTATTAGTAAAAGTGTAGAAGAAGGAAGAACTAGAGCACATATTAAAGAATTATTAAAAGATGATAGAATTCAAGAGATTGCACAAATGATCTCAGGAGATCATGTTACTATATCAGCTATTGAGAGTGCAAGAGAGCTTTTAGATAACTAGTAATTTTGATACATACAGGTCTCTAACACCTATAGTATATTCTTGAAGTCATTTACTGACTTCTTTTTTTATGATAAAATTTGTTTATAAGGAGTTGATAGTTTATGTTTAAAAAAGTTGCACTAATTTTAGGACTAATTTTATTCACTTTAACATTCAGTTTTTTTATGACTCTAATTGGGATGTTTGTAGGAGGGAACTTTTTCACAGAACTTGAACTCTTTGGGGCAATAGGGTATGAAGCAGGTGGTAATTTGGGTTTACTATTAGGTCTTGTAATTGGGATTACTCTATCTCTGTATTTTTATCTAAAATTGCATATTAAAAATAAACAGAATTAACTTTGGGAACTGTGTTTTCGGTCTCCAACACTGCAATTACAATATAGAAGTCATTTACTGGCTTCTTTTTTTATGGTAAAATACAAAGTATATTTATTGTACTTTAATATATAAGGGGTGAATAAAATATGATGAAAAGTATTTATATAGGGTGGTTTCTTTCTTTACTTGCTGTTATAGGAAGTTATTTTTATGTATCAAATATAAAATATTTTATTAATGATACAGGTCAATATATGACTTTGTTAGATTATGATACAAGAATAAGTGCAATGCTTAGTTTAAGTGCTATATTTTTCTTTCTAGTTTATACAATTTTAATAATAGTTAAACAATTATCTCCATCATTACTGAATAAGAGAATCTTTGTTCATATAACAATGTTACCAATATACCCTATTGTATCAGGAGCTTTATGGATTGCTTTAGACCTAGTCATTTCAAATGATAATGTTGATTATTTTAATAGGGGAATCCATTTTGCAAATGCAAATATTGGCTATTTTTCTAATTCATTAACAATGAATGAATTGATTTCAATAGGAAGAAGTTTACATTATGGAATTGGCATTTATATTACATCAGTAATTTTTATATTATTGTTAATTCATCAAATAATATTTACTATTAAATATAATAATACGTACTATATTGACTAGTACACATCTAATGTATTTCAAGACAACACTACAATTAATTCAATATAGAAGTCATTTACTGACTTCTTTTTTTATGGTAAAATACTATTTGGGAGATGATTTTATGCCGAGGAATTATAGATCTTTATGGGATAAGTATCCAAATAGAAATACAGGAGAAACTGAAAGTAAATATGAACTTTTAACATATTCATCTATTAAGTATTTAATTATTGTTGTATTGCTTTTTCTGTTCTTTGCAGTGTTACTTGGAGCTGGGTTAGGGTTCTGGACTCTCTTGAATATATTCTTTGAGTAAATTATAAAATTTAATATAGAAGAAGGAGATGATTTTATGAAGGAATTCAAAGGGAAAATTTTTATTTTAATGGAATTAATATTACTGTTTGTACTATTGGGTATGATTTATACAGTGATTTTTGTTGAAACAACAATAATTGCTTTTCCTGAATATGCATTTCAATTTAGAACTATTGATATTTCATTTTCACTAGTAATAGTCTTCACTATAGTATTGTTAAGTACAGGATTATTAATATATCATCAATACAAAAAGATTTTTAATACAAAAGCTTTATATACTTTATATTTTGTATCTGGTTATCTATTTTTAGTTATTCAAGGTACATTATTATATGGAAAATCACATATAACAAATTCATGGTTTAGAAATGAATTCTATATAGATTATTTTGGATTATATAAAGCATATATAAATGATGTATCATATAAATTCTTTTTTGATAATATAGTTGTATCAATTTTTTATAGTTTATTATTTGTTATTGTAATAGTGTCTATTTGGAAAGGTCGTTTGGGTGCTAAAGAAAAATATTGAAAGATAGGTGTTATATATGTTTAGAGAAATGAGAAGAAGTAAGAATTTAGTAGATGTTGAAATAACTAAAGAGCTACTTAAAAATGGAATTGATGGTGTGCTTGGTACTATTTCAGAAAATGGATATCCATATACAACTCCAGTTAATTATATATATTACAATGACAAGATATACTTTCATTCAGCTCTTAAAGGGCATAAGATAGATAATATTCAAATGAATGAAAAAGTATCTTTCACAGTAATTACAAAAAATGATATTATAGAAGAATCATATACCGCAGACTTTCAATCAGTAATATTATTTGGTAAAGCTAAACTAGTAGAACCAACAAAAGAATTATTATTAGAACTAATAAGAAAGTATTCTTCTAGTTATATGGATAAAGCTAATGATTACATTGCTAAACATCAAAAAGCAACCCAATTAGTAGAAATTACTATTGAACATATGACAGGAAAACAAAGAGTAAAAAAAAAATGTAAAAAAATTATTTGAGCTATTAATATAATATTAATGGCTTTTTGTTTGTAAAAATACACTTGTATACTAAAATGTCATTTACAAACATTTATAAAATGTAAAAAAAATGATATAATATAATTTGTAAATATTATTGAATTGGAGATGGTAGTATGTTTGACAATAATGGAATTAATAAAATGAATATATCTGTTTTAGGAATTTTAATTAGAGTTGCTAGAATGAAACAAGGATATTCATTAAGAAATTTAGCTACTTTAACTAATATATCTCATACTCTTATTTCAAATATAGAAAAAGGTAAACAACCACCCTCAGAAGCAACATTAGCTGATATATTTAGTGTTTTAAAACTTAAGTTATATACAGAGCCAGAAATTAAAACTGAAATGACTTACTTCTATAAAGAAATATTTAGTAGAATTGTGAATCATCATTATATAGAAGCATCTAAACTAATTTCTGAAATGGAGAAAAAAGGACATATATATGAAAATAGTTTTGAAGTAGTTAACTATATCGTTATTAGATGTTTATACTACACTATTACTAATATAAAATTAGATGTGAAAGAGAAAACTATAAGTCAATATGAAAAAGTAATAGAGTTTTTTACATTAGAACAAAAACAGTTATTCTTTTTTATTAAAGGTTTAAATTATCTAAATAAAGAGTATTTCATATTGGCTAGTGATAACTTTGAAATAGCATTATCGCTTACTGATAAAGAAATAAATCCAGTAGTTAAAGAATACTTAGTTCAGGCTTATATTGGACAATATAGGATTACAGATAGCGTTGCTTTAGCTAACGCAGCAATTGAAGAATTTGAAGAAAAAACAGTATATGTAAGAGCTATGAAATGTCGCATGTTAATTGCAAAGATATATGTATTTATCTTAAAACTTGATAAAGCACAAATACTTGTAGATTATGTAGATTCTTTTACAAAACAATTTAATATTGCTGTATTAACTAATGAGTGTCATATTTTAAAATCAGCAATAGCATTTTACAATAAAGATTACATATTAGCAGTAGAAGAATTAGAAGAATATACAGATCAAGAAGCTAGAGAACTAATTTTACCCCGTTTTAGAATTTATTTAATGAACAAGGATGATAGATTATTAGATTTTTATTATGATGTAATGGAGAACAAGAAAGATCTTCTAACAATTAATAAGTATTTACTAATCAAAGTATTAATGATGTGGGTTAATAAAGATGTTAGAGTAGATAAAGAATATGTTGATAGTTTAAATCAGCTTTCTGAGTTATCTATAAACTCTAATGATCAGGAATATATTGGATTATCTCATAATTTATTAATTGATTATTACAGAGAAAATCGTAAATATAAAAAAGCTCTAGAAATTGCAGATGAATTACTATTACTTAAAAAGATACATTTAAACTACTATTCAATAAAAAATACTTAACTAAATAAAAAAAGATAATTTCATTTAAGAAATTATCTTTTATTGTGTGTAATATAATTATGAACTCATTGCATCAACTAATGTGTAAATAAGACCAATTACCCCACCAAGCATGAATCCTAATATTAAAATTAGCACCATGATTTTACCTAGTTTTGTTTTTAATGGGTTTTTAACTGCTCTTACTGAAGCTTCACGTTCTTTTGGAACTCTCTTTTTACTTGTTGGCATTTTTTCACCTCGTTTGATTATATATGGTATAATATTAATGTCTTTTTTCATTATATTATAATTTTACAAAAAAGGGAAGATTTTATGGAAAAAAAATACAAAGTTATATTTCACATTGATTTAAATGCGTTTTTCGCAAGTTGCGAAATTGCCGAAGATCCCAGTCTAAAAAATATCCCTATTGGAATTGGGGGTAGAAGTGACAGGGGTGTTTTAACAACCGCTAATTATGAAGCTAGAAAATACGGTATAAGAAGTGGAATGAGTGGTGTTGAAGCAAGACGTCTATGCCCTAAATTATTGATGTTACCTGTGAATTTTGATCTTTATCACAAATATAGTAATATCTTTTTTAATTTGCTTCATGAGTATACAGATATTATTGAAAAAGGATCAATTGATGAAGGGTACTTAGATATGACAGATGACTGTGATGAAGTTCATCCTTTAGATATTGCTAAAGAAATTCAAGATAGATTATTGAATGAACATAAATTACCTGTATCAATTGGAGTTGCTCCTAATATGTTCTTAGCTAAGATGGCTTCAGATATGAAGAAACCTCTAGGTATCACAGTTCTTAGAAAAAGAGACTTAGAAGAGAAATTATGGCCATTACCAATTGAAGAAATGTTTGGTATAGGTAAAAAAACTTATCCTAATTTAAAATTAATTGGAATTAATACTATTGGTGAATTAGTAAATTATAAAGATATGCGTAAACTTAAGTTAGTTTTAGGAAATAGAACTGATGAATTCTTAAATTTAGCTAATGGATTCGATAAAAAAATTGTAACTCCACATCGTCATGTGGATATGAAAAGCATTGGTACCTCATCAACATATTTATCTGATATTTATGAGTATCAAGTAGCTTTAACTAATTTATCTAACTTATCAAAAAAAGTTACTAACCGCCTTATAAAAGACGAATCTGTAACTAAAACAATAAGTATTCAAGTTAGATATAATGATTTTTCACAAATAAATAGAAGTTATACATTAGATTTTTATACTGATAACTTTTATGAAATATATAAAGTGGTTGAAAGACTATTTGATGATAATCAAGGGGATCTTCCAATAAGATTGCTTGGTGTAAGTCTTTCTAACTTAATACCAACTGAAAATAATATTAAACAAATTAATATTTTTGATGTACCAAAAGAAGTTACTAAAGAAGAAAGAGTATTACGGCTAATTAACAACATTAATGATACTTACGGAAATAAATTAATTAAAAGAGGTACAAAAAGCAAAAGTAAATAAATGATAATAGCTATTAGTGGCATAAAACATTGATTAAAGGCCGTTTTTATGATAAAATATTTAATTGGAAAGTATTATATTTTTTGTGAATAAGAATAATTATTGATTAAGAAAATGGAAATTAAGATATGGAGGATAAATTATGAGAAAAACGCTTATCTTAGTAGGGATTGTTTTAATTAGCTTTTTACTGGTAGCCTGTGGTGAGGATGTAGCTACTGTTACACCACCAACATTCAATAGCTTTACTGTTGATGGAACGGCCCCAGTAGTTGACGGGGAGCTAGTAACTTATTATAAAGGAAAAAATGAAGCTATCTTAATTGAAGTAAATATTAATAATCCAGATAGTTTATTAATAACATCAATTATTATAGACGGATATAACTATTTTGCTTCTAGATTCTTAGCTGAATCTACACGTACTACTATTTACTTTGAAATGAGTGCTGGTACTACATTAGGTGAAAAAGTTTTAAGTTTAGATGAAATAGTATATAAAAATGGAGATATATCTGAAACTGTTACAGTTAGCTCTAATAATGAATTTATAAAATATGTCTTCAAGAATTTACCAACTGTAGAAAGAGAAAGTTACTCAGTAACTGAAGATTCTATAATTGTTAATTTTGATATTTTAGATACTGATGAAGTAATCGCAGCTGATACACTAATTGCTGAATTATACTCAGGAGAAACACTAGTAAATTCAGAAGTTATAAGTGTAGGACAAACAGAAGTTGTGTTTGGCTCATTACTTTCAAATAAAAATTATGAAATTAAAGTTAAAGCTAACTTTAATTTAGATAATAGCCAAGGGTATAACGTAGATTATGCTCTTTATAGTGGTTCTTTCTCAACACTAGATAACTCAATACCTAACGCATCTATTGAAAATCCTTTAGTTACATCTAATTCAATTGTATTTAATGTTATATACAATGATGAAGATTCTGTAACTGTTCTTGGTGGAATTACTGTAGGAGTATTTAAGGATGATGTTTTAGTTATATCTGTTGATATAGCGGGTTCTACAAATGGTGTTACTATTGAAGGATTATTAAATAATAATGAATACACTGTAAAAATATTAAGTGATTACGATTTATTAGATGGACATTCAACAATTACTGATGCTGTGTTAACAACTCATACATTCAGTACATTACCTCGAGAAGTTCCTGAACCACTTATTACTGGTTTAGTTATTGAAGAAAATAGAATATTATTTGATTTTGATATTGATGACCCTGATGGATTAATTATTATGAGTACATTAATAGCAAAATTATATATAGATAACATATTACAAGAAACTATAGCTGTTAATGAGTATAGTGCAGACTTCCAAATTTATAATTTATTTGCTAATGATAGTTTTACAATTGAAATCGAAGCATCATATAATTTAAATGATGGTGTTGGTATTCAAGCAGATAAAGTAATCTATAGTCAAGAGTTTACAACATACGAAAATGATGTTCCTGTAGTTCTTGTTGATAATTTAGTAGTTACTCAAGGTTATGTAACTGTAAACATAGAAGTAATTGATGAAGACCTGACATTACAAGGTGCATTAACTGCTAGATTATATGAAATATATCTTGTTGGAGATGTTGAACATGAAGTAGAAGTAGGTTTAATTCAGTTTGATGTTGAAGAAACACAAATTGTATTTACATACTTAACTAGCTATTTAAAAGGATATCGTGTTGATATTGTTGCTGATTATGATTTAAGAGATGGTTCAGTTCCAAAAGAAGATGAAAACTTATTTAGAAGTATATTAGTATCTTCAGAAAGAAAAGCACCAGCTGTTGAATTAAACGATATTACATGGGGTGTTGATGAAATAGAAGTAAATATTAACGTTATGGATAGTGATAATACTGTTGTTGCTGATACTGTAATTGTTTATTTATACTTAGGAGATTTACTAATTGCTCAAGAAACGTTAGGTATTGGTGAAACTTTAGTTACATTTAGTGGATTACTATCTAATAATGAATATAGAATTTTTGTTGAAGCTAATTATATTTATGATTTAGTTGATCAAACAGTATTAATTGAAGAATATGAATTAGTAACAAGCAATGTTTATACTTCAGAAAAAGAAGTTCCAACTTCAATTATTAGTGAAGTATTTGGATTAACTGAAACAATTGAATTTAAAGCGGTAATTACTGATGAATTTGCTACAATTGATGAACTTACACTAGTTGCTGTTTTATTCTTAGACGACGTAGATACTGGATTATCTGAAGCATTAACTGTTGGTAATAACTTCGGTGTTATATTTACTGGATTATTATCAGATAAACAATATGAAATTAGAATTATAACTAATTACGATTTAAATGATGGTAATGATGAATTCACTGATGTTGAATTAACAAGTTACTTTATATATACAAGTTCTAAATCAGATCCTAGTACTCAAAACTTCATTATATTATCTACTCAAGATGAAATATCATTTGATGTAGAAGTTATTGATGAAGATGGTGTTATTGTTACTAATCCTGTAGCTAGACTATATATTGGTGATACTGACACAGGTCAATTTGTTGATCTAGTAGTTGGACCAAACTCAAGTATTACATTTAGTTCAGTATTATCAAACGAAAGATATAATGTTCGTATTATGGCTGATTATGATTATAATGATGGAACTCCAATAATACCTGATTCATCTATATCTATTTCATATACAAATACATTAGCTAATGCTATGATTACTTCAATAATAAGTGATATGGTTGTTGGTAAAGATAATATTATATTTAATGTTGAAGTTGTTGATGATAATACAGTAAGCACAGATAACTTAGAAGCTGTATTATATGATGAACTTGATGTTCAAGTAGGATTACCTATAGCTATTATTGTAGGAGATAATACTGATGTTGAATTTACTGGATTACAATCTGAAACTACATATACAGTTGTAATTGAATCTGATTATGACTTAAATGAAGGTGAAGGAGAACAGTTTGACGGTAACTTAGATAGCATAGAAGCGTTAACGCTAGCTCTTACTGGACCTAGCGCAACAATAACAATAACAGATATTGAAAATACAAGAATTGATTTTGAGGCATCAGTTACTGATGAGGATTTAACTGTTACAACTAACTTACAAGCTGTTTTATATAAAGACGGTGTAGCTACTGGTGATACAGTTGCTTTAGTAGTTGGAAGTAATACTTCTAAGTTCTTTGATGAATTAGAATTTGGGGCAGAATACGTTATAAAAGTTGAAACTGATTATAGTTTAAATAATGGTGATGCTGATATTCTTGCTGAAGTACTAGTTTCTGACACAGCTTCAACAATTTCAATTATTCATGTTACTGAAGTAGTTGAAGGCAAGAAAATTATTAATTATATTTTAGAAGTTGATGATCAATTTAGTATCTTAGTTGGTTTTGATGTTGAAGTTAGATTATATTATGTAGATGAAACTCAAGTAGGAGATGTATTCTATGTAAGTACAGTTGCTGACGTAGATATGTTAAATCTTTGGTCTAGTTACGAATATTATATTGAAGTGACAGCTACTTATAATGTAGGTACAGGACAGGTTACTGATAAAGTATTTAGATATGATTTTACTACATTACCACTTGATATACCTGATATTCAAGTGACTAATTTAGATGTTTCAAATGCAACTGATATTGTTTTTGATGTAATAGGTGTTGCAGATCCAGACGGTATTATTAATGGATTTGTAGATGATGGATTTACTCCAGGTACACTTGAAGCTGTATTATATATTGATGGTGTAGCAGAAGCTGTTACTATTCCTATCGCAGCGAATGGAACTTATACATTTGTTGGATATGATGGTACTGATGGTTCTGATTATGCAATTGTAATTCAAGCTACAGTAGACTTAAACGATAGTAATGGATTAGATACGTTTGAATTTGATGTTAAATCTTGGATTTATGCTGATCAACCATAAGAATAGATAAAATAAAAGCACTTCCTATTTTGGAAGTGCTTTTTTTGTAAGTAAATTTTTTATCGTTAATTTAGATGTTATATCATGAGTGGATTTATCATTTTTATCAAAAAGTTCTAAAAACTTAATAACTTCGCTAGTTACCTTAGTAGGAGTAGAAGCACCGCTACTTACTGCGACACATGAATAATTACTTAGTTCTTTAATATCTATATCAGTAATAGATTCAATCAATGAAGAACTAACATTTGATTGTTCACTAGCAACTTGTACTAACTTACGAGAATTATTAGATAATTTATCACCAACAACATATACATGATCAACTTCACTAGGAATATTAGATATTGCTTCTTGTCTAATTCTAGTCGCATCACATATTTCATTAATGAATTCTATATTTGGATAAACTAATTTAGCTTTTTCACTTATATTAAATACATCGTAAATACTCATTGTTGTTTGATTAGTAATAACAATCTTCTTATTTTCAATATTTAGAGTTTCTAAATTATTTATATTTTCTATTATATGAATCTTATCACTTATACCTTTAGCAGCTTCACTTTCAGGATGTGAATGTTTACCAATATAAATAACATCATACTCTTTTTCTAAATAGTTTTTAATTACATCCTGGCTTTTAAAGACGTCATCGCATGTCGTATCAATTATTTCTAAACCCTTTAATTTAGCCTTTTTATAGACATCGGGACTTACTCCATGAGCTGTAAAAATCACAGTTCCACTATCAATTAAATCAAGAAGTTCAAGTCTTGTTTTAGTAGGATCATGAAGAGTAATGTAACCAAGGTTCTCTAAAGAATTAACCATTTGTTTGTTATGAATTACCATCCCTAAAATATAAACGGGGAATTTCATTGACAAATGGTCTAGATTTGTTATAGTATTTATTGCATTTACAACACCGTGACAATAGCCTCTAGGAGTTATTTTAATTGTTTTCATAATATCACCTAAAACTATTATATATCATAGTCATATAATTTGGAAATGTTATCTAATTATTGTATAATATAAGTAAGGAGAGATACTATGGAAATTAAGAAGAATTTTATACAAAAAGCAATAAAAGATTTGGGATTTAGAGACTTTACTGAGGTTCAGAATTTAGTGATCCCAAAAGCAAATAAAGGTTTAGACATTATTGGGTGTAGCCAGACAGGTACTGGTAAAACTCATGCTTTTTTAATACCTATTTTTGAAGCTTTAGATCTTGATAATCATGATGTCCAAGCTGTAATAACAGCTCCTACTAGAGAACTTGCTCAACAAATATATAATTTCGCAGTGCACATTGCTAAATTTAGTGAAACACATATTGATATTCGTAAATATGTAGGTGGTAGTGACCGTGAAAAAGAAATTAATAGATTAAAAAAATCACAACCAATGATTGTGATTGGTACTCCAGGTAAAATTTTTGATTTAGCTATTAAAGAAAATCTTTTAAATGTATATAAAGCAAAAACATTTGTCATTGATGAAGCTGATATGTCTTTAGAAATAGGATTCTTAGAAGATATTGATAAATTAGCTGCTTCTATGGATGAAGGTCTTCAAATGATGGTATTTAGTGCAACAATTCCTGAGAAGATAAGACCTTTCTTAAGAAAATACATGAATAAACCAACTGAAATCTTTATTAAACCAAAAGAATTATCAAGTTTAAATATTGAACATATATTTATACCAATTAAATCAAAAAGTAGAGAAGATGTTTTACTTAGCTTAGTAAAAACAATTAACCCTTATATCGCTTTAGTTTTCTGTAATAGAAAAGAAACAGTAGAAGAGATAGGAACACTTCTTTATAGTAATGGATACAACGTAACTAAACTTCATGGAGATATAACTCCAAGACAAAGAAAACAAGTTATGGATAGAATTAAAAAAGCTGAATTCCAATATATCGTAGCTAGTGACATCGCAAGTCGTGGTATTGATATTGATGGTGTAAGTCACGTTGTTAACTATGAGTTACCGAAAGATATGGAATTTTACATTCATAGATCAGGTAGAACAGGTAGAGCGAGTTACACAGGAATGGCTATTAGTTTATATACACCAAAAGATGAAAGTTATTTAGATTTCTTAGAAAATAAAGGAATCGATATTATCTATAAAGATATCAAAAATAATGAGTTAATAAAAAGAAGAGATAGAAACGAAAGAATTAAAAGAATTCAAAGTACTAAAAGTATTGAAATAGAAAAATTAAACTTAAAAAGAAAAAATAAAAAAGTAAAACCAGGATATAAAAAGAAATTTCATCGTACAGTTCAAAAAGCTCAACAAAAGGCTAGAAGACATCACAAGTAGGAGGATTTTATGTTAAAGATTGGTTCACATGTTTCACTTAAAGGAAAAGAAATGATGCTAGGAAGCGTTAAAGAAGCATTAAGCTATAACGCAAATAGTTTTATGATTTATACAGGTGCTCCTCAAAATACGAGAAGAAGACCTATTGAAGATTTAAGAGTAGAAGAAGCACATCAATTAATGAAAGAAAATAACTTAGATTTAAGCAATATAGTAATACACGCTCCATATGTTATGAATCTTGCTAATGGAGATCCTGAAAAAAGACAATTCGCAGTTGATTTTTTAACTAGTGAAATCAAAAGAACAGCTTTAATAGGTGCTAAACAAATAGTATTACATCCAGGTGCACATGTTAAACAAGGTGCGGATATTGGAATAGCTTTCATTATTGAAGGACTTGATAAAGTAATTGAAAACACAAAAGAATTAGATGTATTAATTGCTTTAGAAACAATGGCTGGTAAAGGAACTGAATGTGGTCGTAACTTTGAAGAAATTGCTGAAATTATGAATGGAGTTAAGAATAGCTCTAGACTTAGTGTTTGTTTTGATACATGTCATACACATGACGCAGGATATAAAATAAAAGATAACTTTGATTCAGTAATTGAAGAGTTTGATAGATTAGTTGGAAAAGAAAAAATAAGTGTTTTCCATATCAATGATTCTAAAAATGATATTAGTGCTTCAAAAGATAGACATGAAAATATTGGATTTGGATATATTGGGTTTGATGCATTAAATAAAATAGTGAATCATCCAGATTTTATGGATATTCCTAAAATATTAGAAACACCATATGTTACTCCAATTGATGATCCTAAAAATAGAATTTATCCTCCTTATAAAGAGGAAATAGAGATGTTTAGGAATCAAAAATTTGATCCAGAAATACTAGATAAGATAAGAAAAAAAGACACTATTTAATCATAGTGTCTTTTATTTCATCTAATCTTTTTATCACATCTTCAATTTTATCAAGAGTGAATGATTTATTATTACCAGGACTTATTCCAAGTAAGTAATCAGCACTTACATCAAAAAATTCACAAAACAGTCTTAACTGTTTATGTGTCATATTTTGATGGTTGTTTTCTATCTTAGAATAATTTGATCTTTGTAGATGTAAGAAGTCCGCAACTTGTTTTTGAGGGAATCCTTTTAATTCTCTTATTTCTTTAATTCTTTCTCCAAAAGTTATCATAACATCACCGCTCTTATTGTAGCAAATTACAACAAACATTCTTCGATATGTATATTAAATACTACAATATTACGAATATGTATATTTTAAGCACACAATATATTTTGACATTACAGTTAAATACAATTATATTATTTATATGGTGATTATATGAAAGAAAAGATTAGTAACATACTTAGTAAATACGTAGAAGTATACGGATTTGTGAGCACAAGTGAATATTTAGAAAAAAGAAGATCTTTAAACATTGAAGATTCTTTTAAGTATCTAGGTAATTTAGATAAATATAAAACAATTATTACATTAGGAATTAGTTACCCAAGTGAAGAACTTAAATATAAAGGTAAAGGTTATGGTATTTTATCTAGATATAGCTATAATTTGGACTATCACACAGTTTTTAAAGTTATACTAGAAAGTATAACTAAAGAGTTAATAAACGAAGGTATCAAATGTCACGGTAGTGTAGATATAAGTGATATTGATGAAAGATATGCATCATATTTAGCAAATATGGGATTTTTAGGTAAAAATCAATTTCTAATTAATAAGAAGTATGGATCTTATCTATACTTAGCTACTATATTAATTGATCAAGAAATTAAAGAAGATATTGGTAAACTAGATAGTTGTGGAGACTGTAGGATATGTATTGATGCTTGTCCTAGTAACGCACTTGATGATGGATTTAATGCTGAATTATGTATATCAAGTTTTACTCAAGCTAAAAAAGAATTTAGTAATGAAGAAATTGGATATTTAAAAACAATGGTTTATGGATGTGATATTTGTCAAAAAGTATGTCCTAAAAATTTGGGTATTAATTTCAAAATACATAATGAATTTGAACCTAGTGGGATTGAAAATATTAATTTAGTAGAGTTATTAGAAATGAGTAATAATGAATATAGTAATAAATATGGTGAAAATGCATCTAGTTGGAGAGGGCCTTTAGTTATAAAGAGAAATGCGCTTTGTTTACTAGGTAATCAAGATATAAAAAGTGCGATTCCAATTATTAAGAAAAGTATGGATAAATATAGTAATGTTTTATGGTATAATAAAACGGCGTTAAAAGTTATAAATTTATTAGAAAGAAAGTGATTATATGAATCATGTAGTTTTATATCATCCTGAGATACCACAAAATACAGGAAATATTATGAGAACATGTGCTGCGACTGATATGTTTTTACATTTAATTGAGCCTCTAGGATTCAGTTTAGATATTAAGTCAGTAAGAAGAAGTGCAGCTAACTATCTAGAACACGTGAATTATAAAGTTTATAAAGATTGGGATCATTTCGCAAGTGAAAATGACGGAGATTATTTCTTTTTAACTAGATATGGACAGAAACCACCTGATAAAATGAATTTTAATAAAGAAGATAAAGATGTATATTTAATCTTTGGTAGTGAATCTAGTGGTATTCCTAAAGAGATCTTAAGTAATCATTTAGATAACTGTTTAAGATTACCAATGACACAGAAAGTAAGAAGTTTAAACTTAAGTAATACTGTTGCTATACTAGCTTATGAAGTATTAAGACAGCAAGGATATAATGAATTATTTAAACATGAACCAGAAAGTTTAAAGGGGAAAGATTTTTTAATTAAATAATCTTATTAAATTAATTAAAATTTTGTTATAATTGTTATGAGAGGAGTGAAAGAATGATTCCTAAGATAAATGAAGATATTCAAATTCAGAGTTATAAACATGATGAATCACTACACCGAATTTGGGAAAAAGCAACTGTATTATATGCGGATGATGAATATATTATTGTTGCGAACAAAAGAACTAAAGTAATTGAGGCTAACGGAAGATTTTGGCATACTAGGGAGCCTTCTGTATCATGGTTCTATAAAAATAGATGGTTTAATATTATCGGGATTATCAAGAAAAATGAAATTCATTTTTATTGTAATATTGCTTCTCCATATATAATTGATGATGAAGCATTAAAATATATTGATTACGATTTAGATATTAAGGTACTTGATGATTTTAGTTTTAGTGTACTTGATCGTAATGAATATAATAAACATCAAATTAAGATGGATTATCCTAATGATTTAAAACAAATATTAGAAACTGAATTAGATATGTTAAAAGAATTAGTTGAAAACAGAAGAGAACCTTTTGATAAAGAATTAGTAAGAGCATGGTATGAAAAATACACTGGAGGTCAAGATGAAAAAAAATGATAAAGAAGCTTTATTAGGTATTTATAATAAACTTAATGTATTTGTAGGGTTAGGAATTTTCTTAGTATTAGTTATATACTTTAATAATTTTCCAAAAACTATGTATGGAGCAATTGACAAAGGAATATTTAGTTTAGATTTATCTGTGGCTTATGGAACACAAGTTGAAGTGTTTAATTTCCCACTTGTTTGGTTTATTTTATTTTTCTTATTAAATTTAGGATTCTTAATTTTTACTCAAACTGGTGAAAAAGTAGAATCTGGAGCTATTTCAGAAAGTATTTTTTACAATACTATTCTTAGTTTCTTATTAATAGTAGCTCAATTAGTATTTTATTATATAATTCCTGAGACAGTAAATGGAGATATTGTAATTGGATTATTCCAATATGATTTTGATGTATTAAGTGATGTTGTTGTTAGTGGTTACAATTTTGCATATGTTTTAGCAACAATTTATACATTCTATAATATGTTTGTATTGTTCTTAGCACTTAGAAATGCTGATACTGAGTAAAAGGATAAATAAATAAAAATAAACACCAATTAATATTGGTGTTTTCTTTTGGCTTTTTGTTTGATAATGTAGCCATTTATGATAAAATAATACCGAGGTGATTTTATGGAAAAGAAACGATTTTGGTATTTAATAGGAATAGGAGTAGTAATCTTATTTTTCTTTATATTTATTAGTAATGTAATAAGTGTAGGAGAAAGATTAAGAGATATTCATGAGTATGTTGAGTATGGATTCTATGGATTATCTGTCATTTTACTTTATGTATTAATAATTAATCCTTTAAGAGTAATCTTGTTTGCTCCGGCTTTTAGTATCGACGCTTTACTTGATGATTCTAAAAAATATCGCCTGTATAAAGATGCGGCTAAGATTTTACTTACTAATGATAAATTAACTGAAGAGGATAAAACTTTAATTAGAGATAATATGAAAGATAAAGAGAAATTAAAGGAATCACTTGCTACTGTATTTAATACCACTATTAAAGATGAAATGAATAAATTAATTATTAAGAATAGTGAAACAGTGCTAGTAAGTACTGCTTTATCGCAAAATGGTAATTTAGATATGTTAAGTGTTATTGCGATCAATTTAAAAATGATTAAAGAGATTGTTCAGTTATCAGGATTTAGACCTACATATCCTAATTTAGCTAAATTAAGCTTAAATGTGCTAGTAACTAGTATTATAGCTGAAGGTATTGAAGAGTTAGAAGTTAGTGAACTTTTACCTAGTAAAATTAGTGAAACTATGACTGATTTACCTTTTATTAAAACTATTAGTTCTTCAATTTTAGGTGGTATAGCTAATGGGATGCTTACTTGTAGAGTAGGAGTAGTAACTAGAACTTACTTATTTAGAGATAATAAATTATTGGATAAAAAGCAAATAAGAAGATTAGCTTATAAAGAGTCAATTAAAATGATGCCAATAATTATTGCAGGTGGACTTGCAGTATTTCCTAAAGGTGTAGCATCAGTATTTGGTAAACCATTTAAAAAACGTGCTAAAAAAGCTAAAGGTGAAGAAAATGCTTAATAAACTAAAGAAATTATTAATTTTGATAGTTGTTATTAGTGGAGTAGGGTATGGTGGATTTTTAGTATTTGTAACACCTGCTGGATTTACTGATAAAGAAGTATTAATTAATAGTTACTTTACTAATATTCAAAGTGAAGAGGTATGTACTGATCACTTCAACTCTGAAACGACAGATTTTTGTCTTAACTTTCAAACGTTACTAGACGATAAAACATTAGAGATTGCTAGTTTAACAAAAAATGGTGAAAACTACATAGTTATTGTGACAGTTGATGATGTAGATATTGAGTTTGATGTTTCGTTTATTGAAATTGAAGTAACTGGAGTAAAATCATTCTTAAATAACATATATTATAAAATTGATATTATTACATAAAAAAGATTCTATTTATTTAAAATCTTTTTTTATTTTTTATAAATAATCAAGTATGATATACTAATATTGAAATAGAATAAGTAGTATTATGGAGGGTAATTATGAATATTAAACATATTTATATTATTATATCTGTTATGTTATTTACTATTCTTATGTTTGTGATATCTGAACTTAGTTATCCTGTTTTTCATATGCTTATTGAATTCTTGACATTATTTATTGGGATTTCTATATTTATTGTTTCACTTTCAGCTATTAAGATTAGTAAAAATAATTTAGTTGTAAGATTAGCTCCTGGTATTTTTATTTCAACACTAATTGTTTTCATTCATGCTTTAGCATATCAAGGTATGGACTTTTTTGTTAATTATGATGCAAATCTACCAACACAGTTGTGGATTTTATCTTCCGGAATGCAAGCTATAGTATTTTTAATTGCTATAGTTTTTATTAATAAAAAAGTTAATTTTTCTTTAAATATTTTAATTTTATCAATAGTTGGAGCACTTTTTACAATTTTAATTTTCTTAAGAATATTTCCTGATTGTTATATCGTAGGTTCTGGATTAACAAATTTTAAAATATTCAGTGAGTATGTAATTGAATTAATTTATGTAATTTCAATAGTTATCCTTCTAAGAAGAGATAAAGAGAAACGAGATAACTATTTTAATAACATAATATTAATGATGATTTTGTTTATAATTTCCTCGTTTATGTTTACACAATATGCAGGAGTATTTGCAATACAAAACTTTTTAGGGCATATTATAAGAACTATTGGACTAGGAATTTTATATTATACAATAGTAATTAATAGTATTCGCAAACCTTTAGATACCCTGTTTAAACAGGTTAATCAAGATTATCAAAACACAATTCTTGATTCTGCTGAAAAGACTCAAATGATTCTTGATTCTACTGCAGAAGGTATATTTGGAGTAGATATAAATGGTATTTGTACATTTGTTAATAATAGTGTATTACAATTATTAGGATATGATAATGAAGAGGAGCTATTAGGTTTTAATATTCATGAACTGATTCACCACTCTTATCCTAATGGAACATTATATAGTAAACAAGACTGTGCTATATACACTTCATTAAGAACTAAAAAAAGTGTAAGAAATGATAATGAATTTATATGGAAAAAAGATAGAACTAATTTTCCTGTAGAATTCTCTTCAAATCCACAATATAAAGATGGAAAAGTAATTGGAGCAGTTGTTTCTTTTAAAGATATATCAAAAAGAATTGAATATAGAGAGTCTTTAGAAAGACTAAGTTATGTAGATAATCTTACAAAATTACATAATAGAAGGTTCTATGATAAACAAATATCATTAATAAATATACCTGAAAATTATCCAATAACGTTGATAGTAAGTGATATTAACGGGTTGAAATTCTTTAATGATTCATTCGGACATTCTTCAGGAGATAAGTTACTTAAGAAAATAACTAGTATTTTTAAAGCATCTATAAGAGAAAATGATTTTCTAGCCAGAATGGGTGGAGATGAATTTGTATTTGTTTTGCCTAAAACAACAGAAGAAGAAGCTGAACAAATCATAAAAAATATAATCGAAAAAACAGAAAATGAAAAAATTAATTCTTTGAAAATTTCTGCGTCTTATGGATACGATACAGTATATAATGAGACACAATCTATTGAAAATTCATACAAAAATGCTGAAGACGCAATGTATCAGGAAAAACTAATTACATTAAGCTCAATTAGAAGTAATGCAGTAGAAACAATATTAAATACATTATATGAAAAGGATCCTTCATCAGAGAGTCATTCTAGAGATGTATCTATTTTATCTGAAAGAATTGCACAGTCTATGGGACTAAGTAGAACAAATATTCAAGAAATACATACTGCAGCACTACTTCATGATATTGGAAAAATAATAATTCCGATTGAAATACTAAATAAAAAAGGTGTGCTTACAAAAGAAGAATATGGAGAAATTAAGAAACATTCAGAAATTGGATTTAGAATACTAAATTCAACAAGAAATATGAGAAGAATATCTTTAATTATTCTTTCTCACCATGAAAGAATTGATGGAAAAGGATATCCAAGAGGTATTTCTGGAGAAGATATACCAATTGAATCAAGAATAATTGCTGTTGCTGATGCATATGATGCAATGACAACTAAAAGAACATATCGTAAAATGATTTCTCCAATTCAAGCACTTTTAGAAATTAAGAATAACTCAGGTACACAATTTGATTCAAAGATTATACAAGCATTCGAAAAAGATTTTAAATTTATTACTACTTTAATAAAAAAATAAACTCCAATATTTGGAGTTTATTTTTTTGAGTATATTATCAATGGTACCATCATTTCATCTTCTAAAAGACCTGCGTGATGCGCTTTATACGATTTACCTTCATTTAGCACAAACATATATTTATCAATAGCAATGGCAATAAAATCACCTAAAAAACTATCAATCATTTTATGTTGAATACCATCGCCAAATAATTTCATATCAAGTACTTCTTGTTTTGAATATAATAAGTACTCATTTTCAAAATAACGATTAAACATTTCTCTAAAACTATCTAGTTTTTCTTCTTTAACAAAGAAATTAGTAGCACGAGGTTCTAGCGAAGGTAATCTTTTAAGTGAAGATAGAATATCTGTATATTCAAATAGATTTAGTGGCTGTACATCAGTTAATCCATGATCTGCGATTACGACAACTAGTGTATCATCATCAATATTATTTATTAAGTCTTCAAAGCTTACGTTTAGCTCTTCAAGAACATCTTTTACTTCATCACTATATACTCCGAACTGGTGTTGATATAAATCTGGTTGAGTCCAATAAATATATGTGAACGATTTATCATTGTTTTTAACTTTAGTGAGAACTCTTTCAACTTGTTCAGCAAATGATTCAGCTCCACCTTCTAAAAATGATGGGAATATCTCACTTGCATTTACATCTTTATTTACTTCGGAAATTTGTTGATACATTCTTTTAAAAGATAAGTATTTTTCTCTTAAATCTTCTTCAATTATATTGTCTTCATCATAAAAATCTCTTTGTTGGAATACTACCATATTAACATCTTCATTAGGAAAATATTGAACCCATCCTAGGTGTCCATTAGTAATTGGAGGAACTCCAGAAATGACTGCATCAGTTGCTGCAACAGTAGTTGGAGGGAAAACTGAAGTGATTTCTTTTCGCATATATCTTCTTAATCCGTCAGTCTTTTTCAATAGTTTTTTTACTACATTAGTACCCATGCCATCAAGTAAAATATATATAATATGGTTATAGTCATTCTTTAATTTTTCATCTAAAACATCAATACCATTATATTTAGTTTTAACACCATAATACTTTAATATTGAATTTGATACATTCATTATTGAGTTACTGTAATCTGGAAATTTAATTATCATATTATTACCACCTTTAACATTAAATTATATCATAAAAAAAAGTTAGTGCTATATAAATTAGCACTAACTTTCAAAATGTTATCATTTTAATGATTATTTCTATACATAGAAATAATATTTTTATAGATTTCTTCAATTGGAGATGAGAATTCATCTACTAATATTCTTGATCTAACATCAAACTTAGGATTATAAGCTGTTATTTTAAAAGAATTTAGTGATGGTTCTAATTTGAATTCTTCATAATCAAATATATTAATAATTTTTCTAGACATAAATGGGTTAGATTTATAAATATAGTTACCTTCAAGTATTAAAACTTCTTTTTTATATTTAGAGTAAGCCATAGCATAAAAAATTATTAATATTAAGACTATGGATATATAAATATATGGAACAACAACTCCAAATAAAATTATAAAGAAAGTTTGAATCATCATTCCAATGGTTAATCTAAAATTGTAATTACTTCCATATGAATATGTTATCTTACCCACAATAACCCCTCCAATACACTATTTTACGTAATTAAGTAGCAATTCTATTGTTGCTTCAATTCCTTCAATGTGAGTTCTCTCCATACCATGTGAAGCATGCACTCCAGGACCACAAAGTGCTCCTTTAAGATCATTACCACCACGTATTGCTGCTGATACATCACTACCATAGAATGGGTAAATATCAACTGCATGAGCTATTTTATTATCTTCTGCAGTTTTTACTAATCTATTAGTTAAATCATAATCATATGGTCCAGTTGAATCCTTAGGACAAATAGATACATCAAATTCAGTACAGGTTAAGTCATCACCAATACATCCCATATCAACTGCAATCATTTCATCAAGTTCTGGGATGAATGAAGCACCATGGCCAACTTCTTCATATGTAGAAATTATAAATTTAAGTGTATATTTAGGAACTATTTTATTATCTTTCATATATTTAATCATTCCAAAGATACTAGCTACATTGATTTTATCATCTAAAAATCTTGATTTTACAAATCCACTTTTAGTAATTGTTGTTTTAGGATCAATAAAGATAAAGTTACCTACACCAATTCCTAATTTTAAAACATCTTCTTTAGTTTTAACAACTTCATCAATTCTTACATACATGTTTTCAGGATCACGAGGCTTTGATTTTGCATCTTTAAAAACATGAACCGCAGGACTTGTTGATAAGAATGTCCCTGTATAGTTTTTACCATCTCTAGTTTGTATAGTGCAATATTCACCATCAAGCGTAGGCCATAAAGGACCGCCAATAGTCGTAAACTTAATTTCACCAGTTGATGAAATACTACGTACCATAGCTCCTAAAGTATCTACATGTACTGCAAGTCCTACTGTATAACTTGAACTTCCATCAAAAGAAATAATTGTATTTCCTTTTTTAGTTCTTTCATAAGTAAGACCAAATTTATCAGCCTCAACTTCAATTCTTTTTGTAATATCCTTAGTGAATCCACTAGGGCTATGAATCATTAATATTTCTTTTGCTAATTCTAAAATATATTTAGTATCTAATTTCATCAATAATCACCTCAAGCTATTATATCATAATTTTATTGGTTATTAAAAGTGAATTAATGTATAATTTATATAGAGTTATAATGTGTGGAAGGGAGTGTATATCAATAGCTGTTGATATACTACATTAATTATGAAAATAAAAACTCGTGAAAAACAAATAGAAATATTTTTTCTTGGAATACCAATTTTTCTATTTTTTGTTTACCCGTTTCTTTGGAAAGAATCTATAGTATTAATTTATTTCTATTTAGCAATATTATTTATAATATTATTTTTCTCATTTAAGGCAATCAAACTAATTATTAACGAAGAAAAATTAGACCTTAATAGATTAATTAAGTCATATTATATTTTCTTCGTTATATATTTTTTATCATTTATAACAACTGCATCAATACATTATATAATATTTATTCTAGAGAGTGGAGAAGTTTAATATGAAATATACTAAATTCTTAATACCAATAGTATTATATATTGTACTATTTATATACACAGAATTTCAGGAAACTGAAGTAGCGGTTTCGTTACTTTATTTAAATATAACTCTATATTTTATTTATCTTTTATCTTTAGAATTTTATAGTAAAAAAAATAAAAACATATACTACGGATTCTTAATTAGCTTATTTTCATTTATAGTTGTAAATATTATTATAGTTGCTGCCTATTTTGCATTTAATGGAATTAACACTGATAACCAAGCCTCTACAGTATATATTGACACATATAATAATGAACAATATTTCCAAAATATAGAAACTGATAGTGGGTTTAGTTTAGGGATATATAAACAAGTTAATGAAGGGTTAGTATTATTTTATAAATTAGAAAAGGGTGAGTATTTTAGCGCTATTGTTGATGGTAAATTATTAATTCAATCATATGATTTCAAAACCAATCCAGTAATTACAAATTTCTATCTAGTAGATATAGAAACAAAAGTGATAAGTCTGGTACCCTTAAATGTTGTTGCACCTCGGTATAAGAGTATTACAGATACACATATTATCTTTTATTCATATTTAAGTAATCAATATTATATTTATGATGCTTTATCTAATACAATTGTTCATGAATATCTTCTTGATGATAAATCTAGATATAGTGATCAAGTATATTATATTAATAATAATCTATATATTAATAATGGAAGTAATTTAAAAATAGAAATCTATAATTTTGAAACTGAAACATTAGATGAAATAGATTACTCAGCCATTACAGATGAACAATATTTAATTCAGGTATATATTAAATCTATTTATTCAGAAGTATTTATTTATAGTGTTTATGAGACAAATTTAAACGAAAGAATCATTATAAAAAGTGACGATAATTATAACGTACTTTCTGAATTTATAGTTCCTTTTGGGTATGAAATAAATATTACTGAGGAAAATATTATTCAATATATCTGTGATTCTGATCAAGAATTAATAGATATTCAAATATATGATTTAGATTTAAATTTAACAGACTTAATTGAACTTGAAGAAACCTGTCAATATGTAAGTATTATTGGGGAAGAAACAATACAATGTAGCAATAATAAAGAAAGAGGTGCTATATTTTATAGAGAGTATAGGACTATAGAATTATTTTCAATTATTTTAGGAGAATCAGTTTACGATTCAGGGTGGATAAAAAAATTGAGTAAATAGAACATAGGCTTAATAATAATTAAGATTAAACATCACTAAGATAAATATTTAGTGATGTTTTTATTATAGCTATAAAAATATTGTAATAGATTAAATTATCAAGAAAATTACAATACTTTTTCTAAACATTATTATATTTAGTATGTTATACTTTATTTGGAGGTGGTAAATATGAAAATTGTATTTGGTGGAGCGTTTAATCCTGTTACTAATGCACATATAGAAGTTTATAAATATGTCATAAGTAAAATGGAAGCTGATACTTTTATATTTTTACCTGTAAGTAATGCTTATACTAAGAGTGAACTTGTTAGTAATCACCATCGTAAAAATATGTTGGAACTTGCTACAAAAAAGTATGACAGTATTAGTATATGTGACCTCGAACTTGAAGATAGTGATTACTTAGGTACATATCAGTCACTTATTAGATTAAGTGATAAGTATAATTGTGATATTGCCTTTGTTGTTGGGGCTGACAACCTTTTAATGATGCGTAAATGGATTAATATAGAAGGTATTTTATCTGAATTTAAGATAATCGTTTTAGGAAGAAATGGAATTGATATAAATAAAGTAATTAAACAAGATATTATATTGAAAAAACATATAAATAGTTTTATAATATATAAGGATTTTAAACTTGATATTAGTAGTACAAATTTTAGAGAAACATTCAATAAAGAATTAGTTAATAGTGAAGTATTTGATTACATTGTAAAAAATAAACTTTATCGAGGTGAATAGTATGTATAAAAATGGCTTTTTAAAAGTTGCGAGTGTTACACCTAAGTTAAAAGTAGGAAACCCTACATATAACATTAAAGAGATGATTAATATCTTAAAAGATGTTGATTCAAGTATTACTGTATTCCCAGAACTAGGGGTTACTGCGTATACTTGTAATGATCTTTTCTTTCAAGAGAGTATGTTAAGGGATGTAGTTGATGAAATAGAATACTTATTAAATAATAATCCTTATAAAGGGATTGTTGTTATTGGTGCTCCACTTGAAATAGACTCAGTTTTATATAACTGTGCTTTTGTAATTCAAGAAGATAAGATTTTAGGAATAGTTCCTAAATTCTATTTACCTAATACAGGTGAATTTTATGAAAAGCGATGGTTCCAAAGTGGATTTGACATAGTAGAAAAAAGAAAAGAAGTTAAATACTTAAATCAAGTTGTACCATTTGGATATATCGTATTTAAAACTCCTGACGAAGAAGTTAGTTTTGGAGTTGAAATATGTGAAGATATGTGGGCACCGTTTAGCCCAGGAAATATCTTGTCAATGAATGGAGCTAAAATGATTCTTAACTTAAGTGCTTCTAATGAAGTTTTAGGTAAAAGAGAAATTAGAACAAGAGCTATTTTAGAACATTCAAGAAGAAATGCAGGAGCTTATGTTTATAGTAGTGCTGGAGTCAATGAATCAACTAGTGAAACTGTGTTTAGTGGACATAACTTAATTGCTCAAAACTCAGAATTATTAGTAGAGACAGAAAACTTTAATCAAGATTCAGAAGTAATTTACGGAGATATTGATTTTAATAAAATAGATTTTAGTAGAAGAACTAATGCAAGTTATAGAGATACTTTAAATAAATTTGATTTTGGAATTATTAATGTAGAAATTAAAATAAAAAAATCAAAGGAATACCATTTCTCAAAAAAGTTTGATAGCACGCCATTTGTACCGAAAGTAAATATCTTAAGTGATTTTGAAAAAATTGCTGCTTTACAAGAAAATGCTTTAATTAAAAGAGTAAAACATGTGCGTGCGAAAAGTTTAGTAATTGGTGTTAGTGGAGGGCTTGATTCAACACTCGCTCTTCAAATAGCTATCCGCGTATATGATAATTTAGGAATTGAAAGAAAACATATTATTGGTGTTACAATGCCTGGGCTTCATACTTCTAAAAAAACTTTAAAGAATGCTATTGATTTAATGAATAACTTAGGAGTAACAGCTTTAAATATTGATATTAGTAAACATGTAAAAGATCATTTTGATTTAATAGGACATGATGGAGTTACTGAAGATATAACTTATGAAAATACACAAGCAAGAGCTAGAACTATGATTCTTATGAATCTAGCAAATAAAAATGATGGACTAGTTCTTGGAACTGGTGATTTAAGCGAGTTAGCACTAGGTTGGTGTACTTATAACGGTGACCAAATGAGTATGTATGGAATAAATGCAGGCATTCCTAAGACATTAGTTAGGTTTATGATATATAATTATGCTATGTATAAATTTAGTGAAGATGTAAGAGATACTTTATTAAGTATATTAGATACTCCAATAACACCTGAATTAACATCTAATCAGATAACTGAAGAAACTATTGGTAAATATGAAATTAATGATTTTATAATTCACAGAGTTTTAAGATTTGGTGATCAAGAGTATAGAATTAAGTGGCTTATAGAAAAAGTATTTGATTTAACAAAAGAAGAATCTAATAAATATTCAAATAATTTCTTTAAAAGATTTTATTCACAACAATTTAAAAGACAAGCAAGTCCAGATTCACCTAAGATTATAGATATTAGCGTATCTCCTCGTGGTGATTTAAGACTTCCAAGTGATATAGATAATAGGTAGTAAAAGAGGTGAACAAATTGAAAAAAACAGTAGTAGTAGGATTAAGTGGTGGAGTAGACAGTAGTGTAGCCGCAGTTTTATTAAAAGAACAAGGGTTTAATGTTATTGGTCTTTTTATGAGAAACTGGGATTCAAGCACTAATAATGATGTACTAGGTAATCCTGAACTGGATGATGAGATATGTTCACAAGAAAAAGATTACCAAGATGCAGAGAAAGTAGCTGAAAAAATAGGAATACCTATTCATAGAGTAGACTTCATTGAAGAATACTGGGATAATGTCTTTACTTATTTCCTAGATGAATATAAAAAAGGTAGAACTCCTAATCCTGATATTTTATGTAATAAATATATAAAATTTGATGCGTTTATAAAATATGCGAAAAAGTTTAACGCTGACTTTATCGCAATGGGACATTACGCAAGAGTTGCTATAGTTGGTAAAAGACCAACAATGTTTAGAGGAATTGATGATAATAAAGATCAAACATATTTCTTAAGTCAGTTAAATGAATCTCAGTTAGCTAAGACTTTATTTCCGATTGGACATTTAACTAAAAAAGAAGTAAGAGATTTAGCACATAAATATGATTTACCTACCAAAGATAAAAAAGATTCCACAGGAATTTGTTTTATTGGAGAACGTGATTTTGAAAAGTTCTTAAGCAACTATTTACCTAGTAAGAAAGGTAATATGGTTACGCTTGAAGGTAAAGTAATTAGACAACATAGTGGATTAATGTATTATACTATCGGCCAAAGAAAAGGGCTTGGTATAGGTGGAAGTAGTGAGTATGGAAATGAACCTTGGTTTGTTATCGGAAAAGACTTAGCCAAGAATGAATTAATAATTGGACAAGGATTCCATCATCCTACGTTATATGCTGATTCATGTTTAATTGATGATGTTAACTTAATTAATCATGATGAATTTGATAATAAATTTGTATATACTGCAAAATTCAGATATAGACAAGCTGATACAGAAGTAACAATTAAACATGTAGGTGATGAACTACTAGTTACGTTCTTAGAAGACGTTCGAGCAGTTACGCCAGGACAAGCTTGTGTAATTTATCAAGATGATCGTTGCTTAGGTGGCGGATTTATTAAAGAAGTATATAAAAATAAAGAGAAAAGAAAATATTAGGAGGATATTATGCAAGCAAAATTAATATTAGAAAAAGATAACACAGAAATAATAATCGAATTATTTGAAAAAGAAGCACCAGGTACAGTAGATAACTTTGTAAAACTAATTGAAAAAGGATTTTATAATGGTCTTAATTTCCATAGAGTAATCCCTGGGTTTGTAGCTCAAGGTGGTTGCCCACAAGGTACAGGAACTGGTGGACCTGGTTACCAAATTAAATGTGAAACAAAAGGAAATCCACATATTCATGAACCAGGAGCTTTATCAATGGCTCATGCTGGAAAAGATACAGGTGGAAGTCAATTCTTTATAGCACATGATTACTTCCCACATTTAGATGGTGTTCATACTGTCTTTGGTAAAGTAACTAGTAAAATAGAAGATATTTTAAATATTAAACAAGGTGATATAATTAAAGAAATGTCAATTATATCAAAAATGTTATCATAATTAAGAAATTGTAAAGAGGCCATAATATGGCTTCTTTTTAATTTTAAAAGTAAATAATATGTTATAATATGTTAATAGTATTGCGAGTAAGTAATACTTAAACTCAATTTGAAAGGCATGGTGAAATTAATGTTTAAATATAATGATTCTATCTTAAAATGCCCAAATTGTGGAGAAAGTTTAATAAAAGATACTAATAATAAGATGTTTTCATGTCAAAATAATCATTGTTTTGATATTGCTAAACAAGGATATATTAATTTATTAATGAGCAATCAAATTAAAGGTAAGATTCATGGTGATTCATCAGAGATGTTAAATGCAAGAAAGAATATTCTATTTGGTGGTTATTATAAATCTATATCTAATTTATTAGTTAGAACTATAAAACAAGAATTAAAAGGTAAAAAAGAAAATACATCTATTCTTGATCTTGGATGTGGTATTGGATATTATCTAAAAGAAATAAAGGATAGTTTAGATAAAACTTTAATAAATTATTATGGGATAGACATTTCAAAAAGTGGAATAGTTGAAGCATGTAAACTTGATAAAAGTATTAACTGGGTAGTTGGATCAACTAATAAGTTACCTTATTTAAACAATTCAGTAGATATATTAATCTCTATTTTTAGTCCTATTACTTTAACTGAATGTGAAAGAGTACTAAAAAAAGATGGATTATTATTTGTTATATCACCTAATCAAGGACATTTAATTGAACTAAAAGAAATAATTTATCCAAATATTATTTTAAAAAGAGAAGATAGAAATGAACTTGACTCAGTCAGTTTTATAAAAATTAATAGTTCTAATCTAAAGGAAGTTATTTCTGTTAAAAATGCTGATTTAAAGAGTTTATTATTAATGACTCCTCATTACTGGAAGTCAAGTATTAAAGCTAAAGAAGAGTTGTACTTGCTTGATTCACTTGATGTTTCTATTGATATTGAACTTAAAACATATAAATATAAATATTAGTTATAATATGGTATAATATAGTAACAAATTATGAATTTTACAAGGAGGGATTGTATGGCTAAAATAGGTTTGGCTTTAGCTGGTGGAGGTGCACGAGGTGCATACCAGATTGGAGCTTGGAAAGCTTTTAAGGAGAAGGGGTTAGATAAGTGTATTAGTGCGTATTCAGGTGCTAGTGTAGGGAGTTTAAACGCAGCTTTGTTTGCTATGGATGATTATGATACTGCGTATAAAGTATGGATGAGTTTAAATAAAGATAGTTTATTTAATATTGAAAAACAAATTTATAAAAGATTATTTAAAGAAAAACTTAATTTCTTAAATAGAGGTGTATTTAATACAAGACAATTAGAAAATCTAATTGATAGTTCAGTTGATTACGATAAAATAAGAACTAAAGATGTTTTTGTAGCTACAACTCATTTAGGAAATGAGAAAAGTACATTCTTTGATTTATTACGTACTAACTATAAACATTTCTTTAAATCAGAGAAACAGATTAAATATCAAAATTTAAAAGAGTTAGATAATGAAACTATAAAGAAAACATTACTTGCTAGTTGTGCTATTCCTGTAGTATTTAGACCAATAGAAATAGATAACCAAACGTTTTACGATGGTGGGTTACTTGATAACACACCTTATCAGCCATTAGTTGATATCGGTTGTGATATTGTAATAGTACTTGATTTATTTAAAGTATCATTTGTAAAAAAACAAAGTGCTGAAGGAGTAAAGCTAATAACTGTTCATCCTAAAAGATCTTTGAGAGGGATACTTGATTTCAATAAAAGATATATTGAAAGAAGATTTGATTTAGGATACAAAGATACTCTTATAATGATTGATAAATATAAAGATATTCTTTGTTAAAAAAAGAAAAACAACGCCTTTATTACTACTATAGTAATGGAGGTGTTTTTATTATGAAAAAAATAGTAATTGGATTAATGCTTGTATTTATATCTTCATTATTTATTCAAGAGTCACAAGGGAATGAGTATTTAACTTACAAAGATTTTGTATTTGAACATGGAGGAGCTAAACTTTTAGAAAATTATAGTAACTACGAATATGAAAAATATTATGATAAGATTGATAAAAAAAGATTTTGGGGTTGGAGAACATATACAAGAATGGAAAACGAAGAAGTATCCTATGTGAAAGATACTTTATTTGTAATTGTAAATGAAGGAACAACACCAATTACACAAAATTTAGAATTTAAATCAAATGAATATGTTAAGAAACAATACAATGTTACTGGGTCACTTGGGATGAAAGTAAGTGCAACTGATGAAGGCTTTAAATTAGGCCTTGAAGAGCAATTAAAATTCTCAATAACAACAACTGTATATCAGGAAAAAGATGAAGAATTTGAAATAAAAGTATATATAGATCCTATGACTAAATTAACAGTTGAAGTTAGAGGAGATGGTAAGGTAAGCAACGGAGTAGCTAAGTATTTTCGATTTTTTAAGAATGTAAAAAAAGGTGGCTGGGAAATATTTGTTGTAACTACCGAATACTATAGCTTAAGAAAAGAGCAAATTGATGAAGTCTAAAACAATATTTGGGTTACTAGCATTTTTACTTGTTATATTTATATCATTATTATTTATCCCAGATGATAAACCTCTTAAAATTATTTCTTCACCAAAAATCTATTCAATACTTAGAAGTAGTGAATTAGAAGCCTTTAAAATAGAGTTTTTAGTAAATAAAAATGATACATACCATTTTAATAAAGAATACATTTCTTCAGTAAGTTTAAATAGTGAGTTAGATGAAGAAATTATCTCGTTAACTATAAACGATATATCATTTGGTAATGGAACATATACATATGCAAATGAAGAATATTATTTAGTTGAATTTAAACTCAAAATTGGATTTAACACCGATGACTATTTAATAGATTTTAATAAGACTTATCTAAGTATTGAATATAACAACTCAGAAGAACTAAAGCTCTTTATTGGAGAGTTTAACTACGTTTTTAATGATGATATAAATAATGAAATATCAGTAAGTAATCTATCAAGCACAGTCTTTGAAATTGATGGAATTAATACAGTCAGTGGAATATATATTGAATTGAATAATATAAGTAATGAGAATCTAATTATTAATAGATTTTCTTTAGGCAGCAATACAATAGAATTTAATAATTATTTTCTATCAGAAATATATGTAGAACCTGACTTATTTACTGAAGTTAAAGAGATATTATTAGTTGATGAATACAATTATAAAAGTTCAAGTAACATAATAGAACAAACTATTCTCTTGAGAGAAAATCAAAGTATAACTTTGTATGTTCCCTTAAATTATATTGGAGATATTGATTATATTCATCGCTTTTACTTTGAAATAGAGTATGAAAATAACTTAGGTAAAAATAGTTTAATAATTGATGATTTTCCATATATAAGCACTAGTAATTTTCAAGAAAATTTAGAAGATGAGTATATCATATATGAAATACCCAATTAAGGTATTCAATTTTATAAAGGAATACAAAAATGAAGTAGTAACAATAAAGGATTTTATAATAGGTAAAAGAATTACACTTTTAGTAGGTAAAAATGGTAGTGGTAAATCAACAATACTTAGAGCTATTGCTGGTTTTATTAAGTATGAAGGAATTGTTGAGGTAAGTGGAAAAGTATCATATATGAGTGAATTACCATATTTTCCTAACGATTTAACTATGGATGAATTCATATCTAGTCTAAATAGTATAAGTAAAATAAAGAATAAAGAAAGTAATATTAAAGAATTACTAAAATTATTCAAAATAGAAGGTAAAAGAAAACAATTATTATCAAGTTTATCAAAAGGAATGAAAGCCAAAGTAAATTTAATACAATGTTTGATGGAAGAAGCAGATATATATCTACTTGATGAACCAATTAGCGGGTTAGATAAGGATGGAGTAAATTATTTAATAAAATATATAGAAAATTCAGAAAAAATCTTTATAATAAGCACACATTTAGTAAGTGATTTCAAAGATGTTAGTAATGAGGTTATTAATTTATGATTAGCTTAATAAAATTACATTTTTCTTACTTGTTTTCTTGGAAAATAATATATATAAGCTTAATCATCATATTGATAACAATGATTTCATTTGTCTTTTTATCTAAATTCTATGTAGATCATAATTTACTTGTCTATTATGAGAGTTTTTACTTAGAAGAGTATTTGTTTAGTAGTATTTCCTTAATAAAAATAGTTGTTCTTCTACAAAGTATGTTTTTAGTAATAAATGGCTTTATTATTAATAAATATGATGTGTACATTCTTATTAGAAGAGATAGAATACTAACTTTAACTAGTAAGCTAATGGTGTTAATAATTGGGATAGTTATTTTTATACTATTTTTATATTTATTAATGAATATTATTGGGTTATTTTTAACTCCTTACTATCAAGTAGATATTAATTTATTTGAATTTTTAATTGATCTAGTGATCTTTGGAGTTTTATATACTCTTTTGTACGTATTACTCATTATTATAACTAAAAATATGTATAGTTTATTAATAATTTTTATAACATATTTTGTGAGTAGTATTAGCTTAGAATATTTGGTACTAAAAAGTGATTTATCACTGTTTTCAAAGCTTCTTAATTTAGTTTTTGTAGATATTGGCTATTTCAAAAATTTAGGATATGATCTATATTTTTCGAATTTGTATTATATCGCCCTTTGTTTTGGTCTTTTAGAGGTAATCTTAGTTTTTTATAATAAAAACGATATCATAAACTAAATATTGTCAATACTACAATAATATGGTATATTTTAATTACTGATTAGGAGTTGATAATATGTGCGGTATAGTAGGATATATTGGTACTGAAGATGCAAGAGAAATAATAATTAGTGGACTTACAAGATTAGAGTATAGAGGTTATGATTCAGCTGGTATTGCTTTATATGGTAGTGAATCAAAAACTTTTAATATTTATAAGGATAAGGGTAGAGTTGCACACTTAGAAAGTATTACGGATTTTAGCTATAAGTCATGTTTAGGTATTGGACATACGAGATGGGCTACACACGGTGTTCCTAATCAAGCTAATAGTCATCCTCATACTTCAGAAGAAAGTCGTTTTTTTATTGTTCATAATGGAGTTATAGACAATTATAAGGAATTAAAAAGTGAACTTTTAACTGAAAACAAATTTTATAGTGATACAGATACTGAGGTTATTGCTCACTTAATAGAAAAATTTAGTTTTGAAATGAATGTTGATGAAGCAATACGTAAGACTATGAGTTTATTAGAAGGATCGTATGCTTTAGCGATTATTGATACTAAAGATGAAAGTAAATTATATGCCTGTAAAAATAAAAGTCCATTATTACTAGGAATTGGTGATAAAGGAATTATAGTCGCAAGTGATTTAATGGCACTTGTTGGATATAGTAAAGAATATATTCCACTTAAAGATAAAACATTTGTTGAAATAAGTGGAAATGATTATAAAATATTAGATATTATTGGAAAAGTTGTAAAACACGAAGTTAAAGTAATTGATGTTGATTATACAAATATTGAAAAAGGTGAATACGCTCATTTCATGTTAAAAGAAATAAGTGAACAACCTAGTGTTATAAGAACAATCATTACTAAATACTTTGATGGAGAAGAAGTTATTTTAAATGGAAAAGTTAAAGAAGCTTTAGAAGAAAGTGATCGTTTATACATTATAGCTGCGGGAACTTCTATGAACGCAGGAAGCGTTGGTAGAGAGTTATTTGAAAAGATGGCTGGTATCCCTACTGAAGTTCATATAGCTAGTGAATTCGCGTATAATATGCCTTTACTATCTAAAAAACCTTTGTTTATCTTTATAAGCCAATCAGGTGAAACTGCAGATTTAAGAGCTGTACTTGTTAATGTGAAAGCAAAAGGATATAGAACTTTAACTATTACTAATGTTAAAACTAGTACTTTAGCTAGAGAAGCTGATTATTTTGTTGAAATACATGCTGGTCCTGAAATCGCAGTTGCTAGTACTAAAGCTTATACAGCACAAATTGCAATACTTGCAATACTTGCATATGGACTTAGTGATAAACATATCAATTTAAGAAAAGAATTAAGTAAAGTAGCAATTTCAATTGAAAATGTTATTGATAGAAGAGAATATATTGAAACATTAGTAAAAGAGTATTTAACTAAGAGAAACTGTTTCTATATAGGACGAGGTATTGATTACTATGCTTGTCTTGAATCAAGTTTAAAACTAAAAGAAATTAGTTATATCCAAACAGAAGGTTTCGCAGCTGGAGAGTTAAAGCATGGAACTATTGCTTTAATAGAAGAAGATACACCAGTTATCGCGATTATTTCTCAAAGAGATATTAGTAAAAATACTAGAAGCAACTTAAATGAAGTAAAAAGTAGAGGAGCTAAAACATTAGTTATTAGTACGAAGGGTGTTCATGAACATGATGACCAAATAGTACTTGATGATGTATATGAATTATTTAGTCCGTTACTAACAATTATTCCGGCTCAGTTTATAGCGTATTACGCTGCACTACACCGTGGATATGATATAGATAAGCCAAGAAACTTGGCTAAAAGCGTAACAGTTGAGTAACTAAATAGTTAGGTTTTCAACCTAACTATTTTATTTGCGAAAAGATAGAATTATGATACAATAGATATAATATTGAGGTGGAAGATATGGCGAAGTATTTTGGAACAGATGGAATTAGAGGAAGATACAATTTAGAATTAACTAATTCACTAGCATTTAAGGTAGGACAAAGCTTAAAAAGTGTATTAAATACAAATCGATTAGTTATAGGAATGGATACTAGAGAATCTTCTAGTGAATTACTATATAGTGTAATTAGTGGAGCACAAAGTGTTGGAATAGACGTGATGAATGCGGGTGTTGTAAGTACACCGTTAATAAGTCATTATTCTAAACAAAAAGAAGTATCAGGAGTTATGATTACTGCAAGCCATAATCCATATACAGATAACGGTATTAAAGTATTTAATAAAGGTAATAAATTAAGTGAATCTGAAGAATTAGCTATTGAAGATTTTATAGATAATAATCCTAAATTTACTGTAACTACTATTGGTAAATTATATTCAGGTGAAGAAGTATTAGATCTATATTTAGATTTAATTGAATCACTTGATTTTAATCAATCAAGTTTAAGAGTTGGATTTGATAGTGCAAACGGAGCTAATTATTTAATTAGTTATGGGATTTTAAGAGAAATGTGTAAAGAACATTACCAAATTGGATTTAAACCTGATGGTAAGAATATAAATGAAGGTGTTGGTAGTACCCATTTAGAAGCAATTACTAAATTAGTTAAAGATAATAATTTAGATATAGGCTTAAGTTTCGATGGTGATGGAGATCGTGTTTTAGTTGTTGATAAGGATTTAGATATTATTGACGGTGACTTAATTATTTATATAATTGCAAACTATTTAAAAGATCATGGATTACTAAAAAAAGACACAGTAGTTTTAACTAGTATGTCTAACTTAGGAATCATAAAAGCTTTTGAAAGAAAAGGAATTAAAGTTGTATTAACAGGAGTTGGAGATAAATACGTTTTAGAGGAACTAAATAAAAACGGATATAGTATTGGTGGAGAAAATAGTGGACATGTTATTTTAAGAGACTATATTTCTACTGGAGATGGGTTATTAGTTGGAGCGTATTTATTAAATATATTAGAAGTTACAGGTAAAACATTAAAAGAATTAACAAGTGATATTAAGATGTGGCCTCAAACAATGGAAAACATTAGAACATTTAATAAGGATATACTAAATGATCAAAGAGTTGTTGATGTTATAGAAGAAGTAAAAGGTATTTTAGGAATAAATGGGAAAGTTCTTATAAGAGCAAGTGGGACAGAACCTCTTATTCGTGTTACAATAAGTTGTGAGTTAAAAAGTGACGTAGATAAATACGTTAATTTAATAGTTGGGGTTATAAATGAGGTTAAGGAGGAAGTTTAATGAAAAAGTTTGCGATTGTTCTAGCCGCTGGGAAAGGTACTAGAATGAAAACGGAATTGCCAAAATGTGCATTTCCTATATTAAAGAAACCAATGATTGAATATATCGTTGAAAACATTGAAAAAAGTGTTGTTGATGAATCAGTTTGTGTTATTGGTTATCAAAAAGAAATATTTGAGAATATGTTAGAAGGACGTGTTGAGTTTGCCTATCAGGAACAACAATTAGGTACTGGACATGCTGTTATGGCAACAAAAGATTTAATGGCACATAAAAGAGGAACAACAATTATATTATTAGGAGATATGCCATTAATAGATCATAAAATCATTAATAAAGTAATGTCTTATCACTGTGATAGAGGTAATGATTTAACTGTTGTTACTACTGAATTTGAAAATCCTAAAGGATACGGTAGAATTATTCGTAATGAATATCGAAATATTGAAGCAATCGTTGAACACAACGATTGTAATGATGAACAAAAAAGAATTAAAGAAATTAATACTGGAATTTACGTTGTAAATAATAGTGATTTATATAAAGTTCTTGATAGTATCAAGATAAATGAAAGAAAAGGGGAGTACTATTTAACTGATATCGTTGAAATTATGAAAAAAGACTATATCGTTGGTACTTTCGTATTATGGGATAACACAAAAGTTATGGGAGTTAATGACTTATTCAGCGTAAGTGTAGCTGAAAAAGTATTAAGAGAAAAAATTAATATGTTCCATATGTTAAATGGAGTAAGTATTATTAACCCTGAGACTGTAACAATAGGACATGATGTTCAAATTGAAAGTAATGTTACTATTTATCCTAATACATATATTACTGGACCTAGTATTATTAAAACAGGAGCTAAAGTTGGACCTAATACCGAGATTCATACATCAACTATTCATGAAAATGTAAAAGTTAAACATAGTTTAGTACACGATAGTGAAGTTCATGCTAATACTGTTATTGGGCCGTTTGCTCACTTGAGAAATGGAGCAAGTATTGGTGAATATAACCGTATAGGAAACTTCGTTGAAGTTAAAAATAGTAAAACAGGTAATGGAACTAAAGCTGCTCATTTAGCTTATATTGGTGATACTGAGACAGGTAATAATGTAAACTTTGGTTGTGGTAGTATTACTGTAAACTATGATGGAGTTAAAAAACATAAAACAATGATTGGTAATGATGTCTTTATTGGATGTAATACTAACCTTGTAGCTCCAATAGAAGTTGGAGATAATGTATTTATAGCTGCTGGAAGTACAGTAACTAAAAATATCCCCAAAGGAGCTCTTGCAATAGCTAGAAATAAGCAAATAAACAAGGCAGATTACGCTAAAAACTTCATTCGTCCTAAAGATGATCAATAATAGTTGACTTTGTTTAATAAATGATATACAATTACTAAGCAACAAGAAAAACGAATGATGTGGAAAGAAGAGTACCCCTCTCACCTGATTGATTAATTGATAGGTTCAAGCTACTAAAATTTATTATAAATTTTATAGTGTGGGTACCCTAGGTACGCGCACTTTTTATATGCTTTCCATATTGAAAAAAAATATTAGGAGGTGTAATATATCGGAAGAAGATACGACAATTCAATGCCAGCGAAACGTAAAGACGATGGACTAGTAAACGAATCAATTAAAGCTCGTGAAGTTATGGTTATTACTGATACAGGTGAAAAACTTGGTGTCATGAATACTAGAGAAGCAATGAACTTAGCGTGGGATAAAAACTTAGATTTGGTTGTAGTAGCATTAAGTGCTAAACCACCAGTTGCTAAGTTTATCGATTACAATAAATATCGTTATGAACAACAAAGAAAACAACGTGAAGCTAAAAAACATCAAAAAACTGTTTCGTTGAAGGAAATTAGATTGTCTCCAAAAATTGATATTGGTGATTTTAATACTAAATTAAAAAATGGCCGTAAATTTTTAGAAAGTGGAGATAAACTTAAGATTTCTATTCGTTTCAGAGGTCGTGAAATGGCTTATACGAGTCGAGGTAGAGAAGTTATGATGAACTTTGCAAAAGAAGTTGAAGACATAGCATCTATTGAAAGTAGACCTGTACAAGACGGAAGAAACATGTTTATGACATTAACACCAAAAAAAGATAAATAAAAATTTAAGGAGTGAACAGAATGCCAAAAATGAAAACTCATTCAGGAACTGCAAAAAGAGTTAAAAAAACAGGAACTGGAAAAGTAGTAGCAACACATGCTAATAAAGGACATTTATTAAGCAATAAATCAAAAGCATCGAAGCGTCGTCACAAAGGAGAATTACAAGTATCTAAAGGTGACTTAAAAAGAATTAAACAACAAATATCAAATATTAAATAACTAGGAGGTTTTTATTATGCCAAGAGTAAAAGGCGGAACAGTAGCAAGAAAAAGACGTAAAAAAATATTAAAGTTAGCCAAAGGATATTTTGGATCAAAACATCTATTATATAAAACTGCTAATGAACAAGTAATGAAATCATTAGCTTACGCATACAAGGATCGTAAGAGAAGAAAAAGAGACTTTAGAAAACTATGGATAACAAGAATTAACGCAGCATCAAGATTAAATGGATTATCATATTCAAAATTAATCAATGGATTAAGTAAAGCAAATGTAGAAGTTAACCGTAAGATGTTAGCTGATATCGCAGTAACTGATCCAGCTGGATTTACTGCAATTGTAGAAATCGCTAAAAAAGGTTTAGCTGGAGAAACAATTCCTGCACCTGTTAAAGCGGCACCTGCTAAAAAAGCAGCACCAGTAAAAAAAGAAGCTGTAAAAAAAGAAGCACCAGTTAAAGAAGAAGTTGCTAAAGAAGAATCAGTAGACTTATCTAAATTAACTGTAGCAGCTTTAAAAGCATTAGCTAAAGAAAAAGGTCTTACAGGATACACTTCTTTAAAAAAAGCTGAATTAATTGAAGCATTAAAATAAGCAGTTTAACTGCTTTTTTTATGCTGTGTATTATGATATAATAAAACGGGTGAAAAATATGATGAAAAACATAATAGAGAATATCAAATTTGACTTATACTTAGTGCTTCTCGCAGTACTAACCTTTTTGAGTTATCTAGGATATTTAACAGATTATATTATACCCTTATTTGTTGTTGTAGGAGTATTTGCCATCTTCACAAGAAAGAAAGTAATTTATATATTACCGATAATATTTTTTGTTCAAATGGCATTTAATGATTTATCAGATGATAAGAGTTTAATTACACTATATAGTTTCTTTGTAGGAGCACTTGTTGTAATTGATTTCATATATAATCGTAAGTTTGTAAGACTAGGAGTAATGACAATTCCTTTAGGAATATTCTCAATACTCGCTATTATTACAGCAGTTAATACTCCAGATCTGTTTACTACATTTGAAGGCTGGATTCAAATTACTACTGTTTTAGTAGTTTATTTATATTTAGTAAATACAATTGATGATGATGAAGTAAACTTTAGTCATATTGCTAAGATATTTATGTATATAAGTTTCTTAGTAACAGTTGAAATGCTTCATTTTGTAGTAAGTCATGACTTAGAACCAATAGAGGTCATTAGAAGAAGATTAATTGATTTAGGTGGAGTAAATCTAAACTTAATTATCTATACTAACATCTTAGCTATACCATTAATGGGATATGTAGTTTTAAAAGCTAAAGTAAAATTACCATATATGTTAATAGCTTTAATTAGTGCAACAGGAATTCTTTTAACACTTTCAAGGTCTTCAATATTTACTTTAGCAGTTTATGTTGTAATATTAGTACCTGTTATTCTATATTTAGAAAAGAATAGATTAAGTTTAATCATTCAAGGATTTATTTTCTTCTTATTAATAGCAATAGGTCTATACTTCTTAGAACAACAAGATATAGTAAGTGATTATTTTAATACATTATTTGCTAGAGACTTTGGAGATTATGATAATAGATTTGATATTTGGCTTATAGCATGGGATAAATTAAAAGAATTTCCTATATTTGGTAGTGGAGGTTTATATACTTCAAGGTACTTTATGCAAGATACAGGTATAATAAGTTACCATAATATCTTTGCACAGGCATCAACACTGGGTATATTAGGAATTGGAGCATTAATTTATACATTTTATATTAAAACTAAAATGATTATATCTAGAAATTCAGATTTTATCTGGTTTGCATTAATCCTAATTTACATTACAGCATTCGTAAATGGGTTCTTACAGCCAATGTATTTTAATAGTGCATATATGAACTACATATTTATAATTATTGCAAGTATTGAAGTATATTCAAATACTAAAAAACAGGACAACAAAGACGAAAAAGAGGACTAACTGTCCTCTTTTGTTATTTGTTAATGGTTTGACTTTTAAATATTCCAAGTATATAATTAATGTATCCTAGATGATTGGAAATCACTCACCCGCGACCCCAACTTATTTTAAAAGGGGCCAAGGTTTATATTATGTGTTGTGCCTTGTTTCTTGAGGAAACCTACGATATAAACAAGAGGCCACCACTGTGGTAGAACAGAGGTTCTGCAATGAGTGGTTTCCAAACATTTAGGATATTTTTATTTTATCATTATTATAAAAAATGAAATAATGGTAAAATTAGTAACGGGGTGATTACTTTGGCAGATTTTTTTACATATACAAGTCACTATAGAACAGGGGTCTATCATGACTTAAATACTTTTGAATGGCTCTTTCCAATATTTGTGCTATTTGCGCTAATATATTTTCTTTTTAAATATAAAGATATTTTTAAAAATAATAAACTATTAGATAAACGTCTTAGAATTAGTATTGGGTTAGCTTTTATAATTCTTTACTTAAGCCACTATCTCTTAAGATATGCAATTTATGGATATGATACATTAATACTACCTTTTCAGTTATGTAGTATTAGTATGTTTTTAGCAATTATCTTGATTTTTACTAAGAATAGAACAATTTATACATTTGTTTTATTTACAGGAGTTGCTGGAGGACTTCTTAGTTTGTTTGTACCAATAATTGGATATGATTCAAACTATTATCGATATTATCAATATATGCTTGCTCATGGTATACTTATCTTAACACCGTTATACTTTATGGCGGTTCATGGATTTTATCCGAGTAAAAGAGAAACTATATATGCATATATAATGGCACAAGTTGCTGCTAAGTTTATGTTGGTATTTAACTATTTTATGGGAACTGATTTTATGTTTTTATTCTTAGATCCTAATAAAGCAAATAAGTTTCCAATAATTAATAACTTTGGAGGAATACCTTTATACTTAATTTGGATAGAATTAGTTACAATTGTTTGGTTTGTACTTACTTATTTAGGAATTACTTTTCTTAAAAATAAAAGAAATTAATATATGAATTATTAGAAGGAGGATTATTTATGAAAGCTATTAAGAATTATGGATGGTTATTAAAAGTTACAGGTGCAGCGCTTATTTTAGGGCTTGCAATATTTTTGGAAATCTCGCCGGATGGTGAAGACATTGTTAGTATATTTATAGGATTTGCAATTGTTATGTTTAGTATTGTTAGATTAGTACCTTTTGTTAGAACACAAAAAAGTGATTTAATAAAAACAATTAACATTATTGAAATTACAATTGATTTTGCTCTTGGACTTGCACTTATATTAATTCCATTAGTACTAGCAGAAGGATTTGGAGATAGTCATTTATTTGGTTACTTCCTGGGAAGTTATTTACTTCTTCGTGGTGTTGTTCATTTCTATAGTGTTGGATCTCATTACGAAAAAAGCGATTTACCATTATTTATATTCCACATATTAGCAATCGTAGTAGGAACAATATTATTTTATGAAACAGCATTTGATCTTGCTATATTAATTCATATTATACTTGTATTAAGCATCGCAAGTGGTGGATATTTAGGATATGATGGATATAATGGATATAATGCTTATCGTCGTCAAAAAACATTAACTATGCCTGCATCTGATGATGTAGCGGATGTTCCTGTGAAGGAAAAAGTTGTTCCAATTATGGATGAAGTTGAACCTGAACAAGATCAAATAGTTAGTTAATAATTACAAAATAAAAAGCCAATTTAATTGGCTTTTTTTATATAAAATATTATTTGAAAAGTTTTTCACAACATACTCTATAAATTGACCTATTGTAAAAATTACGATTAATAATGAACATAGAACTCGTTCATTAAAGTTATCCCACCATATGCATTTATAACGTTATATCCATATTGTGCTAAAACACTTGTAAGGTAGTAACTTCGTTGACCAGTATGACATAGTATATAATACTCTTGATCTTTTCTTAATATATCTTTAAAGTTATTTAATACTACTTGCATTGGAATATTTACTGTTCCAGGAACACTAGTAATGTCAATTTCAAACTGTTCTCTAATATCAATGATGACAATGTCTTTCTCTTTCATAAGACTTTGTATTGATTTTGCATTTATATGTTTTAATCCATCATTTAAATTTATCATAAGATTCACCTCATTTGTTTCTTATTATATTATATAATATCTTTTGACAATTTTCATATATTATGTATAATTATTTTGTATACTAATTATATTGGAGGTTATCTACATGGTAAAAGAAATGTGTTACAAATTAAATAAGAGTAGTATGCTTTATAAACGTTTGATGTCAAAGCATTTAGAAAGACTAAACATAACTTATTCTCAACTAATGGTTTTAAGAGTTGCTAATCAAGAACCTGGGATTACAGCTAAAGAAATCTTAATGCAAATGGATACAGATAAAGCAACATTATCTGGTGTATTAGCTAGACTTGAGAGAGATAACTATATTTATAGAGTAAAAAATGAAAAAGATAAAAGAATTCAAAATATCTTTGTTAGTGAAGGAAGCGAAAGACTTTGTACGGAAGTATCAGTTATAGAAAGAGCTTGTATAAGCGATTTGATTGATGGTATTTCAGATACAGAAGCAGAAAACTTCTTATCTATCTTAGATCGTTTTATTGCTAATCAAGTAGCAAAAATAGACGAAGACTTTTAAATATTAACCTCCAAAATCAATAGATATTGCTTTGGAGGTTTTTTAAATTAATAATATGTTATAATCATAATATAATTCAACACTTTAGGAGGAACAAAATGGGTATGTTAAAAGAAATGTCAATGTTAAATGGTATTCCTGGTAACGAAAGACAAGTAAGACAGTACATGAATGAAAAAATGAAAGATATTTCTGAAGTTAGTTTTGATAACTTAGGAAGTATCATTGCTAAAAAAGTAGGAAATCCTAATGGACCTAGAATTATGGTAGCAGGTCATATGGATGAAGTTGGATTTATGGTAACTACAATTACTAAAGAAGGATATGTTAAGTTTACTCCAGCTGGTGGTTGGTGGAGCCAAGTAATGCTTTCACAACAACTGGTAATCACTACTTGTGATAATAAAGAGATAAGAGCGGTTATAGGGGCTAAAGCTCCACACATCTTAACTCCTGAAGAAAGAGCTAAGCCAGTAGAGATGGATAAAATGTATTTAGATTTAGGTGTTGAAAATAAAGAAGAAGCAGAAAAACTAGGTATTAAACCTGGTGATATGATTACTCCTTACATTGAAGCTATTGAAATGAGTAATAAGAAGTATTTACTTGGAAAAGCTTGGGATAACCGCGTAGGTTGCGCTGCAGCTATCGAAGTATTACAAAATATTCAAGATAAAAAACATGATAATATCTATTTCGGGGTTGGAACTGTTCAAGAAGAAGTTGGACTTCGTGGAGCTAAAACAAGTTCACATAAAATTCAACCAGATATCGGAATAGCATTAGACACAACAATTGCTTTTGATTTCCCTGGTGGAAATAAAAATACAGTTCTTGGTAAAGGTGTAGGAATTATGTTTAAAGATAGTTCTATGATTGGTCATAAAGGCCTTCGTGATTATGTTGTAGGATTATGCGAAAAAGAAAATATTCCTTACCAATTAACATTCTTAGAACGTGGTGGAACTGATGGTGGAGCTATTCATATGTCTCATATTGGTGCACCTTCAATATCTTTCTGTTTACCAGTAAGATATTTACATTCACACACTTCAATTGTTCATCAAGATGATTATGATGCAATGGTGAAAATTGTTACTTTATTAATTGAATCACTAGATAGAGAAACAGTAAATAAAATTACATATCAATAAATATAAAAAAGGCCTAAGAAGGCCTTTTTATCCTTTTTGGAGGTGAATACATGAGAGTTATAGCTGGAATGCATAGATCAAGAATATTAAAAGAGGTAGATAGTGATAATACAAGATCTACTAAAGATAAAGTTAAAGAACAAATATTTAATAGTATTGGTCCTTATTTTGAAGGGTTATCTATTTTAGATTTATTTGCTGGTAGTGGGTCTTTAGGAATAGAAGCTATTAGTAGAGGAGTAGACAAAGCTGTTTTTGTAGATAACTCAAAAACTGCGATTAATGTAATTACTGATAATATTCTTACTCTTAAGATTCAAAATAAATCAGAAATAATTCATTCATTGTATATTGATTATCTTAATAATACAAATGAAAAATTTGACTTAATATTTTTAGATCCTCCATATAAGTTAGAAGAGATAGATGAGATGATTTCAATAATTAGTAAAAGGAAGTTATTAAGCAAAAATGGAATAGTTATTTGTTTGTATAGTAAAAAGACTTCTATAAAAGAAAGTAATAATGATATAATAGAGTATAAAAAGAAGATTTCAGGAATTACAAAAATATCATTTATGAAATGGGGAATATAATATGAAAGTTGCAGTATACCCGGGTAGTTTTGATCCGATAACTTACGGTCATATGGATATAGCTAAAAGAGCTTTAAAAGTTTTTGATAGATTAATTATCTTAATTAGTATTAATCCTAGTAAGAAAACTATGTTTACTCCAGAAGAGAGAGTAGAGATGGTTAAAGAAGCACTTAAGCCATGTATTGATAAAATAGAAGTTGTTATATCTAATGAACTTTCAGTTAAAGCAACAAAACAATTAGGTGCAACTCATTTAATTAGGGGATTAAGAGCTATGACTGACTTTGAATATGAGTTTCAATTAACTCATACTAACCGTGTAATAGAAAAAGAGATTGATAGCGTATTCTTTATGACTGATAATAAGTACTCATTTTTATCAAGTACTACAGTAAAAGAAATTGCTTTATTTAAAGGTGAATTAGGACCTTTTGTACCAGACTTTATAGAGAAAATAATAAAAGAAAAACTTAATTACTAAAGTTTTTCTTTTTTTGTCTATTTATAATATAGGAGATGAAATGGCTTAGATTAATTAGACGTTTATATAAAAAACGCTGTTATTTGTAAAAAAGAATGATATATAAGAGTATTTTTGTTTTCTTTTATTTATAAAAATGTTAATATAGTTGTAGGTGATAATATGGACGAAAGAGAAAAAATATTTTCTGAATTAAGAAAACAAAATATCAGAATAACGAAACAAAGAAGAGCAATTATTGATGTGCTAGAGGGAAATCATTTAACTATCCAAGATATTTATACTGAGCTTCGTAAAAGGGGATATAATAACTTAGGGACAGTTTATAATAATATTGATTTTCTAATTGAGCATAAAATAGTAGCTCAAATTTTTATTAATGGAAAAAAACATTATGATTTAACAATTGATGAAAAAAGTCATAGTGCTGACTCACACATCCATGTTACTTGTAAGGTAAATAATAATATTATAGAACTTAATGATTCTAAGATTTTTGACTTGATTAAAAGTCAAGATACATTTAAGAACTTCACAATTACTAAGTTGCAATTAGTAGTTGAAGGTGTTTGTGATCATTATGAAAAAGATACATGTAAAAAAGATAATGCGTGCTTCATTAAGGCGTTAGGACAAGGTAGATAATTAATAATTATTTCCACTTTGTAAGACTATTTAAAAAAATTACGAATTTGTTGTAATTTTTTTTTGTTTACTTTATAATTCAATATAGGAGTGATAATTATGAATATAACTGATTTAGATAGGAAAGAAGTAGCTAAAATTATTTCTCTTAGTAATATAGATAAATCATTTACTAAAAGATTAATGGATTTAGGGATATATGAAAGCGCAACTGTAGTGATGTTAAATAAATTATCTTCTAATAGATTATATATTATCGAAGTTGATGATATTGAAATTTGTTTAAGAAAAGAAGACGCAGAAAAAATTGAGGTGAAAAAATGATATATTTACTCGCCGGTAATCCGAATGTAGGGAAAAGTACATTTTTTAACTTTATGACTCAATCTCATGTTCATGTTGGTAACTATAGTGGTGTTACAGTTGAAAAAAGAGTTCATCATGTAAAACATTATGAAGGTGCTAACTTGGTTGATTTACCAGGAACATATAATGTTTCACCATCTAGTCAAGATGAGGGAATAGTTACATATTCACTGTTGAATGAATCATATAACGGGGTTGTTAATATTATTGATTCAACTCACTTAAGACGTAATTTACACTTAACTGTACAATTGCTAGAGTTAGGTGTTCCTAGTATGCTTGTATTTAATTTAAAGGATGCTCTTAGAAATAATGGGTATGTTATTGATATTGATAAAGTAAAAGATAGATTAAAAGTTAATGCGATAAGCATTAGTGCTAGAGATAGACAAAATGAAGATCAAAAACAAATAGCTCATGAAATGCAAAATTTAAGAATAACAAAAGCGTTAGAATTAGATTATGATCCTATTATTAAATGGGGATTACAACGAATTCATGATTTACTAAGATATGATGTTATTCAAGTCAAAAAAAAATGGCTTGCTATGCAAATTTTAGAAGGTAATGAAGGAATCTTTAAGTTTTTAAATTTAGTAAAAGAAGAAAAAATAAGAGAAGTTGTTAAAGAAGTAGAAGATAGAATTATTGAAGCTAAAGTTGCTTTTAGCTTAAAAGGAGCTATCTTTAATACAAGAAGAGAGTTTATTAATAATCTTGTTGAAGAATGTTTAATTAAAGTGGAAGAAAAAGAACATTCAAAATACTTTAATCAAAAGATAGATCGAATTATTACACATCCTAAGTTTGGTATACCGATTTTCTTCTTGATAATGTTAGCTATTTATCAAGTAAGTTTTGGAAAAATCTTAGGTGTAGGTAATTTTCTAACAACTTACTTCGAAATTGGATGGAATGATTACTTAGTTTATTATTTAGGACAAGCTTTAGAGTTTTTAGGCCTAACAGGATTTATGTACGGCCTATTAATTGATGGTATAATGGGTGGAATTGGGGGTATACTAGTATTTTTACCTCAAATAATAGTTTTATTCTTTATGCTCGCAGTACTTGAAGGTACAGGATATATGGCACGTGTTGCTATAGTTATGGATAGATTTTTAAGTAAATTTGGATTTAATGGTAAAAGTATTGTACCAATAATTACTGGATTCGGATGTACTGTACCAGCAATTATGGCTACAAGAACAATTGCGGATAAAAAAGAAAGAATTTTAACAATTCTTACTATTCCTTTTATAAGTTGTAGTGCAAGACTACCTATTTATGGTATATTTGCATCTTTATTCTTTGATAAATATACAGCATTTATTATATTAGGATTATACTTATTAGGTATTATGGTAACTTTATTAAGTGCTAAATTCCTTAATCTAACATACTTCAGAGGTAGTGGAAGTAAATTTTTACTAGAGGTACCACCTTACAGAATTCCACAATTACGTACTATTACTTATCAAGCATTAGAAAAAGCTAAAAGATTTGTTAAAAAGGCAGGAACGTTTATATTAGTAGGATCTATGATTTTATGGTTACTTAGTAATATAGGTATGGATGGTATTAATATTAATCCTGAAGATAGTTTCTTAAGTAACATAGCTGGAGTTATTGCTCCAATCTTTAATCCATTAGGATTTGGAGATTGGCAGGCAACATCAAGTTTAATTAGTGGAGTATTGGCTAAAGAAGTTGTAGTTTCAAGTTTAAATATCTTATATGTTGGTGATATAGCATCAGGATTTACAACTTTATCAGCATTAACATATATTGTATTTGCAAGTTTATATGTACCTTGTATTGCTACTATAGCTACTATTAAAAGTGAAACAGGATCAGTAAAATGGACAGTATTTAGTGTTATTTATCCATTTGTTATAGCATATTCAGTAGCATTACTTGTAAATTTAATATTTGGTATATTTTTATAAAAGAAAAGTTGAAGGAATTTAAAGTGGACCCAATGTCAAGGACACTGTAAAAAAAGGACTAGTATTAATTAAGGTGT